>JAHYYO010000066.1:0-5433 GCA_019424925.1 Collinsella sp.
TTTGGCAACCTCATGCCCGAGGAATTTGCCACTATCGATCTGTTTAGCGATGTCGAGGCCGATGAGCGCGAGCGCGACCTGGCGCGCGCCGTCCTGGCTGTGAAAGGCAAGTACGGCAAGAACGCGCTCGTCAAGGGATTAAGCTTTACCGCCGGCGCCACCGCGCGCGAACGCAACGACCAAGTTGGAGGACACCGTGCCTAAACCCAAACAACAGCCCGTGCGCCCGCCGACCGCCTTCGAGCGCCTGGCGGACCCCGAGGGCAGACGCCGCGCCGCCGACCCCAACCTCACAGCCAACGGTGCCGTGCGCGCCAACCGCGCCGCACAGTTTATGCCCTTTGCCGCCCTCACGGGATACTACGAACTCGTGCGCAAGCAGGAAATCACCGTCGAGCCAAAACGTGAACTCACGGAAGAAAAAGCCCTCGTGCTTTCTAAAAAGCTCGAGGGTCTCAAACGTGGCGACCTGGTCCGCGTCACCTATTACGATACGTACGGCTATCGCTCCCGCACCGGCATCCTTGACGAGGTACTCCCTGCCTTCAGGCTCCTCAAGCTCAAAGATATCGCCATCGACTTCGACGATATCCAAGACATCGAGCTGCGCGGACGAGCCTAGACAAGGAAATGCATCCAAGACGGCGCTTACAGCGTCATGACGTAGTAGCCCGCGTCTTTCACGGCCGTCTCGAGGACACCGCGATCAACCGGCTGCTTAGAGCGCACGCGTGCCGTGTGGTCCGCATACGTCACCGTTGCCCACACGCCATCCAGTGCATTAAGGGCATTGGCTACGTTCTGAGCGCAGCCGTCACAGCTCATGCCGCCGATGAGCAGCTCATCGCTATAGGGGTAGTGTGACGCATCGGTATCCACCACAACAACCTTTTTGGCCTTCTTACCGCTCGCGCCATCGCTGCAGCAACTCTTCCCGTGTGTCGAAGCGGCAATACGACGCAGTCCAAAAAACATGCCGACGGCAATGACGGCCAGCACGATGAGATCCGCAGGGTTGAGCAAGTCACTCATGCGTTCCCCTTTCAAGTAGCCCTATCTAGATACCCCCATGGGGTGTCCCCATCTTAACCCAAAATCATGTCCGTTCGGTCAATTAGTTTCCCGCTTCAAACTTTTTTGTTGACCATGGCTTACTTTCGTGTATAAGTTTTCCTAGGCTAACAGTTTAGATCCGTAAGGAGCGCCGTGACTCGAACCATTGACATCCCAACATACCAAACGGCTGTCGTGCGCAACTGCTCCCCTACGCTCGCAGGTATCAAGCCGGCTTCGCTCTTTACCTATCCCGGCGTTTACGCCAACCAAAACGGAAAACTCGGCGTCGCTCAAATCGAAGAGCGACGCTCTCGCCTGCTCGCCGTCATAGCCCAATGCAACCGCGAGCTCCAGCCGCTCGGGATCCATATGAGCGTTTTGGTCTGGCGCCCCTGCGGAGCGCTCATCTATGTGTACCGCCCTGCGGACCTCATGCGATACCTCTCCGACCCCCGCGCCACGACGGCGCTTGTCGCCGAAGGTTACGATGTCCACAACCTGCCCGCATCCCTGGTGCATCTCGCCGCGCGCATCACGCTGGCAAGCAGCAATGCCGCAGAAAGCGCCTATGACGGCAGTGTCTGCGCACTCGCGCGAAATAGGCACTGCGATACGGGGTGCATGTGCGAGCTCCCCCACGAAATTGGCTATTTTTTGGGCTATCCCTACGAAGATGTCCATCAGTTTATCGTCCAGCACGGCGAAAACTATAAGGTCTTTGGCGCCTGGAAGGTATACACAAACGTCGAACAGGCGCTCACGACCTTCGATTCCTATCGTGCATGCACGCAATACCTTACCTACATCTATCAGCAGGGCTGCAGCTTGGCGCAACTTGCCCAGGCAACCCGATAGAACATAGAAGCCGCGGCAACCTGCCGCACAACTGAAAGGACTCAACATGAGCAAGATCGCCGTCGTCTACTGGAGCGGCACGGGCAACACCGAGGCCATGGCAAACTTCGTTGCCGAAGGTGCAACCGATGCCGGCGCCGAGGCAGAGGTCATCTCCTGCGCCGACTTCTCTGCCGACAAGGCCACCGAATATGATGCCTTCGCCTTCGGCTGCCCAGCCATGGGCTCCGAGGAACTCGAGTACGATGAGTTCCAGCCGATGTGGGACGAGGTCAAGGAGGCTCTCGGCGACAAGAAGGTCGTCCTCTTTGGCTCCTATTCGTGGGCCGAGGGCGAGTGGATGGACAACTGGAAGGCCGACGCCGACGAGGCCGGCGTCAACGTCGTGGACTCCACCATCTGCTACGACGCGCCCGACGACGAGGGCGAGACCGCTTGCAAGGCCCTCGGAGCCGAGCTCGCGTAACGAACCCAGGGCTTCCAAGAGAGCCTGCATCAAAGCGCATCCCCATCCCTACAAAAGAGCGGGGCTGGATTCAAGTCCAGCCCCGCTCTTTTGTAACGGCAGTTACATCAACCGGCTACGAGATATTGCCCAAGAACGCCTTGGTGCGCTCGCTCTTGGGGTGGTCGAAGACCTCGCTCGGCGTACCCTCTTCCACAATGACGCCTCCGTCCATAAAGACGACGCGGTCGGCGACATCGCGGGCAAAGCCCATCTCGTGCGTCACGACGATCATGGTCATACCGTCGTGTGCCAGGTCGCGCATGACGCCCAAGACGTCGCGCACGAGCTCAGGGTCGAGCGCCGAGGTGGCCTCGTCAAAGAGCATGACGTGCGGGTTCATCGACAGGGCGCGGGCGATGGCAACGCGCTGCTGCTGGCCGCCCGAGAGCTGGCTCGGCATAAAGTCGATACGCTCGGCAAGGCCGACCTTGGTCAGCTCCTCGATGGCAATCTTCTCGGCCTCTTCCTTGCTGCGCTTGAGCACCTTTTGCTGCGCAAGCATGACGTTCTTTTTGACCGACAGGTGCGGGAACAGGTTGAACTGCTGAAAGACCATGCCCAGGTGCGTGCGCACTTTGTTGAGGTCGACACCCTTGGCGCACACATCCACGCCCTCAACGATAATCGAGCCGCTCGTGGGATGCTCCAGACGATTGATGCAGCGAAGCATCGTCGACTTGCCCGAGCCCGAGGGGCCCAAGACCACAACGACCTCACCCTTGTGCACATCCAGATCTATGTCGCGCAGGACCACGTTGTCGCCAAAGGCCTTCTGGAGGTTCTTGATGCTGACGACGACCTCGTTCGAGTTATTGGTTTCGCTCATGATAGGACCTCCTTACAGACCGGCGATGTGATCGGCAGGCGTCGCGACAACCTGTCCGGCGCTCTTTGCGGGACGCTTCTTCTTGGTCTCGGCCGTGCCCAAAAGCCTCGCCTCAAGACCGCTCACCAAGCGAGCGAGCGGCAGGGTGATGACCAGATAGAACAGGGCGGCAACCACGTACGGTGTAATGGAGCCCGTCGTGGCCACGATGGTACGGGCGTTCATGACGATCTCGACCACACCCACGGCGGCAAGCAGCGACGTATCCTTGTAAAGCAAGATAAACTCGCTGGTCAGCGTAGGCAAAACATTGCGGAACGTCTGCGGAATCATAACGTAGAGCAGCGTCTGGAAGGCATTCATGCCCAGCGAACGCGCAGCCTCGTTCTGGCCCTTGGGGATCGACTGAATACCGGCGCGGAAGATCTCACACAAATAGGCAGACGAATTCATGGCCATGACGATGACGCCGAGCACGTAGTCATCAACCTTGACGCCGGCCAACGGCAGACCGAAGAACGCGATATAGATCTGCAGGAATGCCGGCGTACCGCGAATGATATTCACGTAGATACCGGCAAGGCAGCGCAGGATGCGCGACTTGGAAATGCGCATGAGCGATAGGGCGAAACCGAAGGGAATTGCCAGCGGAAACGCCACAAGCACGATCGAGAGCGACATGAGGAAGCCCTTGAAGACGATCGGCAGGCTCTGGACCAAAATGACCGGGTTCAAGAACAGGCGCAGGAACATATTGGAGTTCCAGGCCTCGACCCACGGCTGCTCCTTAAGATCGGCCAGGAAGTTATCGAAGGCCGTCACGCCCTTGATCTCCACCGACGGAATCTTGGAGATCTTCTTGGTCGACCCGTCAGCGAGCGTATAGGTGCCGCTAAAGGCCTCATCGCCGCCCTCGACGGGGAAGGTCACACCGTAAACCTCGACACGGAAAAAGCCGCCGGCAGGCGCCGTCTCGCCAAAGTCAATCTTGAGCGTCTGGCCGTCAGCCTTGCACGTGGGTTTCATGGGCGTACGATCCATGAGGTCCTCGCCCGAGAGCATCGTCAATCGCGTGTCATCGGTACCAAACGTCGTGCCGTCGACAAACGTCAGCGAAAGACCGCTCAGCTCCTCATCGGCATCGGCCTGGACCTCCCAGGTAATGCGCGTCTCGGTACCGCCGACCACAGCGCTGCCCGAACCGGTGTTGGGTCGAGCGGTAATCTTTGCGGTCTCAAGCGCCTGGGCGGTCGTGGGCGCATATGTCCCCACACACACCAGCGCGAGCGCCACGGCCATGACGCAGACTAGCTTTTGGAGCAAGGCGGGCAGTGGAAAACGCTGCTCCGCAGCCCCTTTGTTCAGTCGAGACAAGGTGGCTCCTATCGTAGAAGTTGCCGGCAAAACGAGACGGAAATGCTCTCCGTCAAGAGAAACGCAAAGGCCCTCTCCGCCAAAACGGAAAGGGCCCGCGAGCAATCAAGTGACTATTTTACTTGATGTTGTACTTAGCCATGAGGGCGTCAACGGTACCGTCGTCGGTCAGGTCCTTGATGGCCTGGTTGATGTCGTCCTTGAGCTTGGTGTTGCCCTGGTTGATGGCGATGGCGTACTCCTCGCCGGTGCTAATCTGCTTAATGGTCTGGCAGGTGTTGAACTGCTCGGCGGTCAGCTGGCTGGCAACGGAGCGGTTGGTGACTACGGCGTCGCCCTTATCGGACTGCAGGGCGCTGAAGCACTCGGTGGCGTCCTTGTAGGGGACAATCTTGGCCTTGGGGAAGTTCTCCTGGGCAAAGGACTCGGCGGTCGAGCCAGACTGGACGATGATGGTAGCGTCGGCGTTGTTGAGCTTCTCGCTGTAGTTGTCGGCCGTGATGTCGGTGTTATCGACCTTGGTCACGATAGCCTGATCGTCCATGTAGTAAGAATCGGAGAAAGTGACTTCCTTCTCACGCTCGGGCGTGTCGGTGATAGCCGCGATGGAGACGTCATATTTGGCGCCCGAAGCGACGCCCGGAACAAGCGTGTCAAAGTCATTGTTGACATACTCGACATCCAGGCCCAGCTTGTCGCCGATAGCCTTGATGAGCTCAAGGTCAAAGCCCTGATAATCGCCGTTGTCATCCTTGTACTCAAACGGAGCGTACTCGGCAGAGGTGCCGACGGTCAGCGTACCGTCCTTGACGAG
>JAHYYO010000067.1:0-5382 GCA_019424925.1 Collinsella sp.
ATGTTTTTTGACCAGCAGGTCTCCCTGCCTTAGCAAATCTAAGGCAAAACGGGCTCCAGACCGCTGAATCGTGCCGCATATGGCACGTCCGCAGTCCGGAACCCGGTCCAAATTAAGTTATTGCGCTGTGTTAGGCCAAAACGTCCGACAGGGTCTCGATCAGGCTGTCCACGTCGGCTTCTTCGCAGACAAGTGGCGGCAGGAAACGCAGCGTATGCGCACCTGTAGCGTTGGTCACGGCACCGGCGGTCAGCGCGCGGGCAACAACATCATGCGCGTCGCCCGCGGCATCATCCAAATCACAGCCGAGCATCAAGCCGCGGCCACGTACCTCGGTCACGTGCGGCAGCTTGGCGAGCTTTGCCTCCATATAGGCGCCTACCTTGGCAGCGTGGTCGGCATAATCGCCGCGCACGAGTGCGGAGAGCGTCGCGGCACACGCCGCGATGGCCAAGCAGCTACCGCCAAAGGTCGAGCCGTGGTCGCCCGGCTTAAACACGTCGGCAATCTCCTTCTTTGCCACGACGGCACCCATGGGCACGCCATCAGCAATGCCCTTGGCAAGGCTCATGATGTCGGGCTCCACACCATAGGCTTGGAATGCAAACGGCTTGCCGGAGCGGAAGATGCCGCACTGGACCTCGTCGGCGATAAGCACGGCGCCCACTTCGTGTGCCAGGTCGCGCGCTGCCGCCATAAACTCCTCGGTCATGGGGTGCACACCGCTCTCGCCCTGAATCGGCTCGAGCATCACGGCACAAATTTCGCTCCCCAGCTGCTTAAAGATCGCACGCAGTTCATCGATATCGTTGGGCGTGCAGGCCACAAAGCCACCCGGCAGCGGGCGGAAGCTGTCCTGCAGCCAATCCTGCATGGTGGCGGCAATGGTCTCGAGCGTACGGCCGTGGAAGCCGCCGCGCATGCACACGATGGTGTTGCCGCCATTACCGGCACGCTTGGCGTACAGGCGCGCGAGCTTCATCGAGCCCTCGTTGGCCTCGGCGCCAGAGTTGGCAAAGAAGGTCTCCCAAACCTGCTCATCCGTAGCCGGGGCACCAAGAGCAGCTGCCGTGGTCTCATCGCCGGCGACAATGGCATCGGCAAGCACACGCGCACCATCTACGTCGTCGTTAGCGAGCTTGGACAGCAGCGCCGCGACCTGTCCGCGCTGCTCGATGTAGAAGTAATTGGAGACATGCATGAGCTTTTTGGTCTGTGCCTCGAGCGCCGAGAGCACAGCCGGGTCGCCATGACCTAGGCTGCACACGCCGATGCCGGCAAGAAAGTCGAGGTACTCACGGCCATCGTCGCCGGTGAGCTTCATGCCGTGACCCTCGACAAACTCGACCGGAGAGCGGCCAAAGGTATGCATAACGTAATGGGATTCAAGCGATTGCTGAGCTGCAAGTGACATGGGATACCTTTCGTTGGGCGCCAGACGGCGCGGGGCTATGGGTGCAGGAATGGGGCGGCTGCGGGTCAGCTAGACCGTCTGAAGCTTCTCGACCTCGTCAAGATTCTCGGTCAGACGCGCAGCAAACGTCGAAAGCGGATGCGGATGCGTATCGAACTCGTAAGCCGTCTCGGTGGAATGGATCACGGTGCCGACGCCGGCATCGGTCAGCAGCTCCAGCAGCAGCGAATGCGGCGTGGTGCCGTTGATGATGTGAGCGCGAAATACGCCGCCGGCAAGCGCATCGACGGCCGCACGCAGCTTGGGAATCATGCCCTTATCGACCTCGCCGCCGTAGAGCATTTCGTTAACCTCGTCGAGCGTTAGGTTGGAGATGAGTGAGTCTTTATCGCTAAAGTCCTTGTACAGGCCGTCGACGTCGGTCAAAAAGATCGCCTTATGCGCATGCAGCGCCGCCGCAACGGCACCGGCGGCGGTATCGGCGTTGATGTTGAAGAAACCGCCGTCCTCCCCCGCCGCGACGGTAGCGATGACGGGGATGTACTCGCTATCGAGCAGGCGCTCGATATAGTCGGTGTTGACGTGCGTCACTTTGCCCACGCGACCGAGCTCGGGGTCGAGCGGCTCGGCGATGAGCGTGCCGGCATCGCTGCCCGACACGCCCACGGCCAGGTTGCCGTGGTGGTTGATGGCAGCAACCAGCTCCTGGTTAACCTTGCCGCCCAGCACCTCGCGCACGATATCCATCGTCGCCGGCGTGGTCACGCGCTGGCCGTTCTTAAACTCGACGGGAATATCGTAATGGCTCAGCGCCTCGTTAATAGCCTTGCCGCCGCCGTGCACGATGACGGGGCGCATACCGATGATCTTGAGCAAAACGATGTCGCTCATCACGTCGCGGCGCAGCTGCTCATCAACCATGGCGGCTCCGCCATATTTGATAACAACCGTCTTGCCGGTCAGGTTCTTAATCCACGGCAGCGCTTCGAACAGCAGCTGCGCGGTTGCTTCGTTGGATTCACTCGAACGACAATCGCGTGCGAATTTCATAATCTGCCTCGTCTTTCGTATCGTTATCGCGCCGTGCTCCGCTGTCCGCAATCGCGGCAAGATGCGCAGCGTGCCTGGAATCTAGGAACGGTAGTCGCCGTTGATGGAGATGTACTCATGCGTGAGGTCGCAGGTCCACACGGTCGTTGCCGCGTCGCCTGCGCCCAGGTCGGCCGAGATCACGATCTCGGGCGCCTCAAAACGTCGTAGAGCCTCGTCCTCGTCAAAGGGAACAGTCAGACCGTTGCGACAGACAGGCATGCCCATCATATCGATGGAAACGTCTTCCTGATTAAACTTCACGCCGCACTTGCCAAGCGCCATAGCAACGCGGCCCCAGTTGCAGTCGTGGCCGGCGATGCAGGTCTTAACGAGCGGCGAGTTGGCAACGGCACGGGCGGCGATATCGGCCTCCTCGTCGTTAGCGGCGCCGGTAACGTTGACCGTAACAAGCTTGGATGCGCCCTCACCATCGGCGGCGATATTGCGCGCCAGGCTCTCGCACACCTCGTGCACGGCAAATGCCAACTCGTCAAAGGCATTGGAGCCCTCGACGATCGGCTCGGCATCTGCGGCAGCGGCGCCGGAGGCAAGCATGATGCAGGTGTCGTTGGTCGAGGTGTCGGAATCGACCGTTACCTTGTTAAAGGTCTGCTTGACGGTCGAGAGCAGCAGGGCATGAAGTGCCGCAGGCTCGACGGGAGCATCGGTGGTGATAACTGCGATCATGGTGGCCATGTTGGGCATGATCATACCCGAGCCCTTGCACATTCCGCCTACCGTATAGACATTGCCCGCATGACCCGCAGCCTCACTGACGTAGGACACGGCGTACTCCTTGGAGTGCGTGTCGGTCGTCATGATGGCGCGAGCGGCATCGGCGCCACCGTGGGCGGAGAGCGCCTCGTAGGCAGCAGGAATGGCGGTCTCAAACGTGTCGATCGGCAGAATCTGGCCAATTACACCCGTGGAGGCAACCAGAATCTGCTGAGGCTCGCAGCCGATGACCTGCGATGCGATGCTGCACGTCTCGCGCGCGCATGCAAGGCCGGTCTCACCCGTGGCGGCGTTGGCATTGCCAGAGTTGACCGAAATGCCGGCGATGATACCGTACCCCTTGTCGGTACCGCCCAGGTTGGCACGGCTCACCTGCACGGGCGCCGCGCAAAAGCGATTGGTGGTAAACACGCCAGCACCGGGACAGGGTTTATCGGGCACGACGAGCGCGTAATCCAGACGCTCGGGGTTCTTGCGGAACCCAGCGTGGATGCCTGCAGCCTTAAAACCAGCCGCAGCCGTAACGCCACCCTCGACGGCGCGAATCTTGATATCAAACAGCTCGGTATTCATCGTCTTTATGACTCCTTATGTCAAACAAAAAACGGACATCGGTTGGTGCGCCATGCCAGTCGTGATCATGAGACCAGCTTAAGAGTGGCGCCCCACTCGATGCCCGACTACCAAATCGTTAACAATCGAATGTGCTACACCGGGCACGCCACTGTGGGCAAGCCTCGTCGCTCGTCAAAGCCAAAGACGATATTGGCGCACTGGACCGCTTGGCCCGCAGCGCCCTTGCACAGATTGTCGATGGCGCCCGTCGCCACCAGCACGCCCGCGCGCTTGTTGAGCGCGAGGCCAATCTGGGCAGCGTTGGTGCCGACGACCGAAGCCGTCTTGGGCTGCTGGCCGGCATCGAGCACGCGCACAAAGGTGCGACCGGCGTAGAACTGCTTGTAATGGTCGACAACGTCCTCAAGGGTCAAGGTATCGATAGCCTGCGGCGTAAGCGGCAGCGTCACCGTGGAGAGCAGACCACGCTTGAGCGGTGCCAGGTGCGGGGTAAAGACGACGCGATCGGTCAGGCCAAGGATTTGCTCAATCTCGGGCGTGTGGCGATGCTTGCCCACGCCGTAGGCCTCCAAGTTCTCGTCGGCGCTGCAAAAATGGGTGCGGGCGTTGCAGGACTTACCGGCGCCCGTCACGCCGCTAATGGCATCGACAATCACGGGACCGTTCTCGGCCACCCAGCCCGCGCGCACGGCGGGCGCGGCGGCAAGGCTCGTTGCGGTGGGATAGCAACCGGCGCAGGCGACCAGCACGGGTTTGCCGTCGGCATGGTCGGATGCGGCGGTCTCCAAGTCCTGGCAGAACAGCTCGGGCAGACCGAAGGCACGGGTCTTGAGCAGCTCGGGGCTCGTATGCTCGGCGGCATACCAAGCCTCAAAAACGGACGCGTCGTTCAGACGGTAGTCGGCCGAAAGATCAAAGCAGGAGACGCCCGATGCAAGCAGCGCGGGCACCTGTGCCATGGCAGCCGTGTGCGGCACGGCCAAAAAGACCGCGTCGCAGTTCTTGAGCTCGGGGGCATCATGCGTCGTAAAGACAAGATCGCTTACGCCGGTGAAGCTCGGGTACACCGCAGACAACGGCTGGCCGGCATCGGCGTTGGACGTAATGGCAGCAAGTTCAAACTCGGGATGACCGAGGACGAGGCGAATGAGCTCGGCTCCGGCATATCCAGCCGCGCCGACGATTCCAACCTTCAAAGACATATCAGACTCCTTGTCTGCGATTTATGCACCGATGCGCATTTCGCAGCAGTCGTTATGAAGTGGGTTGAAACTTTAGCACCAAAAGATGCATGAATACGTAAATGGCTTGCATATTCATGCATTGAAACATTCCCGACACATTCGCTTGAAGGAATTGACAAATGGAGCGGGCCCCGTATTGACCGGCGCTCCTAACGGCGCCGGGCAATACGGGGCCCGCCCATGCGAAAACCAAGTTGTTAGGATGAGCCAGCTGGCTAGAACTCGACCGGCACCCATTCGTCGTGATTGCAGATAAAAGCCTCGGGATCCTCGACGCTAAAGAAGACGAGCGTGGGGTCGTTAGGCCCCTCATAGTGCTCG
>JAHYYO010000068.1:0-5335 GCA_019424925.1 Collinsella sp.
AGGGCCGATCGCGCAGCAACGCGGTCGGCCCTTTACGTTTGCCCAGATAAAACCTACCAAAATAAACCTGTCCCTTTTTGGTAGGTTAGTGGCGATACTCGGCGATGATGAAGTCGATGTCGGTTTGAAGGGTGTCCAAGTTTGCCAGGCGCTCTTTGTCGGCAGGGCGCGTGCGGTAGTAGTACGGCGTCATCTGGAACACCGCCTCGATGTCGGCCTGCGTCTGGAGCGTAATGCTCGCAGACACCCGCTGCGTTCCCACCAGCTCGAGCTCGGTTGTCTGCGGCAGCTTCTCATCGT
The DNA here is from genome assembly GCA_019424925.1 of Collinsella sp. Classification (GTDB taxonomy): domain Bacteria; phylum Actinomycetota; class Coriobacteriia; order Coriobacteriales; family Coriobacteriaceae; genus Collinsella. The sequence continues at coordinate 301 of JAHYYO010000068.1, forward strand.
TGAGATACGGCGTGTCGTAGAGTACCTCCTTGAGCCCAAACAGATGCCGAGCACCCGGCACCACGGTAAAGAGCGAGCCCTCGGGTGCCAGCACGCGGGCAAACTCGCGCTCGTTAAAGGGGGCAAAGAGCTCGGTCACCATATCGAAGGCGCCATCGGCCACGGGGATGTCCTTCATGTTGGCCACGAAAAAGGTCGCATCGCCGCGCTTGGCGGCCAGGCGCACCATCTCTTTGCCCAAGTCGAACCCGTAAGCATCCACGCCCGGCACCGCGCCCATCGCGCTCGTGTAGTAGCCCTCGCCGCAGCAAATATCGAGCAAGGTCATGGGGCTGCCCGTAGACGTTGCACGCCCAGACACCTGCTCGCGCACCAGTTCGACCATCGCATCGTGCAACGGCGCATAGTAACCGCGGTTCAGAAAGTCACGACGGCTGCGCGCCTGCGACTTGGGATCACCCATAGCGTCGCCGCTCTTGGACGACCGCAATAGATATAGATAGCCCTCGCGCGCACGGTCAAATCGGTGTCCGCCCGCGCATGCGGCACCGCGCTCGTCGTCCACCAACGGCTCATGGCAAACGGGACACAACAACATGGCAACTCCTTAGCGCGGACAACACAACGCCCACCATTGTCGCACGCCTCCCCCACCTAGTCATTGGGGACGTTCTTAAATGACTAGTCGATTAGGAGTATCATCATCTGCGCAAATAAGCACGGAAAAGCATATTAGAGATTGAGAGCGTATGGCTGATACCGCATCTAAGCACATTGACATGACTACCGGCTCGCTGTGGCGCAATATCCCCCTGTTCGCCTTCCCCGTCGCTGCCACGAGCATCCTAGAGCAGCTGTCGAACCTCATCGCCACGGTCATCATCGGTAACTTCTCGGGCGACCAGGGAACCCTCGCCATGGCGGCAGTCGGCTCCAATGTTCCCCTTACCAGCCTTATGATCAACCTGTTTATCGGCATGTCGCTCGGCTCCAACGTGGTCATTGCCAACGCTATCGGCCGCAACGATCAGAACATGGTCAAGCGCGCTGTCCATACCTCGATTCTGATGGCGCTCGTGGGCTTTGTCGTCATCGCGCTGGGCGAGATCTTTGCCGAGCCCATGCTCGCCGCGCTCAACGTTCCCGCCGAAACCATGCCGCTCGCTTCGCTCTACCTACGCGTCTTTTTGCTCAGCATGCCCTCGATCTTGCTCTACAACTTTGAGGCCGCGATCTTCCGCTCCGTCGGCATCACCCGCATGCCGCTGCAGGCGCTTGCCGTGTCAACCGTCCTCAACATTGGCCTGGACCTCATCTTTGTCCCCGTACTCCACTGGGGCGTCGCGGGCGTCGCCATCGCCACCGCCATCGCCTACACCGTCAGCGCCGGCACGCTCTTTGTCCACCTGCTCAAGACCGACTCCGTCGTCCGCGTCACCCCGCGCGACTTAGGCTTAGACCCCGTCGCCCTCAAGCGCATCGTCAAGATCGGGCTGCCCGCCGGCATCCAAAGCGCTGTCTTTGCCGTCGCCAACATCATCATCCAGTCCGCCATCAACAGCTTGGGCACCGAGGTCATGGCGGCATCCAGTGCCGCCATGAGCCTAGAGTATGTGTGCTACAACCTGCTCAACAGCTTTAGCCAGGCCTGCACCACCTTTGTGGGACAAAACCACGGCGCTCGTCAGATCGACCGTTGCACCAAGACGCTCAAGGTCTGCCTGGTTGAAGGCGGCATCGTTGCGCTCACCACCATCGTCATCATCGTCGGTCTGGGACGCGAGATCCTGGCGCTGTTCAACAGCGATCCCAACATCGTCTCGATCGGCTATATCCGCGTGTGCTCGATCTTCCCGGCATACGCCTTTAGCATGTTCTACGAGAACATGTCCGGTTACCTGCGCGGCTTTGGCATCTCGCTCATGCCAGCCCTCATCACCATGATCTGCGTCTGCGGTATTCGCTTCTACTGGGTGTTCTGCGTGTTCCCGAACTTCCGCACCTTTGCGAACATCATGATGGTCTACCCCATCAGCCTGGGCACCACGGCGTTCTTTATGGTCGTGGCGGTATTGCTCTGCCACCCGGCACGCACCTACCGTCTGACGCAAGCCAAGACCGGGACGCGCTAGACACATCCAACAAGGTGACGCATCGGCAACTAGCTCACGATATGCGAGCTCATATAATCGATAAAGCGCCTCGTGGCGATAGGCATGGTGTCCCAGCTGCGCCAAGCCGCCACCACATCACGCGAGGGAGCGTGCACGATGGGGCGCACGCAGATATCGGCCTTCATGCCCTCGACCGTACGACGGTAGAGCATGCTCACGCCAAGGCCTTCCTCCACCATCGCCATAATGGTGTAGTCATCGGTGACCTCACTCGTCACATGCGGCGACAGCCCGTGCGCGGCAAAGGCATCGAGCACCAGACTCTGTTCGCCCTCATCCAGCAGCACAAACGGCTCGGACGCCAGGTCGGCGAGCGTCACCTTTTCCTTTGCCGTCAGCGGATGCGCGGTCGGCAGCAGCGCCACCAACTCGTCGTGATAGACCACGCGCTTCTGGAGCCCCGCGGTAAATCCGCGCGCCGTAAAGCAAAAGTCAACCACGCCATCGTGCACCCACTGGGCGTTGCGCGTGTAATCGCCCTGCTTGAGGGTAAAGTGCACGCCCGGGTGCAGGGCCCCAAAGTCGCGGATCACGCGCGGCAACACGGTACGGCTCACGTTGGTAAACGTCGCAATACGAATATCGGTCGAGGAGAGTCCCAGCAACTCCTGGCGCTTGCCCTCGAGCTCGGCCTCGGCAGTTACGATCTGGCGCAGATACGGCAGATACTGTTTACCGTCGCGCGTAAGCGAGACACCCTGTTTGCCGCGCTCGATAAGCGTGGTGCCCAGCTCACGCTCGAGCGCCTTGACGGCCTGGCTCACCGCGCTTTGCGTATAGCCCAGCTCATCGGCTGCACCCTTCAGGCTGCCGCGATCGACCACCATACAAACAATCTGATACCGCGATGCCATCGTGCCTCCACGTCGATGTAGCCGTAAAACGTTTTGCCAGCGCTTTTTCTAGTAGCATTAGTATTTCTTAATCATACTGAAGATACATTCGCTTTACTACATCCATATCTGGGAGCAGAATCCTTTTTGCGAAACCGTTCTGTAACAAAAGGAGTCCCATGGATCGCAAAAAAGCAATCGCGCTCTCATTTTCCGTTCCCGTCGCATGGGGCTTTTCGTACCCCCTCATGAAGATCGGCATGGACAGCATGAACGCCACGAGCATCGTTGCGTTGCGCTGCATCATCGCCTTTGCGGCTTGCCTTGTGCTCTTCCACAAGCACGCTTTCCGCATCAACCGCGACCTTATGGTTCGCGCCGCCATCATCGGTGCCATCATGGCAACCGAGCTCACCTGCATGTGCCTGGGCTCCAGCCTCACCTCCGCCTCCACCGCCGGTTTTTTACAGAGCCTGACGGTCGTGATCGTCCCGTTTGCCAACGCGGCCCTGCTGCGTCGCGCCCCCGAGCGCAAGGTGCTCGTCGGCACGGCCATCGTCACCTGCGGCATGCTGCTGCTCTCGGGCGCCGACTTTACCAGCCTGAATCCCGGCGCGATCATCATGCTGCTCTCGGCCTTTATCTATGCCGGCCACATTATCGTAGCCAAGCGCTTTGTCGAAGAAGTCGACCCGCTGGCCCTGGGCGTTTGGCAGTTGGGCTTTGGCGGCCTGTTCTCGGGCATCGCCGCATGCACCTTGGGCGGTTTCACGCTTCCCAGCACGCCCAACGAGATCGTCGTGGTCGTCGCGCTGGCACTCATCTGCTCTGCCTACGGCTTTATCACCCAGACGCTCGTGCAGCCCCACGTGCCTGCCGAGACCACCGGCTTTGCCTTCTCGCTCGAGCCGGTCTGTTCCGCCGTCTTTTCGTTCTTCCTGGTCGGCGAGGTCCTGAGCCCCATCGCCTTCTTTGGTGCCGCCCTCATCCTCACCGGCGTCATGGTGGCAACCATCGAGCTTCCGCGCCTTCGCGCACATGGACAGGCTCGCATGGCAGGAGCGCCCGAGCACGTCTCGTAGACCCCACTCTTCATACAGCCGCGGCATAAAGGCAACCGGTGCGCCTTTACAATAGATGACAACAGAGCATCTGCCATAAAGGAGCCCCATGGACACCGCAACCCGCGACCGCAACATAGCAACTTGGTTGGGCGATGCGCCGCAGCCGGTACGTGACACTACGAACCAGCTGCTCGAGCGCATCGCCCTTTTGCGTGCCGAGCAGACCATCTACCCGGCACAAGACGACATCCTCAATGCCCTCGCCTACACGCCGGCCGACCAGGTCAAGGTCGTCATCTTGGGTCAAGACCCTTATCACGGGCCCAACCAGGCCATGGGGCTGTCGTTCTCGGTCCCCACGACACAAACCAAACTGCCGCCGAGCCTGCGCAACATCTACAAGGAACTCAACGCCGATCTGGGTTGCCCCATTCCCGCCACGGGAGACCTAACCCCATGGGCACAACAGGGCGTCCTGCTCCTCAACACCACGCTCACCGTGCGCGAGCATGCCGCGAACTCGCATGCCAAGCTGGGCTGGAGCACACTCACCGACTACGTTATCGAACGCTGCTGCCAGCCGCCCCAGCCGGTCGTCTTTTTGGCATGGGGCCGCTTTGCCCAGCAGATGGTCGAGGGCAAGCTCGCCACGACCGGCGCGGGCAAGGCAAGCGGCAAGTTCTGCCTGGCCTCTACGCACCCCTCGCCGCTTTCGGCAAACCGTGCCACGGTGCAGCTCCCCGCTTTTATGGGATCGCGCCCCTTCTCGGCAGCCAATCGTCTACTCGAACAGCACGGCTCGCTCCCCGTCAACTGGACTTGCCTCGGCTAAAAATCGATACATCAAAAACGCGCCCGACGGCAATCTTGCCATCGGGCGCGTCTTATTACTCGGGCCAGATAAACTGGGTGCGGCCGGCCTCGCCGCCATCGATCAGCAGGCTCTGCCCGGTCATAAACCGGT
>JAHYYO010000069.1:0-5187 GCA_019424925.1 Collinsella sp.
GGCATTAAGCGGGCGCTCGGCGAGGACGCGGCGCGCGCCGCACATGTCTCGTCGACCAAGTCGATGACGGGGCACATGATCGGTGCCACGGGGGCCATTGAGGTCATGGCCTGCGCCATGGCACTCGAGCAGGGCGTGGTGCCGCCGACCATTAACTACCACACGCCCGATCCCGCCTGCGATCTTGATTACACGCCCAATCGCGCGGTTCGCGCCGACCTTACCTGGGCGCTTTCGACCAACCTGGGCTTTGGCGGGCACAACGCCGCCATCGCGCTGCGTAGATATACGAGGAGCTAGAGCATGGATTCCAAAAGACTTGCCGAGATAGCCGATGTGATGGAGGACCGCGGCCTCACGCGCGTACGCGTTGAGGAGCCCGATGGCACCGCGGTCGAACTCGAGCGCGCGAGTGTGGCGCAGCCGGTTGCCGTGCCCATGCCTATGCCGAGCGCCATGGCCGCTCAAGTTGCAGCTCCCACAGTCGCGCCTGCCGCACCGGAACCCGCCACGCAGACACCTGCCGCCGCGCCGGAGCCCAAGGGCACCGAGGTGACTGCTCCCATGGTGGGCGTCTTCTATGCTGCCCCTGCGCCGGGCGACGAGCCGTTTGTGCGCGTGGGCTCCAAGGTCAAGGCCGGCGAGACCCTCTGCATCATCGAGGCCATGAAGGTTCTCAACGAGGTGACGGCCGAGGCAGACGGTGAGGTGCTCGAGATCTGCGTGGCCGACGGCGACCTCGTGGAGTTTGGCAGCTGCCTCATGAGGATCGGATAGGTGATATCCATGAACAAAGAAGAGCTCAAGAAGCTGTTACCGCATCGCGAGCCGATGCTTTTGCTCGACGAAGCCGAGCTGGTGGGCGACGAGGCCCACGGCAAGATCACGATTACAGGCGACGAGTACTTTTTGCAGGGACATTTTCCGGGAAACCCGGTCGTTCCCGGCGTGATTCAGTGCGAGATGCTCGCCCAGAACTGCTGCGTGCTGCTGATGGGCGATGAGGAGGCGCGCGGCGCGACGCCGTTCTACACGAGTCTGGACAAGGTGCGCTTTAAGCGTCCGGTGCGCCCGGGCGACACGGTGGATCTGGTGTGCTCCATCACGCGTGCGCGCGGGCCGTTCCGCTTTGCGACGGGTACTGCGAGCGTCAACGGTGAGGTTTGCTGCCGCGCCGATATGTCTTTTGCACTCATGCACGAAAGTTAAGGAAGGCTCCATGTTCGACAAAGTGCTCATCGCCAACCGCGGCGAAGTCGCGGTCCGTGTTATCCGCGCGTGCCGCGATATGGGCATCAAGACCGTCGCCGTTTATTCCACGGCCGATGCGGACGCGCTACACGTGCAGCTTGCCGACGAGGCGTATTGCATCGGCGGCCCGCGTCTTGCCGAGAGCTACCTCAACGACGATGCCGTGCTCACCTGTGCCGTAAAGTCGGGAGCTAAGGCAATTCATCCCGGCTATGGCTTCTTTTCCGAGAAGGCGAGCTTCGTGCGCGACTGCGACAAGTTCGGTCTGGCGTTTGTCGGTCCTTCGGCCGAGGTGATCGACAGCATGGGCGACAAGGACGCCGCACGCCGAACGGCCGCTGCTGCGGGCGTGCCCATCGTGCCGGGCTGCGATTTGCTCAAAAGCCCCGAGGAAGCAACGGCCGAGGCCGAGCGCATCGGCTGCCCCGTGCTTATTAAGGCGCGCGCGGGCGGCGGCGGTCGCGGTATTCGCAAGGTCGAGCGCGTGGAAGATGCGGCAAAGGCGTTCATCGAGGCGCGTGCCGAGGGCGAGGCCGTTTTTGGCGACGGCGAGTGCTACATGGAGAAGTTCGTCGCGCCGGCGCATCACGTTGAGGTACAGATTATGGCCGATAAGCAGGGCCATGTGTTTTCGCTCGGCGAGCGCGAGTGCTCGGTGCAGCGCCGCAACCAAAAGCTGATCGAGGAGAGCCCCGCGCCGTGCCTCGACGGACGCGATGATATTCGCGCGCGCATGCACAAGGCCGCGCGCGACCTGGCTCGTGCCGTTGGCTATGAGGGCGCTGGCACCATCGAGTTTTTGTACTCAGATGACGGCAATTTCTACTTTATGGAAATGAACACGCGCTTGCAGGTGGAGCATCCGGTTACGGAGTTTGTGACCGATACCGACCTGGTTAAGTGGCAGCTGCGCGTGGCTGCCGGCCAGCCTCTGCCCTTTGAGCAGGAGGACATGCCGGTGCGCAACCACGCCATGGAGTGCCGCATCAATGCCGAAACGCCGGACTTTCTGCCGTCGTGCGGAACGGTCACCGCGTTGCGTGTGCCGGGTGGCCCGCGCGTGCGCTGGGATTCCGCCATGTTTACCGGTGCGAAAGTTCCGCCGTACTACGACTCCATGCTCGGCAAGCTCATCGTGTGTGCGCCCACGCGTGACGGCGCCATTCGCAAGATGCGCTCGGCCCTAGGCGAGCTCGTGATTGAGGGCGTGAGCGAAAACAGCGAGCTTCAGCTCGACGTGCTGGCAAACGACGAGTTCTTGTCGGGCATGTATCACACCGATCTGATGGGGCATCTCTATGCTGATGAATAGAAAAGCGAAGACGGTCAATGTCCTTGAGGGGCCGATAACCGAGTCGTGCGCCGAGTTCCCCGCGCGCCACGTGTTTGTCAAATGCCCGGAGTGCCGCCGTGTGATCGATGAGGCGCGCCTGCACGACAACCTCGAGGTCTGCCCTCGTTGCGGCAAGCACTTTCGCGTGAGCGGTCGCGCGCGCATGCGCATGACGGTCGACGCGGGTACCTTTGAGGAATGGGATGCCAATCTGGCGTCGAAGGACTTCCTCTCGTTTCCCGGTTATGCCGACAAGCTTAAGAGCGTGAGCGAGCGTTCGGGCGAGCGCGATGCCGTTGTGTGCGGCAGGGGCAAAATCTGCGGCTGCGATACCGCGCTCTTCTTTATGGATGCCAACTTTATGATGGGCTCAATGGGCTCCGTGGTGGGCGAGAAGATCTGTCGTGTCTTTGAGCGCGCGGCCGAGTTGGGGCTGCCGGTCGTTGGCTTTACCGTATCGGGCGGCGCCCGCATGCAGGAGGGCGTGACCTCGCTCATGCAGATGGCCAAGATTTCTGCGGCGGTTAGGCGCCACAGCGAGGCGGGCGGCCTGTATATCACGGTGCTCACCGATCCCACGACCGGAGGTGTAACCGCGAGCTTTGCCATGGAGGGCGACATTATCCTGGCCGAGCCCGATGCCCTGACGGCATTTGCCGGCCCGCGCGTGATCGAGCAGAACATGCACAAGCGCCTGCCCAAGGGATTCCAGCGCTCCGAGTTTTTGCTGGAGCACGGCTTTTGCGATGCCGTTGTTCCGCGTGGCGAGATTGCGCTCACGGTAGGCGAGCTGCTGGCGCTGCACGAAGGGCGCGCGCCTGGTCTGGGGGCTCCGCACGAGATCGTGCATACAGGTCGCCGCGGCAAAAAGCTGGGACACTTGTTTAAGCGCTCGGCGGCACCAAAAACCGCGCTCGAGATTGTCAAGCAGACCCGCTCGGCAGATCGCGCCACGGCAGGCGAGATGATCTCGCTGGGCCTGGATGGATTTGTGGAGCTGCACGGCGACCGTTACTTTGGTGACGACGCCGCCGTGGTGGGTGGCATTGGCTGGAAAGACGGACGTCCCGTGACGGTTATCGCTATCGAGCGCGGCACCACGACCAAAGAGCGCATGCGCCGCAACTTTGGCATGGCGCATCCCGAGGGCTACCGCAAAGCGCGTCGCCTTATGCGCCAGGCCGAAAAGTTTGGTCGACCGGTTCTGTGCCTGGTCGATACTTCGGGCGCGTTTTGCGGCATCGGTGCCGAGGAGCGCGGCCAGGGCGAGGCGATTGCCCAGAATCTCATGGAGATGAGCGGCCTTAAGACGCCGATTGTCTCGGTGGTGACAGGCGAGGGCGGCTCTGGTGGCGCGCTGGCGCTGTCCGTGGCCGACCGCATCCTGATGCTCTCGAGCTCGGCCTATTCGGTCGTGAGCCCCGAGGCCTGTGCGTCGATCCTGTGGAAGGATACCGAGCGCGCGAATGAGGCCGCCGAGGCGCTTAAGCTCACGGCCCCCGATCTGTTGGCGCTCGGCATCATCGACGGCATTGTTGACGATAGGGGCCTGTCGCATGAGGAGATCGCCGGTGCCGTCATGTCCTCGGCATTTGATGCCTTCGATACGCTTGGGCAGCTCGACGACGCGACCCTCACAAACCTCCGCTACGAAAAGTACCGCGCAATCGGTCAGTACCGCACGATGTGACAAAGGGACAGCCCGCATGTCACATTGGGAAAGGCGTTCCATGTCACAAGTTTCTAACACCTCGTTTACAACGACGGTTTCATCAAACGCCATGGCCGTGGTGGACTATCTGTCCAAAAGCATGATGTCGGCGCTGCCGTTTATTGTTTGCGCGGCGTTGTTCCGCACCGCCGCCGTCATTATGGGCGAAGGCATGCTGGGCCTGTGGTCTGCCGATTCCGAAATCTATCGCCTGTTCTACAGTTGGCTCTATAACGCCGGCTACTACTTTTTGCCCATTTATCTTGGTTGGGCGGCCGCCCGCCAGCTTGGTTGCTCGGAGCAGCTGGGCATGATGCTGGGCGGCGTATTGATTGCGCCCGATCTGCTTAAGCTCGTCGATGCCGCATCGACGACGGGGGCAGCGATGACTTTCGTGTATGGTCTGCTTCCCGCGCCGGTCAACGATTACACAACGACTGTTATTCCGGTTCTCATCTCGGTACCCGTGCTATGGCGAGCGGAGTGTTTCTTCCAGCGCGTTATCCCTAAGGCCGTGGCGTTTTCGTTCGTTCCGTTTGCGACCATGCTCGTCATGGTTCCGGTTTCGCTGTGTATCGCGGCGCCGGCGGGCAGCTATTTGGGCATGCTGTTGGGCCAGCTTATGTTTATGCTTGGCAATTCCGGCGGCATCGTGTCGCTGCTCACGCTCATGGGGCTTGCCGCGGGCTGGGAGTTCCTAAAGATCGCGGGCGTCAGCAACGTTGTCCTATCGCTCGCCTATGCGCAGTTTATGAGTGTGGGAACGGATTCGTGCATCCTGATCGCCGCGACGATGGCAACGTTCGCCGTTTGGGGCATGCCTTTTGGCGCGTCGCTCCGCGTTGCGGATAAGGACGAGAAGGCGCTCATGCTGGGCTATTCAATCTCGGGT
>JAHYYO010000007.1:0-61467 GCA_019424925.1 Collinsella sp.
CAGCTCAGCGCCTCTATACCGCTCAGTCCAACATCTCAAACGCCGTCAAAAGCCTCGAGCAGGAGCTCCATCTGGAAATCTTTACGCGCTCCAGCCGCGGCGTCACGCTCACCAACGACGGTACCGAGCTCTTAGGCTATGCGCGCCAAGTCGTGGAGCAGGCAGATATGCTCGAGGCCCGCTACGAGGACGGCGGCACACCCCAGGCGCGCCTTGCCATCTCGGCCCAGCACTACGCTTTTTCGGTCGAGGCCTTTGTCAACGTCGTCGAGCGCTGCCGCGACAGTAAGTTCGAGTTCATCATGCGCGAGACCACCACCTCGCAGATCATCGACGACGTCCGCGCATTTCGCAGCGATATCGGCATCCTCTATCTGGACGACTTTAATACCCGTGTCTTGCAGAAGGCCTTCGCCGATGCCCGCGCAAGCTTCCATCCCCTCTTCGACGCGACGGTCCACGTCTTCGTTAGCGAGCGCCACCCGCTCGCACGCCGCCCCCAGCTGTCCCTTGCCGACCTCACACCCTATACACGCTACAGCTTTGAGCAGGGAACCTCAAACTCCTTCTATTACGCCGAGGAACCTTTTAGCTATATCCCTTGCGACCGCAACATACGAATCTCGGACCGCGGAACACTTACTAACTTACTTATCACGTCGAACGGTTACACCCTGTCGACCGGTGTCCTTTCCAATGAAATGCAGTGGGGTATGGCATCGATCCCGTTAGCAGACGCCCCAACGATGCACGTAGGATATATCATGCACGACGAGCGCAAGCCCTCTCCTCTCTTGCGGCAATACCTCGACGAGCTCAACCGCATCATCCATGCCGACCAGCTGTCGGAAGACGGGGTAGAAATCGTAGATTGCTAGCCCGCGGCGGGCATGGCGCTACAATGGTCACTCACACGAAGCGTACCCAACGAAAGGAACCATGTGAAGGTCATCATCTATACCGACGGCTCGGCCCGATCAAATCCGGGACGCGGCGGCTACGGCGCCGTGCTCAAGTACACCAACCCCGCCGGCAAGACCTTCACCTCCGAGCTTTCGCGTGGCTACGCCAAGACCACTAACAACCGCATGGAGCTCATGGCGGTCATCGTGGCGCTCGAGGCACTTAACCGCCCCTGCGAGGTCGAGGTCCATTCCGATTCGCAATACGTCGTCAACGCCTTCAACAAGCACTGGATCGACGGCTGGAAAAAGCGCGGGTGGAAAACTGCCAACAAGCAGCCCGTCAAGAACCGCGACCTGTGGGAGCGTCTGCTTGCCGCAAAGAGCAAGCATAAGGTGGAGTTCATCTGGGTTAAGGGGCATGCCGGCCACGAGCTCAATGAGCGCTGCGACGAGCTCGCCACCACCGCGGCCGACGGAGCCAACCTCGATATCGACGCCGGCTTTAACGAGAGCGACCTGTAATAGCGTTTTCGCGCAGCTTTATATCCCCACGCGCTACACTCATCCTGTAGACCAAACAACGCAAGGGGGACGCATGCTGCGTATAGCGACCATCGGCACATCCATGATCACCGACGACTTTATCCAAGTCGTCAACGCCAACGACCAAGCCGTGTTTGTGGGCACGCTTTCACGCGATGCCAATCGCGGTGCTGCCTTTACCGCCGAGCACGGCGGCGAGCGTAACTTCACCGCGCTTGACGAGCTTGCGTCCGCCGACGACGTCGACGCCGTCTACATCGGCAGCCCCAATGCGCTCCACTACGAGCAGGCGCTCGCCTGTATCGCCGGCGGCAAGCACGTTATCGTCGAAAAGCCCTTCTGCGCCACCAAGGCCCAAGCGTTCGAGGTCTTCCGTGCTGCCGAGGCAGCAGGCGTCGTGGCCCTCGAGGCCATGCGTCCCCTCCATGACCCCGCTTTCCACGCCGTCGAGGACGCCCTGGGCGAGATCGCGCCCATTCGCCGCGCCTCACTGCGCTTTGGCAAGTATTCTTCGCGCTACAACGAGGTTCTCGCGGGGCGCGCCACCAATATCTTCGACTGCAATATGGCATCGGGTTCCCTCATGGACATTGGCGTCTACACCGTCGAGCCCATGGTCGAGATTTTCGGCATGCCCTCTGGTCTCACCAGCATGACCACGCTGCTCGACCCCTCAACGCAAGAGCTCACGCACGGCCCCATCGACGGCTGCGGTTCCATCCTCGCCAGCTACGGCGGTGGCCGGATCTCCGTCGAGCTCGCGCACTCCAAAATTACGAATGACCTGCTGCCCTCGCAGATCGAAGGCGAGCGTGGCACTATCAAGATCGACCATCTGTCCACGCCCCGCAACGTCCGCATCGACTATCGCGGCGACGTCGTACGCGGCTCGGCGACCGAGGCACCGCGCGAACAGGGAGACAACGGCCGCGCGCTCGACCTGCCCAAATCGAGCAACACTATGGAATACGAACTCGCAGACTTTATCACCGCCATCGGCAGCATCGATAACGTTAAGGAAGAGATCTGGGAGACCCCGGCGGGACGCCACGAGCTCGGCCACTACCGCGATGTCACGCTCGTCTCGCTGCGCATCATGGATGCCGTACGTCAGCAGGCCGGCATTACCTTCCCCGCCGATTCAGTCAAGCAGGCCTAGCGATGGGCCTCTTCGATACGTTCTTCTCCAGCGTCACCGGCGGCAGTCGAGAGCCTCAAAAACCATCAAACATCGAGCTCGAGCTGCGCCGCAGGCTTACTGTGCTCGCAAGCGACGAGGCCACTCAAGACACTCCCCTGCGCTACTTCCTGCACTGGACGGGGCAAGTCCAAGGCGTTGGTTTTCGCTTTACCAACACCAACCTCGCGCAGGCACGCGCACTCACCGGCTGGGTGCGTAACATGGAAGACGGCTCCGTCGAGATGGAGATACAGGGGGCTCCGGCAAACATCCTATCTCATCTCGAGGCGCTTCATGCCTCCTACGAGCGCATGGGAACGCGTTTTCGCCTCGCAGACGCCCAGACCCGAGCCCCACTTGCCAATGAAGACGGTTTCATTCCTCGTTATTAGTATTGTGTGCTAAATACGGTATCATTTACCTACGACCGTTGATAGAAAAGAGGCGAGGCGCATGGCGGTGCAAAGAAGAAACACCAAGCAGCGGAAGCTGGTTCTTGACGCCGTGCGCCAAAGCTATAACCACCCCACCGCCGATGAGATCTACAACGCCGTGCGCGCGCAGGATGACAAAATCAGCCGCGGTACGGTCTACCGCAATCTCAATCTCTTAGCCGACGCCGGCGAGATCCTCTCCATCAAGACGCCGGGCGGCAGCCGCTTCGATCGCACGATCGAGCCGCATGCGCATATCATCTGCACCTCGTGCAGCCGCGTCATCGACGTACCGCTCCCCTTCGATGCCCAGCTCGACGCCAAGGCGTCCGAGCAAATCGGCTGGAACGTCACCTCGCACTACACCATCTTCGAGGGCCTCTGCCCCAACTGTAGGTAGATTTTGGGACATGCCTACTCAGCAAGTAGACGACGCAGCTCTTCTTCGACCGTGCGCACGTAGCGGACACGGTCATTGACACCGCACATGCTGGGATTGCAGCTCTCCATCAGATAGGGATGGCCCACCACGTTGAGCATGTCGCGATCGTTTTCGTTATCGCCAAACGCCATCATTTCGTTAGGTGAGATCCCCAGTGCGCGACCATAATCGGCAAGCGCGGACCCCTTGCCCGAATCAAAGCCGATAAAGTCGGTCCATTCGGTTCCCGACGTCATCACATCGACCCGGTCGCTAAAGCGACGCGCAAAATACTCCAACGCCGCCGGCTGCTCTGTCTCGGGCGTTTGAAACGCAATCTTAATGACATCCTCGTCAATGTCCTCGGGACGGTCGACCACCGCCACATCGCAGTGGACCTCGTAACGCAAATGGTCGATGAACGCATCGTTACCGCTTATGGTGTAGAGGTGCCCCTCGCAGGAAAGGGTTACGTCGGCATGGGGGTAGGCGACCACGGCATTCGCGATATCCATAGCAAGGCTACGTTCCATGGAACGTTTGACAACGGCACGCCCCTCGCTCATCACCAGGGCTCCGTTTTCGCATACATAGGCGAGCTCATCGGCCACCGGGGCAAACAGGTAGCGCAAGCTCGCATATTGACGGCCACTCGCCGGCATAAACACAATGCCGCGACGATGCAGCTCGTCGATGAGCTCAAATGCCTCAGGACGCGGCTCGCGCTCCCCCGGATGCAGCAACGTGCCATCCAAATCGCAGGCGATCAGTTTGATTCCCTCAAGACCCATATGCTTCCCCCAAAGCACCCCATCAAAAGTAAGACGGACTTTGAATAGTTGCCTCTCAAAGTCCGTCTTACGCATACGCACGTTAGCCGCGCGCCTTCTTTACGATCGTAAAGTCTGGAGCCATACTCACAACAACATCCGCCGCGCTCGATGCAAAGCGTCGACTGGCATCGAGCTCGCGTGTGACTACCGAGAGCCGAACACCCTCGACACCCCGGAGCATGCGGCCCAAAACAGGCTGCACCGGCGTATACATGCACACAGTATGCTCGTCCGAGTCGCCCCGGAAGAGCGGCGCATGCATGTTGCCGATTTCCCAGCACGCATGCGCGAGCGCAATCTGATCCATGCGGTCGACTTCGACCAAATAAACCTCGGCGCTGCGCAGGCGCACGACAACCGCTACGGGCACCGTGCCCGTGCGGTCGACAGCGAGCACGTCACCGTCGGCAAGACGCTCGCCATCAGTGGCATCCAGCCGAGCATTCACCGTGCGCCCCAGCTCCGTCACGCCCACAAACAGGCGCGCATCAGCCTGGTCCCAATCGAGTAGCAGCTCGTCAACCTCAAAGACGCCACCCAGCTCCCGACGAAGCAGGAGTTCATAGGACGGGTCGTTGAGATTTCCCAAGCGCTCCGTAGCTACCAGGTCCACGGACATCAACTAGTCCTCGACCTCGACGAGCTCGATATCAAAGTTGAGGTCCTTGCCGGCGAGCTCGTGGTTGGCGTCGAGCGTCACAGCCTCGGGCGTCACATCGATGACCACGGCGGGGACGGGCATGCCGCTCGGCGTGGACAGGAAGAGCTTCATGCCCTTCTCGATCTGCTCGATATTGGGAACCTGCTCGGCCGGGAAGGTGATAACCATCTCGGGGTTGCGCTCGCCGTAGGCATCGACAGCAGGAATGTGCACGGTCTTCTTCTCGCCCACCTGCATGTCGACAACAGCGGCGTCGAAGCCCTTGATCATCTGGCCGGCGCCGCAGGTGAACTCCAGCGGCTCGCCGCGATCGTAGGAGCTATCGAACTGCGTGCCGTCGTCGAGCGTGCCGCGATAATGGGTCTTGACCTTCTTGCCCTGGTTGGACATGGTAACCTCCGTGATAAGGGCGGCGCACAACGCGGGCCGCCGTGAACATATGGCGCTAACTATACCCTAGTCATACAATTCAAAGACAGTTTGCAAAGAAACGCTGCAACCGGAGGAACCATGGCATATCCCGTATTTGACCTACACTGCGACACCGCCGACCGCATCGGCTGGGCCACGCTCGATCTCGACCTGCGCTTTACCGCCGGCACCGACGGCTATTTCCCCGGCGACGAAACGCATCCGCAGGATTTCGACCTCATCGAGGGCAACGCCTGCGCCATCTCGCTCGCAAAGATCGGCAACACGCCGTGGGCACAGTGCTTCGCCACGTTTGTCCCCGACGAGATTCCCACCGCCCACGCCGCACGCTTCCAAGCACAGATCATGGCGCACATGAGCGGCCAGGCAATGCTCAACCACGACCGCATGGTCAACGTACGCAGCGCCGCTGACATTCGCCCTGCACTCAAAGACGGCAAGGTCGCCTGCATCCACACCATCGAAAACGCCACGTTCTTTGCCGAGGACCCCGCGCTGATCGAGGCGCTCAAGAGCCTGGGCGTACTCATGTCATCGCTCAGCTGGAACGCGCAGGGACCGCTCGCGAGCGGCCACGACACCCACGCCGGCCTCACCGCCGCCGGCATCGAGGCGCTTACGCAGATGGAACACGCCGGCATGATACTCGACGTCTCCCACCTCAACGATGAGTGCTTTGACGAGGTTGTCGCCCACGCCACGCGCCCCTTCGTCGCCAGCCACTCCAACTCCCGTGCGGTTTGCGGCGTCAAGCGCAACCTCACCGACGACCAGTTCCGTACCATTCGCGACATGGGCGGCATCGTCGGCCTCAACTACTGCAGCGAGTTCCTCTCCAACGAAGCAACCGACGAGACCGCCGCAGATGTCACCTTCGACCAGCTGGCAGCCCATATCGAACACTGGCTCGACCTGGGCGGCGAAGATGTCATCGCGCTCGGCGGCGACTGGGACGGCGCCAAGGTACCCGACTTCCTCTCCGATGCCAGCAAGATGCCCGAGTTCCAGAACATGCTTTCCAAGCACTTTGGCAAGACCGTGATGCAAAAGCTCTGCAGCGACAACGCCCTTGCCTTCTTCGAGCGTTATTAATTTCACATCCCTTGAGCGGGCCGGTATGCCGAGCGATCGACATGCCGGCCCGTCCCCAATCCAAAGGATAACTTTTGACGCAGCAATTTACGATTTTCCTACCCCGACCGGATGGGACGCCCATCCCCGTCGTCGTTACCAAAAAGCGCGTCAAGAACTTCAACCTGCGCGTCACATCGAGCGGTGAGGTCCACGCCAGCGCACCGCTCGACGCCAGCCGCGAGCGTATCGAAGCGTTTGTAAAGCGCAACAACGGCTGGATTATCAGCCGACTTGCCCAGCGCGAGCAACGTCAGGCGACGGCGCGAGAACCGCTCAGTCCCCTCTCGATCATTGCGCTTTGGGGCAAGCCCATCACGGTACAGGACGCACTCGATCACAACTTTGCATCACCCGCACCGCGACCCAAACAGGTCACCTTCGCAAGTTTTATGGGTACCGACGAATCGAACGAAGGCCCACAGGCCAAGCGGCGCGCAATCCTCGACGGCCTAACGTCCGATGAGCTCCAGGCCCGCATCGACCAGCTCTATGCAACCGAGGTCACCACGGCACTGCACGATATGGTGCACGCATACGAAATCGCAATGGGTGTCGCCGTTTCCCGCGTTTCCGTACGCAGCATGAAAACGCGCTGGGGCTCGTGCACGCCCAAAACCGGCGCCATTCGCATCGCACGAGAACTTGCCGCCTACCCCGTCGAATGCCTCGACATGGTTGTCGCCCACGAGCTCGTCCACTTGCTCGAGCCAAGCCACAATCAGCGGTTTCACGCCCTGCTCGACACGTACTGCCCCAACAATAGAGCTCTGTCGCAGCGACTCAAAAAACCGCCCGCCAACGAGCTTTAGCGTCAGCTAGCGCACGCGCTCGATCTCGACGCCACAGCTTGCCAGGGGAAGACCGACGGGCGCCCAAGGCTTATCGAGCTTAACACGCACGCCAAGCAGCAAGGGATAACGACGTAGCAGCATCTGGGCCACACCCTCGGCTGCAGCCTCGATGAGCTTAAACGTATGCTCGCGCAGATAGCCATCGACATCGTGGCACACCGAGCCGTAATCAATAGAGGCATCCAGGTTATCGTGCTCCCCCGCCGCGCGCAGGTCGGCATAGAGCACCAAGGACACGACAAACTTCTGCCCCAGGGCGTTTTCCTCGGGATACACGCCGTGGTTGGCAAAGACCTCGAGACCATCGATAGTAATGCGGTCGGCATGGCGCAGGTCGTCATAGCTCACATGGGGCACCGCCGTTGCGGCGGAAATCTCGCCCCTGCCACGACGGGCAAGCTCGGCACCCTCGGTCTTGGTTGCATTCTCGGGCAGCTTTTTGTTAGTCATCGCGATCGTCTCCTTCGTTCAGAACCCCGACCGCGCATACCGACTACACGCGAATCGACAGGTTCTTTTTATCATCGCTCCAGTTGCAGGCATTGCGCGCAGGGCATGCAAAGCAGGCGCGCGACGCTTTGTCGGCTGCATAGAGCAGACGCTCAAGCGGCTGGCTGTTCACGCGCAGCTTTCGATGGCCCAGAATGGCCGTCTTAATGGCTGCGGCATCTGCCGGCTCAAACGCCACGTCTTCGGGCATGCCGCCGAGAATCGCATCGGCGACGCGTTCGCTTGCAACATCATGGGATATACCCGATTCATACTGTTCATCTTTGCCGATATCGTGAAGAAGTGCCGTGGCATAGATGACCTCGCGGTCAAATTTGAGCTCTTCCTCGAGATTCTTGATCCACATAATACGGGCGACATCCAGCAGATGGTCGATACCGTGGCGGCAAAAGATGCGCCCCGATTCCAACTGCGCAATGTTTCCCAGATGCCGCCGGAACAGTCCGTTGGCACAGATGTAATCAATGCAAGGCATGGCACCAAAGGGAGTCAGGCCCGAAGCCATAAAGCCGCGACGCGACGTTCCTTCATCGGTCTTCGATGCAAAGTCGTTGACGACTCTCATGGTTAGCGGCCCAGCATCCTAAAGAATCGCTCCTCGAGCGACGGATCGGTCTCAAAGACACCGCGACGAGCAAGCGTTACGGTCTTGGTACCGGGCTTTTGCACGCCGCGCATGGTCATGCACATATGCTCGGCTTCCATCAGCACGATTGCCCCTTGGGGGGCAAGATATTCCATGAGGGCATCGGCAACCTGTGTACACAGCTGCTCCTGCAGCTGCAGACGACGGGCATAGACCTCAACCGTGCGAGCAAGCTTAGACAGACCCGCCACGCGGCCGTTAGGGATATAGCCGATCGCAGCCTTGCCATAAAACGGCAGCAGATGGTGCTCGCACAGCGAGTAAAACGTGATGTCGCGCTCGATAACTAAATCGTTCGAAGCGACGGCAAAAGTTTTGGACAGGTGCTCCTCAGCGCTCTGGTCCATGCCGCCGGCAATCTCGCCATACATGCGGGCGACGCGTGCCGGCGTCTCCAGCAGGCCCTCACGAGTTGGGTCCTCGCCTATGCCCTCAAGCAACAGCTTTATGGCGGTCTCAACTTTTTCCTGATCGACCATCTAGGCCTCACTCTTCCGATTTTGCGTTCGCGCTATGGTACCACGCCCTCCGGCATCGGCCACAAGCTACATAGTATGGGTCGAATAGACCGGATCGTCTCGCCAAAGCTCCACAGCGTCGCAAAGCGAAACGCCCTCGCGCGCGGCACGAGTGCGCGTGGCGTTCATGTCGATCACCCGCTGATTACTCGAACCCCTAAAACGCAAGGAGATATCGTACAGGTCTTGAACGAACGGGCCGTCCACCAACATATCGAGGCAGGCAAGGATACGGTCCGTCACCTCGGTATGATGACGGCCGCCCGGCATAAGTTCCTCGAGCACGTCGCCGGTAAAGCACCAAATGGTCTTCCCCGACTCCACAGGATAGGCCGCACGCACGCGTTCGATAAAGTCAACGAGACCCGCCTGATTCTCGGGTTCCATGGGCTCGCCACCCAGAATCGTCAGGCCATCAATAAAGGGATGGTCAAGACTGTCGATAATCTTGTCCTCGACGGCACGGTCGAACGGTTCACCCGCGGCAAAGTCCCACGCGACGGAGTTAAAGCAATTCTTGCACCCACGACGGCACCCACTCACAAACAGAGAAGTACGAACACCTTCCCCATCAGCAATGTCGAAATACTTAATGTTCGCGTAGTTCATAGGTAACTCTCCCGGGAGGCCGGGACATATCATCCCGTCCTCAAACATTCTCGGCCTGCGGCCTGCGAAACTGCGGGCGGGACGATATGTCCCGGCCTCATGCAAAGGGTAACTCAATGAACGAAGCGAACATTGAGTATAGGGTTCGCGGTCCAATAAATACTCAGCTGCAGCTCAACCGCCATTGCAAGCAGATCGTCATTGCAGCTCAACTCATTTCCGCTAAGAACTTCGAGAAGCGAGCAGACCGCATGCTGCATCTCAGCTACGTCAACTTGGCCGCCCCGTAGCGAGGCCCCGGACCTTTGCTCGATATAAGTTCCGCACGAACAGGAGGCGCCAGTGGCGCCTCCGTCGTGAGCCAGGACTGTCCGAAATAGCGAGTAAAGGTCCGGGGCCTCGCTACGGGGCGGCCTGGGATGGTTATTAGAGATGCAGCACGCGGTCGCGGATCTCCTCGGTTCGACCCTGGTTCCAGAACTGGGTACCGATGTAGCCGCACGTACGACGGGCGACGTTCATCTTCTCCTGATCGCGGTTGCCGCAGTTGGGGCACTCCCACACCAGCTTGCCGTCATCCTCGACAATCTTGATCTCGCCGTCGTAACCGCACACCTGGCAATAATCGCTCTTGGTGTTGAGCTCGGCGTACATGATGTTGTCGTAGATGTACTGCATCACGCGAATGACAGCCTTGAGGTTGTCCTGCATGTTGGGAACCTCGACGTAGGAGATGGCGCCGCCCGGCGAAAGCTGCTGGAACATGCCCTCAAACTTAAGCTTATCGAAGGCATCGATCTCCTCGGACACGTGAACATGGTAGCTATTGGTGATATAGCCCTTGTCCGTCACGCCCGGAATAATGCCAAAACGGCGCTGCAGGCACTTGGCGAACTTGTACGTCGTCGACTCCAGCGGCGTACCGTACAGCGAGAAATCGATATCGCTCGCGGCCTTCCACTCCGCGCACTTGTCGTTCATACGCTGCATAACTGCCATGGCAAAGGGCGTACCCTCCTTCTCGGTGTGGCTGTGGCCCGTCATGTACTTGACGCACTCATACAGACCGGCGTAACCCAGGCTGATGGTGGAATAGCCGCCCACGAGCAGCTTATCGATCGTCTCGCCCTTCTTAAGGCGTGCCAGGGCGCCGTACTGCCAAAGAATCGGCGCGGCATCCGAAAGCGTGCCCATCAGGCGCTCATGGCGGCACAGCAGAGCGCGGTGACACAGCTCAAGGCGCTCGTCGAAGATCTTCCAGAACTTGTCCATGTCCTGGTGCGAGCTCAGTGCGACATCGGGCAGGTTAATGGTCACAACACCCTGGTTAAAGCGACCGTAATACTTGGGCTTGCTCGGGTCATAGTTCAGCGCGTTTGCAACGTTATTAAAGCCGTTGCCCGAGCGGTCGGGCGTCAGGAAGCTGCGACAACCCATGCAGGTGTAGCAATCGCCATTGCCCGCGGTCTCACCCTTCGAAAGCTTAAGCTCGCGCATCTTCTTCTCGGAGATGTAGTCGGGCACCATGCGCTTGGCGGTGCACTTGGCAGCCAGCTGGGTCAGGTAGAAGTACGGGGAATTCTCGTGAACGTTATCGTCCTCGAGTACATAGATAAGCTTGGGGAATGCCGGGGTAATCCACACACCGGCTTCGTTCTTAACGCCCTCATAGCGCTGACGAAGCGTCTCCTCCACAATCATGGCAAGGTCGTGCTTCTCCTGCGCTGAGCGAGCCTCGTTGAGATACATAAAGACCGTCACAAACGGCGCCTGGCCGTTTGTGGTCATAAGGGTCACGACCTGATACTGAATCGTCTGGACGCCGCGACGGATCTCGTCACGCAGACGGTCCTCAACGACCTCACGGACCTTTTCGGCAGATGCCGAAACACCGAGCTCCTCGAGCTCGCGGGCAACCTCGCCGCGAATCTTTTGACGGCTCACCTCAACAAAGGGGGCGAGATGGGTCAGCGAAATAGACTGGCCGCCGTACTGGGAGGAAGCAACCTGGGCGATAATCTGCGTCGCGATGTTGCAGGCAGTCGAGAAGCTGTGCGGCTTCTCGATCAGCGTGCCCGAGATAACGGTGCCGTTCTGGAGCATGTCCTCCAGGTTCACCAGGTCGCAGTTATGCATGTGCTGGGCAAAGTAGTCGGAATCGTGGAAGTGGATCAGGCCCTCATTGTGGGCATCCACGATCTCCTGGGGCAGCAGCACACGCTGAGTCAGGTCCTTGGAAATCTCGCCGGCCATATAGTCACGCTGGACGGAATTGACGGTCGGGTTCTTGTTAGAGTTCTCCTGCTTGACCTCTTCGTTATTGCACTCGATCAGCGACAAAATCTTGTCGTCGGTCGTGTTCTTCTGGCGCTTCAGGCTCTGAACATAGCGATAGATGATGTAGTGGCGGGCAACCTCGTAGCAGTCGAGACGCATGATCTCGTCCTCGACCAAATCCTGGATCTCCTCGACCGAAACGGTGTGGCCCGCGTTCTCGCATGCCTCGGCGACGTTTTGTGCCGCGTAAACCACCTGGCGGTCGGTTAGACGAGAGCTCTCCTCGACCTCCAAGTTGGCGGCGCGGATGGCATTGACGATCTTATCGATGTCAAAGACAACCTCGGTGCCGCTGCGCTTGATGATCTTCATCCTCTTGCCTCTTTCGCATCGTAGCCTCATTGCGCTTCAGAGCCAAACGATGCCCGGCAGGGCCTGTCCCTGTCTTGCGGCGCCGTCGCGCAATCTGTGTTCTCGATAAACCATAAGCCTCCATGCGGACATTCCCAGAAGCCGATCAAGCGGCTCAAGGACACGTTCAAAAGAGGCAGTTAAGGTCTTCGTTCTCTGTCCGCCATCTATCATACGACAAAGAGGCATCTATATCCTGTATTCTTTTTTTAGGTCAAACACAACATATAGTGTTTCAGCAGGTCAAAGCAATTGGTCATTTTGCAGACGCATTAATTATGAGGGGTTCTTGGCAAGTCGGTAAAACGTTACCAACACGGCTACCTGCATGGCAGTTATAAAACCCCCTTAGTCAAGCCGCTGACAAATCCTACCAAAACCAAGCCGCTCACGCCAAAAGAATCCAAAAGATTATGCTTGACCAACATGTTGCGGTCGTGCCTTGCCGAGCCCCATGTAACCGCGGCACGAATCCTTGAAAGATATGTGTATGCAAACAGAGAAGATGAGAGTTTTCTCGGATGACTACTGAGAAGCATCCCAGAAGATCAAAAAACTCGAAATTTGGTGACGTATTTGGCGACCCATTTGGCGAGCAAAACAAAACAGCCCAGAGGCTAAGCCTCTGGGCTGCGAACATTTGGTGGGCGTTAGAAGATTTGAACTTCTGACCTCTTCCGTGTCAGGGAAGCGCTCTCCCCCTGAGCTAAACGCCCAAATGGAGCGGACAACGGGGCTCGAACCCGCGACCCCAACCTTGGCAAGGTTGTGCTCTACCAACTGAGCCATGTCCGCTTACGAGGATTAATCTTACGTGATACCCGCATCCTATGCAAGAACTTTTTTTTGAAAAGTTTTGCGACGCCCTCTCGAACCTCGCGAAGACATCAGCCACCACGGAAAGCGCGAGCAAACGCAAACTCGCCGCAAGAGGCCCCCTACAACTCAGCGAGCATGATCCAGGCAGAGCTGTCCTGCGCAAGTCTGCCGTCTGCAAGCGGTGATGAGGTGAGCAGGACCTTGCCCGCCGGCAGCTCCACGGGTGCTGCACCGAAGTTCGTCACACACGCCCAGCCGTTGTCGCGGCGATAGGCGATGACGCCGCCCTCAGCGCCCTCGGCACCATCCGCAAGGCCGGTGCGCCCGTCAAGATCGAGCCACGCAAGATCGTTAGCGCACCCGCGCAGCTTGCGCCGCAGCCAGAGGGCGTCACGATAGAGCGCAAGCATCGATGTCGGGTCCGCCTCTTCCCTATCGGCAGCGTAATCGGAAAACCATGCAGGCTGCGGCAGATGGGGCGCCGCATCGGCGTCCATCGGCGAAAATCCAAACGATCCGCCCTGCGCGGGATCGTCCGTCGCCACCCACGGCAGGGGCACACGACAGCCGTCGCGCCCCTTCTCGCGCTTCGATCCGTGCGTATTGGTCGCAGTGGGATCTTCGAGTGCAGCCCACGGGATATCGGCCACCTCAAAAAGGCCGAGCTCCTCACCCTGATACACGTATGCCGAGCCCGGAAGCGCCAGCTCAAGCAAAAGGGCCGCCCGCGCGCGGCGCTCGCCGAGTTCACGGTCCTCGTCATAAGACGACCCGTCGCGTAAGAGCCAGTCGAGCGCAATCTGGTGGTAGCGCGTCGCCTTGATCTGCGGCAGGGCGAAGCGCGTCGCCACACGAGGCACGTCGTGGTTGGAAAGTACCCAGGTCGAGGCGGAATCGGATTCGATGGCTGCCTTCAAGCCCTCCTCGATTGCAGCGTGCATGTCATCATAGGTCCAAGTGGCCTTGGCGAACTCAAAGTTAAATGTCTGGCCAAGCTCGCTGGGGCGCGCGTAGAGATACTGGCGCTCGGGCAGCACCCACGCCTCGGCAACAGCGCTGCGCGGCGGATTATAGCGGTCGAACACGCGGCGCCACTCGCGATAGATCTCGTGAACCTCGTTGCGATCCCACAGCGGATGGGTGCCGTCGTCAACCATGTCATCGCCCTCGGCGAGATGCCACTGGTCGAGATCATCGCGGTCGAGATCCTTGGCGAGACCGTGTGCCACATCAATGCGAAAGCCATCAACGCCTCGATCGCTCCAATACGCCAGGACGTCGCAAAAGAACGCGCGAACCTCGGGGCATGACCAGTCAAAGTCCGGCTGCTCGGGCGTAAACATGTGCAGATACCACTGACCGTCCGCAACACGCGTCCAGGCACGGCCGCCAAAGTTGGCATTCCAATTGGTGGGAGGCAGCTCGCCATGCTCGCCGCGACCATCGCGGAAGATATAGCGGGCGCGCTCGGGCGATCCGGGGCCGGCAGCAAGAGCGGCTTTGAACCAGGGGTGCTGGTTGGACGAATGGTTGGGTACGATGTCGACGATGACCTTGATGCCGCGCGCGTGAGCCGCGGCGATCATGTCATCGAAGTCGTCAAGCGAGCCGAGACGTTGGTCGACATCGCAGTAGTCCGCCACATCATAGCCGCCATCGACAAGAGGCGATGGGTAAAACGGACTCAGCCAGATGGCCTCGATACCCAGCCGCTCAAGATAGTCCATCTGCTGGGTAATGCCCGCGATATCGCCCAAACCCGAACCAGTCGAGTCCTTAAACGAGCGCGGGTAAATCTGATAGATCGCGGCATCGGACATCCATGAGCGCGAGGAGGACTTTTCTGTAGCCATGGGGTGTGTCTCCCTTGCAACGAGGTTTTGTGAGATGCCCACGATGATACGCCCAAAGCTGACATTCACGGCAATCAACGCCGCAGCCACGCCCCAAACGCTCGCCCCCTCTCGGGCTCGAGCCTCCTGGGACGAATCGATCGATTAGTGAAAAGAACGGAAGACTTACTCCCCCGGCCACGACAGCGAGCGGGCTCCGGGTGCCCCAGGTTGCCGCGAAAGAGGAGGGAAGCGTACTTTATGTACGCGACCGACGATTGAGGGGCAAGATGGGGTGCCCGGGGCCCGCGCAGCGTCAACAAAAAACGCGGTTCGTTAGAACCGCGTAAGATAGTTGGAGCGGACAACGGGGCGTCCGCGTATCCGCTTCGCGGATCCGCACCGGCTTCGGCCGCCTGCCGGCGACCTCGCCAGCTCGCTACAAACGCTCCGCGTTTGCTTAACGCTCGCTCCCTCTCGGGTTCGAGCCCAAGCGATGGGTACGAAAAAGCCCGGCTACCGTAGTAGTCGGGCTGCTGCGTTTGGAGCGGACAACGGGGCTCGAACCCGCGACCCCAACCTTGGCAAGGTTGTGCTCTACCAACTGAGCCATGTCCGCATATGTAAAACAAAACGGGCGCCGGAGCGCCCGGATGTTGCCTGGAGGCGAAGCCCGGATTCGAACCGGGGGTAAAGGCTTTGCAGGCCTCTGCCTTACCACTTGGCCACTTCGCCGAAAAAGGACCGCTTGAGACGGTCCGGAAATGCAATGGAGCGGACAACGGGGCTCGAACCCGCGACCCCAACCTTGGCAAGGTTGTGCTCTACCAACTGAGCCATGTCCGCTTGCGGGTTATTAATTTACGCGAGTTGCCCAAAAGACGCAAGTACTTTTTTTCAAAAAAGTTGTTCGCCACATGCTCTTGGCAGATATACATGCCAAAACGATTTACTAGGCGCACGATTCCAATGTTCCGCTAAACAGCTTTACCATCCGAACGCGCGTACCGGCACCATCAGTACGACGGGCAACCTCCACGTTGTCGACTAGCATGCGCATGAGCTTGATCCCACGCCCGCGCTCCTCAGTCGTAACCGGTTCACTCGACCCGTCAATCGAATAGCCCGCCCCACGGTCGACAACCTCAATCACGACACGATCGCCATAGGCCTGAACCGTCAGGATGCATCCGATACCGCCCGCATGGTCATACGCGTTGCCCAGCGCCTCGCCCGATGCCAACGCGACGTCATAGCGCTCATCCCGCCTCAGGGGAAGCGGTTCGAGTAGCTCGGCAATACGATGACGATAGTATGGAAGGTTCTCGATACCCTGGCGCACCTCGACACTCTTGCTCCAGCGAGGCAATTCCCCCACCGGAATGGCAGGAATCGACTCCCGAGCGAAGCCCGCAACATGGAGGATGTCGACAAGTCGGGCAATCTCCAAAAAGCGGATGACCTCATCGGAGGCGTTAACGAGCGAAAGCAGGCCCTCTCGCCTCATGAGTTCTCTGGCACGTGTAAGCAAAAACGCCAAACCCGTCGAGTCGATAAAGCCCACGGCCTGGCAATTGATGACAACGCGACGAACGCCCCGGTCGATCAAATTGTCCAACCGTCGGCGCAGCACGGGCACCGAGGCGATGTCGACATCACCCGGTGGCGTCAAAACCGCTATGTCATTCCACTCATTCATACGACCATGGTTCCCCAAAAAAGCCCACTCGATGCATTCGTTTCCCCAACCGTCCGGATTCAACCCGCCCAGCGTCGTCTATGAACGACCCCGTAAAAACTCAAGGGACACCAATGCAATGTCATCGTCCAGCGCCGAATCGGTAAATCGGTCAAGCTCGCCCAAGACCTTGCCGCAAATGCCCGATACGCCCTCACCCGAGACAGAGAGCAGAAGGTCGCGAAGGCGCTGTTCGCCAAAGAAAGCACCCGAGCGATCACGTGCTTCAATCGTTCCGTCGGTATACATAAATAGCATGTCACCAGGAGCGAACGTAAAGGCGCCCGTCTCGTAGACCATGCTCTCAAAGGCACCGATCACGCCCGATTGGCACCCAAGGAGCTCCACTTCTCCCCCTCGGGTTTCTCCGCCGCCAAGCGGCGTCGACGACGGCCTGATGACCATGGTGGGAGGATGGCCAGCCGAGCAATAGGTCGCGCGCCCCGCCTTAAGATCGATTTTGGCAATAAAGGCCGTTACGAACGTCTCGACCCTCGAAAAGCCCATGAGCATGCTATTGAGCGAGCGGGCCATGCGGGCAGGCCCCGCACCCTCCCAGGCATAGGCCGTCAGCGCCGTCTTGACGAGTGCAGACATGGATGCCGCCTCGATGCCCTTGCCGGACACATCGCCCAGGATCATGACGGCGCAGTCGTCGGGAAGACGGATGAGCGTATAGAAGTCACCACCGACCAATGCAGAGTTCGTGGCTGACAGGTATACCGAATCGGTCGCGATGCCCGGAACGTCACCAAGCGAATTTCTCATGCCAATCTGAAGCGTCTGAGCAATATGACGTTCTTCGCGCTTTTGAGACTCGCCCTCATAAATCAACTCAAAGTCATGCGCCAAATGCACCATGTAGTCGTATTCGAGGTCATCAATGGGCTCCTGGCTGCCATCGCGGAGCAGCAAAACACGCCTCGTCGGCCCCTTGGCGATATCAGCGGGAACAATTGCATCGTTGCTTCGCTTGCCATCCGATTCCGAGTGGTAGCGCCCTGCTTCGATGCCGGAGTCGACATAAAGTCCCTGACACGGTAGGCCGTGGGCCCTCAACCATGCACCCATAGACGTGGATTCGTCCACACGTGTAAGGCGCACGTGTCTGAGATCGTCGGCACTCGTCCCGCCCAGCACCGATGTCTCGAACCCATCAGAAGATGTCCCCAGGCGCGCCGCCGGCGTCGTGACGGAAAAGAAGAGTGACTCTGGATCGCCCGGCAACGCCACACGGCTACCGCCCTCAAAATCGATAACATAGGCTTCGAGGCCCGCATCGTACTCAACGGGGCAAAAATGGCAATTGAGCACGGCACAGATTTCGGACGAGACGGCGTGCGAAGCAGCGACCGGATCATCAAGATAGGTAAAAAGCTCATCGCGCAGAACGTTGAGCGAACGACCAAGTTCTGCCGTGCGGCGCGAACGTAAGCTCGACGCCATGCCGACCATCTGAATAGACAGGTAATCGCAGATGACCTCGAGCACGTTAAGGTCATAGGCAAGTGGCGCCTGTGGACGTTTCCAACCGACCTCCAACACACCGAGCACCTGCGTGCCGTAAAACACGGGAAGACAGATCTCGCTGCGATACGGGGGCATATCCTGCACGCGCAGCAAGTGCTTGGAACGATTGTCCAAATCCATGAACATACCCGAAGCAACCCGGTCGCCCTCAAGGTCCTGCTGAATCGACAGGCGGCAGGCACGCGACTCGCGAAGAACATACGTCGGAATGCCAGCGCCATACGGCAAAAACTCGGGCAGGTAGCTGTCATGCAGCTCCCTGGAAACACCGCGAAGTTTAAAGCCGCCGCTCTCAGAAAAATAGATAGCGGCACCCGAAGCATCGAGCGTTCCTACAAGCTGGTTCAAAACGGTATCGAGCAAGCTGGGGAGCTCATCGGAGCCCACGGTACTCATAATGACCGAAAGGGTGCCCGAGAGGCGCTTATTCGCCACCCTAAGCTCCGATAGCGCACGTTTGAGCTGACGATCGTGGGAATACTGCTCTTCGATACTGTGAAGCGCCACCAGGACACGTGGTGCGCGGCGCCCAAAGATGCGTGGAGGCGTTACGGAGCCCGCACGAACCAAGACGGGAATAAAAGAGCCGTCACTCAGCTTGAGCATCAGTTCGTTCTCGGAGCCATCAGTTTCAAATGGCAGACGATGTTCCGTCGCACGTTCAAAAGCGGACGAATACAGGACGTCTTTAACATCTCCACCGATGACGTCGGCGCGTTCCTCGCACATCAAACCAAGTAAGCGATTATTCACATGCAGAATGGTTCCGTCGAGCTCACAAATGATGACAGCATCGCTCGTGATCTCGACCAGTTGGGCAACGTCTGCCCACTCGTTGCGCTCAAGCGTTTCCATCGTGGACCTCACCGTCTATCGGTAACAAAAAAGCCTCCGAAGAGGCTTCTCAAATGCGATGGTGTCGGAGGCGGGACTTGAACCCGCATGACCAAAAAGCGGTCACTAGCACCTCAAGCTAGCGCGTCTGCCAATTCCGCCACTCCGACATGCTATGTTGTTGATTCGCAGTTCGTTTTCTTGGACCCGCGCGTTCAACGAGGAAGATAATAACCTATGATTCGAGAGCTGTGCAAGCACTTTTTTGAAAAAAGTTTATGAATTTGTAAATGCGCAGGTAGACTGACCTGTTCGGGCAGGAATGAGGTTGCTTTCCAACGCGTCCTCGGGCATGCGGCATTATTTTGATCCGCGCTTCGCGCTACAAAATAATGCCGCCCCTGCGGAATGCGTTGGAAAGCAACCTCATTCCGGCCCTAGGGGCACATGCTTCATGCACAGTTCTCAAACATGTTCTGGGGGCTGATGCAAATTTGGTGGCTCGGCTTTGCCGAGCCCTTATATGGGGAGGCCGGAGCTAAAGCTCCGGCCTCGCTCAATTTCCTATTAGATTAAGTGAGCGATCAAGGAATCTCACCCCTCTACAGTGGTAACACAGGGCCCGTGCTGGACTTAGTTTTCAGAACATTCCGCAGACCAGGAAACCCCCTTATCCGCAGCTCCGAAGGAGCAGGATAAGGGGGTTTCCATGGTCGAGGACGTTCTGAAAACTAAGTCCAGCACGGGCCCGGACGATAACAACCGGCTACAGGTCGATGTGCGATTCCTTGATCGGGAACGGCTCCGCGAAGTGGCAGGCGCAGCAGTGGCCCGGGGCAACTTCCTTAAACTCAGGAAGCTTCTCGGAGCAGATGCCCTGCGCGATCGGGCAGCGCGTGTGGAAACGGCAACCGGTCGGCGGATCCAGCGGCGACGGCGGATCGCCAGCGAGGATGATGCGCTTGCGGGTCTTCTGGATATCAGGATCGGGAACCGGCACGGCAGACAGCAGCGACTGCGTGTACGGATGGTGAGGCTCGCTATAGAGCGTTTTCCAGTCCGAAACCTCGACCATCTTGCCCAGGTACATAACGGCAACGCGGTCGGAGATGTGCTGCACGACGGAAAGGTCGTGGGCAATAAACAGATACGCCGTACCGAACTTGTCCTGCAGTTCCTTGAGCAGGTTCAGAACCTGGGCCTGAATGGAAACATCCAGAGCGGAAACGGGCTCGTCGCAGATGATCAGCTTGGGCTTCAGAGCGAACGCGCGGGCGATGCCGACACGCTGACGCTGACCGCCCGAGAACTCGTGCGGATAGCGGTTGATGTGCTCGGGGTTCAGGCCGACGACGTCCAGCAGCTCGCGGACGCGCTCAATGCGCTCCTCCTTGGTACCCACGCCATGAATGGTCATGGGCTCGGAGACGATCTCGCCTATGGTCATACGAGGATTGAGCGAAGCATAGGGGTCCTGGAAGATGAACTGCATCTCGCGACGCATGTCCTTGATCTCATGCTTGCTCATCTCGGCAACATCTTTGCCCTGGAAGAACACTTTGCCGGCCGTCGGCTTGGTCAGGCGCATGATGGTGCGGCCCGTGGTGGACTTACCGCAACCAGACTCGCCGACCAGGCCAAAGGTCTCGCCCGGATAAATCTCGAACGAAATGTCATTCACAGCAGAGACGACACGCTTAGAGAAGCGCTTGGCGAACATGCCGGACTCAGCGGGAAACTCCTTAGAGAGGTGCTCGACCTTCAGCAGCGGAGTACGCTCGTTGGTATCTGCCATTACGCCTCGCCTCCCTTCTTGGAATCCTTGCGCGTACGGGACGTCTCAGGAGCGTTCTTGAGGAACTCGGGGTCACCGGAGTAGTGGCACGCAGAGTAATGACCAGACTCGGTGACAACGCGCTCGGGGCGCTGCTTGCGGCACTTGTCCGTCGCATAGGGGCAACGAGGAGAGAAAACGCAGCCCTCAGGCAAGTTCATGAGCGAAGGCGGGTTGCCGTGAATCGGCGTAAGAGGCTTCTTCTCATCGATGGCCTGCTCCGGGATGGAGCGGATAAGGCCCCAGGTGTAGGGGTGGCGGCTCTCGTAGAAGATTTCCTCAGCAGTACCGAACTCGACAGGACGGCCGGCGTACATAACCATGATCTTATCGGCCATATCGGCGACGACGCCCAGGTCATGGGTAATCATGATGATGGCGTTGCCGTTCTTCTCCTGCATTTCCTGCATAAGCTCAATAATCTGAGCCTGAATGGTAACGTCCAGGGCAGTCGTGGGCTCATCGGCAATCAGGATATCGGGATCGCAGGCAAGCGCCATGGCAATCATGACGCGCTGACGCATACCGCCGGAGAACTGGTGCGGATACTCGTTGACGCGCTTCTCGGGCTCGGGAATGCCAACGAGGTCCAAAAGCTCGGTGGCGCGCTTGAGCGCCTCCTGCTTGGAGTAGCCACGGTGCAGACGAAGTCCCTCGCCCACCTGCTTGCCGATCTTATAGACCGGGTTCAGGGAGGTCATAGGATCCTGGAAGATCATCGCGATATCGTTGCCGCGAATATGCTGCATTTCTTCCTCGGTCATCTCGAGGATCGAACGACCGCGGTAGCGAACGTCGCCGCCCTCAATCTTTCCCGGAGGCATCGAGATGAGGCCCATGATGGTCATGGCGGTCACGGACTTACCAGAGCCGGACTCACCGACGACACCCAGGGTCTCACCGCGATCGAGCGTGTAGGACACGCCATCGACAGCGCGAACGACGCCATCCTCGGTGTGGAAATACATCTTAAGGTCATCGACCTCGAGCAGATGCTGGCCCTCGGGAACCGGCTGGTCCTTCAGGTCCACATAGTTCTTGTTCTTCTTCATCCTTATGCGTCCTTCATCTTGACGTCGAGGGCGTCGCGCAGACCGTCACCCAGCAGGGTAAAGGCGAGCACCGTCGAGAGAATTGCCAAACCGGGCATGATCATCATCCAGGGAGCAGTCAGAAGATACTGCTGACCGTCCTGAATCATGGAGCCCCACGAAGGCGTAGGCGGAATAACGCCCATGCCGAGGAAGGACAGAGCGGACTCGGTCAGAATGGCGCCACCGATGTTCATGGTCGCGTAGACTACGATGGAAGCAACGGAGTTCGGGAAGATGTGACGCACGACGATACGAGCATCGGATGCACCCATCGCGCGCGCAGCGTCAACATAGTCGTTTTCCTTGACTGTCAGGATCGCGGATCGGAAGACACGGGCAATCGAGGGCCAGCCGAGAATACCGATGGCGATGAAAACATTCTGAAGACCACGGCCGATAACGGCGATCATGGCGACAACGAACAGCACGTACGGGAACGCGAGGAAGATATCCGCGAAGCGCATGATGATCGTATCCCAGATGCCGCCATAGAAACCGGCCAGGGCGCCCATGATCAGACCGATCACCGTGGAGATGGCGGTGGCCATAATACCGACGGAAAGCGAAACGCGCGCGCCGTAGATAACTCGGACGAGAATGTCGCGGCCAAGGGCGTCGGTACCAAACGGGTGCTCGGCACACGGAGCCAGCAGCGAAGTCTCGGCCATGGTCGTCGAGTCAGAAGCCGTCGGCGACCCGAGCCAGGGCTTAGCCCATAGGTCTGCGGTCAAGGCAACCAAAACGACGATGATAATCCAGCAGATACCGATAACGGCGAGCTTATTCTTGCGAAGACGCTTGAAAGCGTCGCCCCACAGCGTGCGGGACTTGGCGGGAGCAGATGCGGCCTTGGTGGCGGTAGCCTGCTCCTGAGACTGAGAATCAGTTTCCTGCATGAGACGTACCTCCCTTAGGCCTTATCCGACGGACCGCCGAGGCGGATACGCGGGTCGAGGAATGCATAGCTAATGTCGACGAGCAGGTTGATCACCATAACGACGACAACGATGAGCGTAACGCCGCCCATAACGATGGGCCAGTCGCGCATGCTAATGGCGCGGTAGACCTCAGAGCCGATACCGGGCCAGTTAAAGACCGTCTCGGTCAGGATGGCGCCCGAAAGCATGCCGCCGAAGTCGACACCAATATAGGTAACAACGGGGATGAGTGCATTCTTAAGCGCATGCTTGACGATGATCGCGCGATTGGAGAGACCCTTGGCCTTTGCCGTGCGGATGTAATCCTGATTCATGACGTCGAGTAGCTGCGAGCGCATGATGCGGGCAGCATAGGCGGTCGAAACCGAAGCCAGCGTAATGGTCGGAAGCACATAGTGCATCCAATCCTGATACTGAGAGCTGGAGCCGCCGGCACCCGAGATCGGCATGGAGAATGCGCCGCCGGTGGCATCCTTAAGGATGACGCCAAAGAACAGCTGCAGCAGCATACCGAGCCAGAATGCAGGAACGGCAACGAGGATCGACGTGGTCAGCGTTACCAAAATATCCCAGAAGGAATAGCGCTTTACCGCCGAAATGATACCCGCACCGATACCCATGATTGCCTCGAGCACAATGGCGCACGCGGCGAGTTTAACCGTATACGGATACTTCTGGGCAAAGATTTCCGCAACCGGCAGCTTGCGCTGATACGAATTGCCCAGATCGCCATGAAGCAGACCATTCATGTAATTCAAGTATTGGTCCACAAGCGACGTTGGAACGGGATCGCCGTTCTCGTCAAGGATCGCGTTGCCGTCCTCGTCCGCCTGGACCAGGTGATAGCGCACGCGAAGTTGAAGCTCTACCTCGGGGGACAGAGCCTTGTCTCCACCGATCAGCTTGATCGGGTCTCCCGGCACAATATTCTGGAGGGCGAACAGAATCAACGTAACGCCCAAAAATACCGGGATGAACTGAAGCACACGTTTAACGATGTACTTACCCATACCACTCCCCTATCTAGGGATTAACCTAAATGGGATGCCGATCGCCAGACCGGCATCCCAAAATTACCATCAGCCAGTTTACCCCAGGTTAGGGAGAACTGTATGTTTCCCATGAGGTCTACGTAAATACTTGACCCTCATGGAAGCTGCAAAACTCTTAGGCGAGCTCAGCGGTACCCAGATCGGCGTGCTTCTGCGGATCGACATAGAGGTACTTGACGCGATCGGAGCCGACGATGGTGTGCGTGTAGAACATCACCGGGATAACCGGGCAGTCAGCGGCGACCATAGCGTCAGCCTCCTGCATCTTGGCGATGCGCTCGTCGTCGTCAACCGTGGCACGGGCCTCATCGACCTTGGCATCGAACTCGGGGTTGTTGTAACCAGAGCGGTTGTCGCCACCGAGGGAGTCGGAGTGGAACAGCGGGTACAGGAAGTTGTCCATGATCGGGTAATCGGCGATCCAGCCCAGACGGCCGAACTGATAGTTGAAGTTCTGATACTGCTCGAGCAGGGCAGACCACTCGGGAGTATCGGAGACGGCGGTGACGCCCACCTTGGCGAGGTCGCCGATGATGGACTCCATGATCTCCTTGTGGCCACCGTCCTGGTTGTAGGACAGGGTCACATTGATGCCACGATCGCCGTTAGCGCCAGCGGGAGCGACCTTGTCGAGGTACTCGTTAGCCTTGTCGACGTCATAGGCGCAGAACTCCCATGCGCCCTCCTTGTAGCCGGCGATTCCCGGAGGAACGATGCCGTCAGCGGGGGTACGGGTGCCCTTGAAGATGGTCTTGCAGATGGCCTCACGGTTGATAGCCAGGGAGATGCCCCTGCGCAGGTCAGCGTTGTTGAACGGCTCGGCCGTGGTGTTGCACGTCAGATAGTACGTGGAAGGCTCGGAGCCGAGCAGCATGCGCTCGCCGTCACCCATGGTGTAGCCATCCTTGGACTCGCCGCGGTCCTTCTTGGCGGCGTCGATCTGAGCAACGGGAACGTCGCAGACATCGAGGTTGCCGGCCTGGAACTCCTTGTAAGCGGTCTCCACGTCCTTGATGACCTGGAAGTGGATGGCGTCGATCTTGGCCTTGTCGCCATAGTAATCGTCAAACTTCTTGAGGTTGATCTCCTGACCATCCTCCCACTTGCCGTCCATCATGAACGGGCCGTTACCGACCGGGGCAAGGTAGAAGCTCTTGACATCGGACTCGGCGCACTCGGGAACCGGGGACAGAGCCGGGTGAGAGGCGACGAACGGGAAGTCGGCGTAGGCGGAAGTCAGCTTGACGACGAGGGTCTCGTCATCCGGGCAGGTAACGCCGGACAGCTCGGTAGCATTACCGGCAAGCAGATCGTCATAGCCCTCGACCATGGAAAGGTGGTAGGAGACCTCGGAAGGACCATACTCGGTAGCGATGGCCGACTTAGTGTTGACCAGGCGCTCCCAACCGAGCTTGAAGGACTTGGAAGTAACGTCGTCACCGTTGTGGAACTTGGCCTTCTTGATCTTGAAGGTGAACTCGGTGGCGTCGTCGTTAGCCTCGAAGGACTCGCAAGCCAGCGGAACGATCTCGCCCTTCTCGTTATCGTACTCCGTCAGAGCGTCGAAGAGCTGGTACTCGACCTGAGTGCCCTGATCCTCCTGGACGTTGTAGGGGTCGATGCAGACCGGGTTGTTGATGTAGAAGTTCAGCGTCGAACCGGAGTCAGATCCGGAAGCGTCGCCGCCCTTCTTGCCGCATGCGGCAAGAAAAGCCATGGAGCTCGCAGCGAGGGTGCCGCCAACAAAGGCGCGACGACCCATAACGGGCTGGTGGAACATAGAATCAGCCATGCCATCCTCCTTATGAGATAGGACAAAGTGAATTCGGCCGGGCAACGTCGAGACAGCCCGATCGAACCATTCAAACGCGGTCCGCCGTTATGGCTGGTTATGCAGTGCGGACCAACGTTTCGCAATACAGTAGCGCATTTTATGCACAATATGGCGCTAATTCCGGTTAACGGTCGAGAATTTCTTTAGTTAGGCGAAGTATGTGGGGATATTTTGACTCTATTACAAGTCTGTAAACAAAAAGGGCCCCGCACATGCGGGACCCTTTACAAACGTATATACGCCGATGCTTAGTAGCCGACGATGCCCTGCGGGAAGAAGAACATGCACAGAACGACACACACAGCAAAAACGACGGCCATAATTACCGTCAGGCGATCGAGGTTCTGCTCCATGACGCCCGTGGCAGAGCTGGAGTTATACAGCGAGCTAGCGATCATATCCGAAACGCCGGTACCCTTACCGGAGTGCATCAGGACGAGAATCGTCAGCGCCACGGCAGAGATAGCCCAAACGACAAACAGAAGAATCTGGAACGGACCCATAGATAAGCTCCTTAATAGAACAATTCAAACTCCAGTACTGTACCACAACCCCCAACACTCCCCCACCTGCCATTTAGGGACGGGTTAGAAATGGCAGAAATACCAAAAAGGGGGTCGTCCGGTTGTGGACAACCCCCTTACTAGAAAACGGTATTTGTTTTCTATTAGGCCTCGGTGGCGAGCACGCGACCCGTCATCTCGGCGGAAGGCTCAATACCAGCCATGGTGAGCATAGTCGGAGCGATATCGGAAAGACGGCCGTCCTCGATACCGGTGAGCTTGGCCTTATCATCAACGATGATGAACGGCACGCGGTTGGTGGTGTGAGCCGTAAACGGATGCTTGGAACCGTCGGAAGCAACGTCAAACATGTGATCGGCGTTGCCATGGTCGGCGGTAATCAGCGCAAAGCCGCCCTTAGCGAGAATCGCCGGGACAACCTTGGACAGAGCATCGTCAACAGCCTCGACGGCCTTAACGGCGGCGTCGAAGACACCGGTGTGACCAACCATGTCGCAGTTCGCGAAGTTCACGATGTAGAAATCAGCGCGATCCTCGTTGATTGCGGCGACGAGCTTCTCGGTAACCTCGGGAGCGCTCATCTCGGGCTGCAGATCGTAGGTAGCGACCTTGGGGGAAGCGACGAGCACGCGCTCCTCGCCCTCCTTGGGCTCCTCGATGCCGCCGTTGAGGAAGAACGTCACGTGGGCGTACTTCTCGGTCTCGGCGGTGTGCAGCTGCTTCAGGCCATTGGCAGCGATAACGTCGGCCAGAACGTTCTCGGGGAACGTCTTGGGGAAGGCAACCTCGACGTCAAACGTCGGATCGTACTCGGTCATCGTCACAAAGTGCGACAGCTTGATCTGCTCGCGCTCAAAGCCGTCGAACTCCTTGTCCGTGAACACGCGGGTCATCTGACGAGCGCGGTCGGGACGGAAGTTGAAGAAGATGGCCGCGTCGCCCTCGTGGATGCCCTCATTGTGGGCAGCGAAGGGCTCGACGAACTCATCGCCGCGCGGATCCTTCTCGTAGTAGGCCTTGATACCGGCCACGGGGTCGGTATCGGCATCGGACGCGTTGACCATGACATCGTAGGCACGCTGGATGCGCTCCCAACGGTTATCGCGGTCCATGGCCCAATAACGACCCGAGACGGTGGCAACGCGAGCGTCG
The DNA here is from genome assembly GCA_019424925.1 of Collinsella sp. Classification (GTDB taxonomy): domain Bacteria; phylum Actinomycetota; class Coriobacteriia; order Coriobacteriales; family Coriobacteriaceae; genus Collinsella. The sequence goes on from JAHYYO010000007.1 coordinate 27,547, forward strand.
CAACCGGTCTCCTCGGAAATCTTGGCCAAGAAAGCGCAGAACTCGCTCATGTAGCCAGCACCGGACTGCGGGTCAACGTCGCGGCCATCCATAAAGGCGTGGACGCGAACGGTCTTGACGCCATGCTGGGCAGCCATCTTGACCAGGGCCTCGACATGGTTCATGTGAGAATGAACGCCGCCGGGGCTCATAAGGCCCATGAGGTGAAGGGTCTTGCCTTCGGCCTTGACATCGTCCATAGCCTTGACGAAGACCTTGTTCTTGGCGATGGAGCCGTCCTTGATGGCATTGTTGATGCGCGAAAGCTCCTGGAAGACGATGCGGCCGGCACCGATATTGAGGTGACCCACCTCGGAGTTGCCCATCTGGCCATCGGGAAGGCCCACGTCCTCGCCCGAAGCGCCGAGCGTGGTGTGGGGGTATTTCTCGTACAGGCTATCAAGGAAGGGCGTCTTGGCAGCGGCGACGGCGTTCTCGCCATCGGCCGGAGCCAGGCCACAGCCGTCCATGATGATCAGGAGTGCAGGAAGATGACGCTGTGCCATATGTCCTACTCGCCTGCCTTGACGACCATAGAGGCGAAGTCGGCAGCCTTGAGCGAAGCGCCGCCCACGAGGGCGCCGTCAACGTCGGGCTTGGCGACGAGCTCAGCGATGTTGCCGGGCTTGGCAGAGCCACCATAGAGAACGCGGATGCCGTTAGCGAGCTCCTCGCCGAACATCTCCTTGAGGGTCTCACGGATAGCGCCGCAGACCTCCTGAGCGTCCTCGGCGGTAGCGGTCTTGCCGGTGCCGATGGCCCAGATGGGCTCGTAGGCGACGACGACCTGCTTGGGGCAGGTGATCTCAAGACCAGCAAGGCCAGCCTTGACCTGGTTCACGACGTGCTCGACATAGGTGCCAGCCTCGCGGACCTCGAGAGACTCGCCGCAGCAGAAGACGGGAACAAGACCGGCGGCAACGAGAGCCTTGGCCTTCTTGTTCTGATCCTCGTCGGTCTCGTGGAAGTAGTCGCGACGCTCGGAGTGACCGATGATGCAGTAGGTGCAGCCAGCGGACTTGAGCATGTCGCAAGAGGACTCACCGGTGAAGGCACCCTTGGCCTCCCAGTACACGTTCTGTGCACCGAGGGCGATGGGGGCAGCCTGAATGCGGTCATGAACCGTGGTGATGTCGATGGTCGGAGGGCAGACGAGCACCTCGACGCCAGCCGGAACCTCGGGCAGAGCCTGAGCCAGCTCGTCGGCGAGCTTGGCGGCCTCGGCGACGTCGTTGTTCATCTTCCAGTTACCAGCGATAAGAAGGGTGCGATTAGGCATCGAGAAGCGCCTCCACTCCGGGCAGGGCCTTACCCTCGACGAGCTCCATGGAAGCGCCACCACCGGTGGAGATCCAGCTCATCTTGTCGGCCAGGTTGAACTTGTTGACAGCTGCGACAGAGTCGCCACCGCCGATGATCGAGGTGCAGTCGGCCTCGGCGACGGCCTCGGCGATAGCCTGGGTGCCGTGAGCGAAGTTATCGAACTCGAAGACGCCCATGGGGCCGTTCCAGAACACGGTCTTGGCGCCCTTGACAGCCTCGGCGTAGAGCTCCTCGGTCTTGGGGCCGATGTCCATGCCCTCACGATCGTCGGGGATAGCGTCGGAAGCGACAACCTCGGGGACAGCGTCCTCGCCAAAGTGATCGGCAACGCGGTTGTCGATGGGGAGCAGGATCTTGACGCCCTTCTCCTCGGCCTTCTTGAGCATCTCGCCGGCACGCTCGACCCAGTCCTCTTCCTTGAGGGACTGACCGACGGTCAGGCCCTGAGCCAGGAAGAAGGTGTAGGCCATGCCGCCACCGATGATCAGGGTATCAGCGGAGTCGATGAGGTGATCGAGAACGCCGATCTTGGAGGAAACCTTGGAACCGCCGACGATAGCGACGAAGGGGCGCTCGGGCTCGGCGAAGATGCCGGTCAGCGTGTCGACCTCCTTCTCGAGCAGGAAGCCGGCGACGGCAGGCAGGTAAGCGGCGGGGCCCACGACGGAACCCTGGGCGCGGTGAGCGGTGCCGAAAGCATCGAGAACGAAGACGTCACCATAGGAAGCGAGCTTCTTGGCGATCTCGGGATCGTTCTTCTTCTCACGCTTGTCGAAACGGACGTTCTCGAGAACGAGGACCTTGCCCGGCTCGACGGCGGCAACAGCCTCGGCGGCCTTCTCGCCGTAGGTGTCGGCGACAAAGGCAACATCGAGACCAGAGAGCTCAGCGAGCTTCTTGGCGACAGGCTCAAGGGAGAGCTCGGGCTGGAAGCCGGTGCCATCGGGACGACCGAGGTGGCTCATGAGGATGACGCGAGCGTTGTGCTCAACGAGGTAGTTGATGGTGGGCAGGGCAGCCTTGATGCGGGTGGTGTCGCCAACGACGCCATCCTTGATAGGCACGTTGAAGTCAACGCGGACGAGAACGCGCTTGCCGTCGACATCGATGTCGCGGACGGTCTTCTTGGTAAAGGCCATGTTTGCTTCTACCTTTCGTACGTGTCTGCCTCCCATTACGGCAGACGATTTCCTATAAAAAGGGCGCGACCCTAGGGTGTAAGCCCTATGAGGCCGCGCCCTTCTTTAGACGCTCAACGAGCTATTCGCTAAAAGCTAAATTAAGCAACGAACTTCTCGAAGTACTTGATGGTGCGGACCATCTGAGAGGTGTAGGAGTTCTCGTTGTCGTACCAAGAGGTGACCTGAACGAGGGTCTGGCCGTTGCCGAGGTCAGAGCACATGGTCTGAGTGGCGTCGAAGATGGAGCCGTGGGTCTCGCCGATGATGTCGGTGGAGACGATGTCGTCCTCGTTGTAACCGAAGGTCTCGGAGATGGTGGAAGCGTAGGCCTTCATAGCGGCGTTGACCTCGTCGACGGTGACCTTCTTGTCAACGACAGCGTAGAGGTTGGTGATGGAGCCGGTCGGCGTCGGGACGCGCTGGGCGGCACCGATGAGCTTACCGTTGAGCTCGGGGAGAACCAGGCCGATAGCCTTGGCAGCACCGGTGGTGTTGGGGACGATGTTGACGGCGCAGGCGCGGCTACGACGCTTGTTGCCCTTGCGCTGCGGGCCGTCGAGCGGCATCTGGTCGCCGGTCCAGGCGTGAATGGTGGTCATGATGCCGGACACGATGGGAGCGAAGTCGTTCAGACCCTTGGCCATCGGGGCGAGGCAGTTGGTGGTGCAGGAAGCAGCGGAGATGATGTTGTCCTCAGCGGTCAGCGTCTCGTGGTTGACGTTGTACACGATGGTGGGCAGATCGCTGCCGGCCGGAGCGGAGATGACGACCTTCTTGGCGCCAGCGTTGATGTGGGCCTGAGCCTTAGCCTTGCTGGTGTAGAAGCCGGTGCACTCGAGAACGACGTCGACGTCGAGGTCGCCCCAAGGCAGGTTGTTGGCGTCGGCCTCCTTGTAGATCTTGATCTCCTTGCCGTCAACGGTGATGGAATCCTCGCCAGCAACGACCTCGTGATCGCGAGCGTAGTTGCCCTGCGTGGAGTCGTACTTCAGCAGGTAAGCGAGCATATCGGGAGAGGTGAGGTCGTTGATAGCGACGATCTCGGAGCCCTCATGACCGAACATCTGGCGGAAGGCCAGACGACCGATGCGACCGAAGCCGTTAATAGCAACCTTTACTGCCATTGTGTCTCCTTTCGTAAGGCCCCCGCAAGCTACAGCGCCTGCCGTTGAGGCCCACAAACTAACCACTCGCCTAATATACCTTTTTTTTGGCTTGAATTTCACGAGAATGCTCGAAATTGAAAATCAAATTTGCGTTAAAACGCTTTAACGTATAAAACAGCAGTTAAACCACCATAAAAGCTATTGCGTTAAACTACCCGCTTGCTTCAATGAGCTTTTCAAGGCGCAAAACACGGTGATACAAGGCCGACTTCGACAAAGGAGGGTCGGCCATTTCCCCCAAATCTCGCAGTGAGAGATCGGGGTAACGCTCGCGTAAGTCACAAAAAACTGCCAGAGCGTCCGGCAGCGTTTCGCGCAAACCGCGCCGATCAAGCTCATCGATGAGCGCAAGCTGATGTTGGGCGGCACCGGCACTTCTGGTCTGGTTGGCAAGCTCTGCGTTCACGCGACGATTCACGTCGTTCTTCACCAGCTTAACCGCGCGGGCCTCTTCAATCTCGGCAACGCTGCGCTTGGCGCCAATCAGCTGTAACAGACGTTTAATCTCCTCGGCACTCTTGATGTACACGGCATACGAGCCGCGACGCGCATTGACGCGGGCGTGAACTCCAATCTGCTCCAGAAGGTCGCAAAGTCCCTTTGCATACTCCTCGCCCTGAACCGCGATCTCCAAATGAAAATCGCCACGCGGGTCGGCAACAAAGCCTCCGGCAATCAGCGCACCGCGAATATAGGCGAGCCTGCAGCAAGGACGGGCGACGATGTGGCGCGGCACACCCGCGACGAGCCCTCCCCTACGGTCGAGAATGCCCAGCAGCACCAGAGCCTTATCCAAATCGGGCTGATCGGGCAAGGTGATGAGATAGTTTCGTACCTTGTGCAGGACCGACTTACGAACCGTGAATTCGGTCTTGAGCTTAAGGATACGATGCGTCAGCGCAATCATCGTGCGCGCCACAGCACCCGTCTCGGTCGCGACCGTCAAGCGGTACCGTCCCGAGCCCGCCAGCGAAAGCGTGCCGCTCACACGCGTTAGCGCAGCAAGCGTCGACAAATCGCAGTATTCGCATTCTGGTTCGCAGCGCGCAAGCTCGTCACGCACCTCAGCGGTAAACGACATGTAAACCTATGCCTTCGTGTTGGCACGCGACAGGTCACGGTGGGAGATGCTCACATGATACTGAGCACCCTCCAGGTAGCGGGCCGTGGCCTCGGCAATGGCGACGCTACGGTGCTGTCCGCCTGTGCAGCCGATAGCAATGGAAAGCTGCGGCTTGCCCTCTGCGATATAACCCGGCATGACCGTATCGAGCAGCTGAGTCCAGGCCTTCCAGAACTCCTGGGTCTTGGGGTGGTCCAAGACAAAATCGGAGACCTTCTTATCGAGACCGGTCATGGTACGCATCTCGGGATCGTAGAAAGGATTGGGCAAGAAGCGCACATCGATCATGATATCCGCCTCGACGGGCATGCCATGCTTAAAGCCAAACGAGAACACGTGGACGTCCATAAGCTGCTGGTCGGACAGCTCGGAAAAAGCCATGCGAAGCTTGTTACGTAAGGCAGAAGTGCGCAAGCGACTCGTGTCGATAATCATATCCGCTCGATCGCGAACGCCCTTCAGCTGCAGACGTTCACGCTGAATAGCGTCGGCCGTGGTCTCCCCCGGCTTTGCAATGGGATGGCGGCGACGGTTTTCGCTATACCGGCGAATCAGTACCTCGTCAGACGCCTCGAGAAACACGATGTCGCAGCTCATCTCGCGCTCTTCCAGTGCGGCAACAGCATCGAGCAGTTCATCGAACAAGCCCTGGCTACGCAGGTCGCAGGTAACGGCAAGGTGCCTGCCCACGCCCGTATTGATGCCAACGAGCTCTGCAAGCTGGGCAATCAGGCGTGGGGGCAGGTTGTCGATACAAAAATAGCCCATGTCCTCAAACACATGCATGGCTTGCGTTCGGCCCGAGCCGGACATTCCGGTGATGATAACGATATCGGGGATACGCTCCGAGCGCTCCGCCGCATCCATGGCATCTCCCTTTTGCATGTGTGCCTCCTAAAATAAGCGCGGGACCCGGCCAGCGGATCCCGCGCGATCAATTGCCTTTATTGAGTATACCGCCCCAAGCGGATACGAGGCCCGTCTTACGCCTCAAGCGCAGCCTTGAACCAACTTGTAATACTCGTAGGGTGCGTAATGGCGGTGCCGACGACAACGGCCCACGCGCCGGCGTCGATTGCAGCGCGAGCCTCTTCGGGCGTATGTACGCGACCCTCGCAAATGATGGGAAGGCCGGGGAATTCCTCAGTCGCCTGACGCAGGAGCGGCAGGTCGGGACCATCGGCCATGGTGCAGTCGATGGCGGCGACGCCGTGAGAAAGCGTGGTGGATACCAGGTCAAAGCCCATATCAACAGCACGGCGAATGTCCTCGATAGTGGCACAGTCGGCCATCAGGAGCACACCCTCCTCGTGCAGCGGGCGGAAGGTATCCTCGACCGTCTTACCATCGGGGCGCGGACGATCGGTGGCGTCGATCGCCACGATATCGGCACCGGCAGCAACGCAGGCGCGAGCGTGACGCAGCGTCGGCGTGATGTAAACGCCCTCGTGCCCATCCTTCCACAGGCCGATAACAGGAACCTCACAGCGGCCCTTAATGGCGGCAATGTCGGCAAGGCCCTGGCAGCGAATGGCGGCGGCGCCGCCAAGCTCGCAAGCGCGGGACATTTGAGCCATGGTCTCGGGCGTACGAAGCGGCTCGCCCATATACGCCTGAACGCTCACGACGAGCTTACCCTTCAGGGACTGGATCAAAGGATCGACGGTCATGTTCGACTCAACCTTTCTCAAAACAGCCTTCTGAGACACCGCACCTTGACGTTCAAACCGTCGCTCGCGTACCGAAGTACGCTTCGCTCCTCTTTCACGTCAATCTGCGGCACCTCAGAAGGCGCACTTGGTAGTTATGTTTACTTCAACGACGCAAGAAGGTGTTCGGCGGCACCGATGAGCGGAGCATCGCCCTCCAGAGAACCGATGAGGATCGGCGTGTCCTGAAGCGGATCGAGCGCCTGGCTGGCATAGCCTTCGTGCACCGAGTCCTTCCACGTCTGTGAACGCCAATCGGGACCTTGGTGAATCACGCCGCCCGAAAGCACGATGACCTCGGGGTCCAGGATGTTAGCGAGCGAGCCCAAGCTGGCACCCAGCGCAAAGCCGGCGTCATGGATGACCTCGGTCGCCTTTGCGTCGCCCGCACGGCACAGGTCGTTCACGTCACGGCCGACCGAAGGACGGCTGGGGTCGACGCGGCCAAAACGCTCATCGTACATACGACCAATGGAAGTGCCCGAAGCAACCGACTCCAGATGGCCGGAACGCCCGCAGGCGCAGGGAATGCCGGCGGCAGCCGAGCACTCGATGTGGCCCATATGGCCGGCAGCACCATGGAAGCCCTGCATCACGCGGCCGTTCTCGACATATGCGCCGCCGATGCCCGTACCGATGCCCAAACACAAGACGGAGAACTTGCCCTTGCCGACGCCCCAGTGGGCCTCGCCCAGAGCATGAGCCTGCACGTCGCCTACAACGGCAACGGGAAGGCCGAGGTCCTCGCGCAGGCGCGGCCCCAACTGAACGCCGGACCAGCCGGGCATAATCTCATTGGCATACGCGATGGCGCCCGTCTTGGGGTCGACGACACCGGCAGCGCCGATGCCAACTCCGAGGACCTCGACATCGGGATTTGCCTCAAGAGCTGCCTTGATAGACGCCTCGATGCGCTGGAAGACCGCTTCGCCACCCTCCTGGGCCTCGGTGGGAACCTCAGCCTCAAAAACGGGATGGGGCACACCGCCGTCAGCCGGGTACTCCATGATGGCAGTCGCGATCTTAGTTCCGCCGATATCGACAGAGCAGACGTACTTGTTCTCCATGTCGTTCTCCTTCGGAGACAAAAACAACTACAGGAAATGAAGGCGGTGTTATCGCCGCAACTTGGTAAAGGTTTCCCAGGTGCCCGAGGTTGGGGTGAAAGTGGTCGGGCGTTGACCTAATGGGTCACGCCCGACCACTTGAGCCCCAAGATCGGGTGCCTGGGGAAGCTTTACAGGAGACCGTTGTCCTGGAGGACCTTGCGAATCGCCTCGACGTTTTCACCGGTCATGGCCTTCACCGGGCGCGGCATGGTCGGGCTGTCGAAGATGCCCATGAGGTTCATAGCGGTCTTGAAGGCGCCGACGCCACCGGCATAGCCCTGGACGCCCGAGGTGACATCCCAGATGTGCGAAATCTCATTGAGGCGATCCTGCTCGGCCTTGACGGTAGCCCAGTCACCAGCCTGAGCGGCCTTCCACTGACGAACGTAGCCCTCGGGCTCAACGTTGGCGAGGCCCGGGACGGAACCGTCGGCGCCACCGAGATAGGCACCGTCGACGACGACCTCATGGCCGGTAAGGATGCTCATCGGATGGCCGTTCTTCTCGTTCTCCTGAATGAGGTAGCGGAACGAGATGTCATCGCCCGAGGAATCCTTGACGCCAGCCAGGACGCCCTCAGCGCCGAGCTTAGCAAGGAGCTTCCAGGGGAGCTTGGTGTGAACGCACACGGGAATGTCATAGGCGAAGATGGGCAGGTCGAGCTCCTCGTGCAGGATGCGGAAATGCTCCTCAACCTCGGTCATGCCCTGCAGGGCATAGAACGGGCAGGTGGCGACGAGCGCATCGGCGCCCAGCTCCTGAGCGACCTTGCCGTGCTCGATCATGCGCTCGGTCTCGGTATCGATGATGCCGACCAAGACGGGCACGCGGTGGTCGACGATGCGGACGGCCTCGGCGATGATCTGGCGACGACGCTCGTCGGTGGAGAAAACGACCTCACCCGAAGAGCCCAAGAAGAACAGGCCATCGACGCCGGCGTCGATCATGCGGTTGATGCTGCGCTCAAAGGAGGCAACGTCGAGCTGGTGGTCTTCGGTATCGGGAACAACGACGGGAGGGATAACGCCGGTGAATTTCTGAGTTGCCACAAGAATCTCCTTAGTTGTCTGGCGGGCGGCCCTATGCCACCCACTCTTGTTGGCAGTGTCCAGGCCGTCTAGGCCAAAGAACACGGATAGAACGTTTGGTTAAAGAAGTCGACGACTTCGTTTTCGAACGCATTGATACGCTCGTGAGCGTATTTGGCATAGATGATATGCCTCCGGTCACACTCAAGACCGTTGAATACGGCAAACTGGCCCTTGGGATCGCTCACGGTATCCATGAGCGATGTGCCCATGAGCACCGAGCCACGAACCCGAGGCGACAGCGCCTCGAGACCGCTGGGAAGCGGATTGGCAAGCGCCGTGCAGGCAAGGCCCCGCTCGTCCAGAGCAGAAACCGCTAGCGCGACACCGCCGCCAAGGCCCTCGCCCCATGCAAAGATGCGGTCAGGGTCCATGCCATCAAGATTGCGCGCAACCTTCGCCAGGGCGCAGCCCCAACGGACGCGCTCGACAAAAGCAGGCGAGATAATCCCCTGCTGCAGATCGCTGGATCCAATAGTCTCATCGTCCAGCGCAAGCACGGCATATCCCATGGCAGCAAACCTCGTCATGTGATGCCATCCCCGCACGGGTCGGTCGATGTCATGGAACATCAGGCAGAGCGGAACAAGCTCGGATCTTCGGGCGCAACCGGCAGGCTCGATCAAACGTGCGTGGACCACATCGCCACCAAGCTCAAAGGAAATCTCGGAGTAGCGCGCGCACGGATTTGCGAAATCAATCGCCGTAACGGTCAGCCCGCAAACCTCAAGGTCCGAAGCGGCTGTCTCCAACTCGGAAACATCCGCAGAAGCATCGCCGCGCCAATCCCGGAAATCAGAGAGCCTTGACGAAACCGTCCCAGGAATCCCCGCAAGCTCGGAGACAATCAGCTCATTGACATTGCTCTCGCACTTAGACATGAGCCTCCCCTCCCTTGCAGAAAAACGGAATAATCAGATCGTCAAAATCCTGAATCTCCTCGTGGCCAAAGCCTTCAAAGAACTCATGGTGCTTTTCACAGGTCAGGTTGTTGTAGACTGCAAACTGCGTCGCCGGAGGACAGACGATATCGGCTGTGCCCGTGCCAAACAGCACAGGGCATTTGACCATGGGGGCAAAGTTCTTGGAATCGAAGTACGCCAGCTTGGCATAGGCCTCGTCAATACGAGTCGAGTCCTCGTCAAACCAGCGAGACCAATAGCGCAGGCCCTCGTAGGCAATGTCATCGGCATCCAAATCCCAGACCAGGCGGAAATCCGACAGGAAGGGATAGAGGATGGCAGCGCGATTGATAAGCTCGCTGTTAAGTGCACAGGTCGCAATGCCCAAACCGCCGCCCTGCGATGCGCCGTTCACAAACACACGGGCAAGATCGATGCCTTCGAGCTCACGAACAATACGGCAAAGAATGCGGATATCTTGGTGCAAGCGGACATAGTAGAGGTTGGCCGGGTCGCCGTCGATACCGGCGACGATATGGCCCGCGACCGTCGTGCCCTCAAATCCACCAATGTCCTCGGAGGGACCTCCTTGGCCGGGGCAGTCGAGGGCGATGAGCGCCATGCCCATGCCCGCAAACGACGCCTGCTCAAACCAGCTGCGGCTTGCACCCGGATATCCATGGAACTGAAGTACCAATGGCACGGGCTCGTCCGAGACAGGTTTAAGGTACTTGGCGTGCAGGCGAGCGCCACACATGCCGGTATACCAGAGATCGAAAAGCTGGCAGGTCACGGCATCGGTGACCGATGCCGCCTCGATCGCATAGTCAAGCCCGACGGCGTCAGCCTCGGCCATGCGATTCTTCCAAAAGAGATCGAAATCTGATGGACGGGGCATGGCGCCTCGATATTCACCAAATTGATGTTGTAGCTCCTGAGCACTTGGCATGGCTCGTGAACCCAACCTTTCGAAATCGCAACGGAGGTGCGCCCGGCAAGGGAACCGGGCGCACGGGAGGGAAAGCGAAGTTACTCGCCGAGCTTGGGATGCAGCAGCGACGGCGCAGCGCCGAGCAGCATCTTGGTGTAGGGGTCTTGAGGATGCTGGAAAACCTGTTTGGCCTCGCCCTGCTCGACGATCTTGCCGCCATTCATGACGATGATGTCGTCGGAAATATAGCGGACCGTCTGGATGTCATGGCTAATGAACACCATGGCCAGGCCGAGTTCCTTCTTAAGGTCGGTCAGCAGGTTGAGAATCTGCGCGCGGACCGAAACGTCCAGAGCCGAGGTGGGCTCGTCGGCGATGATGGCATCGGGGTTCAGCGACAGGGCACGGGCAATTGCGACGCGCTGGCGCTGGCCGCCCGAAAGCTGGCCGGGAAGAACCTCGGCGGCAGAACTGGGCAGACCGGTGAGCTCCAAGAGTTCCTTGACGCGCTTCTCCTGCTCGGCCTCGGTGCCCAGATTGTGGACGCGCATGGGATCGAGCAGCTGCTCGCGAACGACCATGCGGGGGTTGAGTGCCGTCGCGGGGTTCTGGAACACGACCGAGATGACGCGGCCCATGTGACGACGGTCCTCGGCGGTACGCTTGGTGACGTCCTTGCCCTTAAAGTAGACCTTGCCGCTCGTGGGGGCCTGCAGGCCGCACATGACGTTAGCCGTGGTGGACTTTCCGCAACCGGACTCGCCGACGATGCCGATGGTCTGTCCGGGCATGAGCTTAATCGTTACACCCTGGACGGCGTGAACCAGGTTGGGGTGCAGAATCGAGCCGGTACGGGTCCTAAAGGTGACGTGGACGTCATCAAGGAAGATGATCGGCTCGACGCCGTTGACTGCGGTCTCGCTCATCTACATCACCTCCGCGTGAGGGGTCAAACCATTTGCCTTGAGCACCTCGTCGGGGAGCTCGGAATAGAAGTGCTCGGTGCCGGGCACGCGCTTGAAGACCGGACGGGTGTCCAGGCCGATGCGCGGATGGCTCGAGCGGGGCGCGAAGCGATCGCCCTTGGGGAAATCGCGCGGGCTCGGAACGGCGCCGGGCACCTGGTGCAGGCGGCCCGAACCGCTCTCGATGGACAGGACGGAGCCCAGAAGGCCGCGGGTGTACTCGTGAATCGGGTTGGTGAGCAGCTCCTTGGTGGGCGCCTGCTCGATAACCTGGCCGGCGTACATAACCGTAATGTTGTGGGCGACCTCGGCGACCAGCGCCAGGTCGTGTGAAACGAAGATCATGGCAAAGCCGAGCTTGGCCTGAAGGTCGTTGAGCAGCTTGATGACCTGCTTCTGGACGGTGACGTCCAGAGCGGTCGTGGGCTCGTCGCAGATGACCAGCTTGGGGTCGCGGGTAAGGGCCATAGCGATCAGAACGCGCTGACGCTGACCACCGGAAAGCTCATGCGGATAGCTCTCGAGCGTACGCTTGGGATCGAGGCCCACGAGCTCCAGGAGCTCCTCGGCGCTGCGGGTGCCGCCGCGCTTGGTGAGCTGCTTCATCTGGGCAGAGATGAGCATAGAGGGGTTGAGCGAGGACAGGGCGTCCTGATAGACCATGGCGATATCGGTACCGCGCAGGCCGAACCACTCCTTCTTGCTCATCTTGAGCAGGTCGCGGCCCTCCCAGAGGACCTCGCCGGAAAGGTGCTCGTCATCATCGGTCAGGCCCATGATGGCCAGCGTGGTGATGGACTTACCGCAACCGGACTCGCCCACCAGGCCCATGGTCTGACCAGGACGGACGTCAAAGTTGACATGGTCGACGACGTTGATATCACCGTGATGCTCAAACTGAATGCAGAAGTCACGGACCGAGAGAATCGGCTCGACAGACTCGTCGGGCACATGGCGGTCGTTACGCTTGAGCTCGACATCGCGCAGGGCGCCAAGGCGAGCGGAGAGGGACTGAGCCTGCTCCTTGTAGGCACGAACGGGGTCGGAGACCAGCAGATCGGCCTCGCGACGCTTGGAGGAATCGGTCGGATCCAGGGCGGCGGAGGGAGCAGCGGCCATGGCGTCGGTAATGCCCTCGGAGAGGATGTTGAGCGCCAGGCAGGTGATCATAATGGCCAGGCCCGGGAACAGCGCCTGCCACCAACGGCCAGCGAGCACGCCGCCGCGGGCGTCGGCGAGGATGTTGCCCCAGGTAGCGGTGGGCTCCTGGATGCCGGCGCCGATGAAGGTCAGCGAGGCCTCGAAGATGATGGCGTCGGCGACCAGGGTAACGGTGAAGACCATAATCGGAGCGATGCAGTTGCGCAGAACATGCTTGATCAGAATCCACGGAGCCTTGGCGCCGGACACGATGACCGCGCGGACATAGTCCTCACCGTACTCGGACACGATGTTGGCGCGCACGATACGGGCGATCTGCGGGGTGTACATAAAGCCGATCGCAAAGATGATCGACGGCACGGAATTGCCCAGGATGGAAACGAAAACGGCTGCGAGGGCGATACCCGGGATGGACATGATGATGTCCAGGATACGCATGATCGCCTCAGAGATAGACTTGCGCGAAACCGCTGCAAGAGCGCCGACAACGGAACCACAGACCAAAGCCATGGCGGTAGCACCAAAGCCGATGATCAGCGAGTAACGTCCGCCGTAGAGCATGCGCGAAAGGATGTCGCGGCCCTTGTCGTCGGTACCGAAGATAAACCCGTTGCCGGGAGCCTGGCGAGCCGTAAAGATCTCAACCGGGCTATAGGGGGCAAGCAGGGGAGCAAGGATCGCAGTCAGGGCGACCAGCACCAGAACGACGGCGGCAATCTTAGAAGACAGCGTCATCTTCTTCCAGCCACCGAGCTTGAGCCCCTTGGAGGCAGCCTTCTCGAGCTGCTCGGTTTGCTTCTCTCGAATCTTTACCATAATCTACACCGTCCTGATGCGCGGGTTGATGAGCAGGTAGAGCATGTCAACCACGATGTTGATGATGATGAAGGCAAGAGCAACGACGATAACGACGCCCTGAACCAGGTTCGCCTCGTTGCCCTGAACGCCCTGCAGAATCGCAGTGCCCATGCCGGGGAGGTTGAAGATAACCTCGATGACGACGGCGCCGCCCATGAGGTAGCCGATCTTAAGACCGAGGGTGGTGACCGGGGTGATCAGCGCATTGCGAAGAACGTTGATGCCGACGACGACCTTCTCGGGAACGCCGGCGCCACGAGCCATACGGACATAGTCCTTGTCGAGCTCCTCGACCATGGCGGTACGCACGATACGAGTCATCTGGCCCGTCAGCGGAAATGCCAAGGCGATAGCGGGCATGATCATACGTCCCAGATAGCCAACCGGATTCGTGGTGAAGTGAGGCAGAGCACCCGATGCCGGGAGCACCTTAAGGTAGGAAGAGAACAGCAGGATCAACAGAACGGCAAGCCAGAACGACGGGGTTGCCAAGCCGGCGATGGAAAAGACGCGGATCACTTGGTCCGGCCATTTGTCGCGATACAGTGCCGCGATGACGCCGAGCAAAAACGAAACGACCGCACCGATGGCAAGACCGATGAAGGTCAGCTGCATCGTGACGGGCAGGGCCGTGGAGATGCGCTTGGCAACGGAGTTGCGGGCAGCGCCGTAGGTACCCATGTCGCCATGAATCAAATCGCCCATATAGCGCACGTAGCGCACGGGCCAGGGGTCGTCCAGACCATACTTCTCATGGTACTCGGCAACCGCCTCGGGCGAGGCACCGTCACCCAACGCCGTGTAGGCGGGGTCGGTCTTGGAGAACGACATAAGGAAGAACACCAGGACGGTGACGCCCAATGCCATGATCGGCAGCGCCACAAGACGCCTTCCAATCAAACGTAGCAAGTTGTTCACGTTCTCTCCCCTTTCTTTTGTCGGTAGGACCAACTGGTATATGAGTACGGATACTCATTACAAGACCCGAGCGACATCGTTGCCGCCCGGGTCTTTGTTTCAACTATGAGGATACGGTCCCAACGGCCGACATCCTGCATACAGACTCAAGCGAGTCTTACGCCTTGACGGTCGCAACGCCCCTGAAGGACATGCTCGTCGTGCCGATGCCCTTGAAGCCATCGAGGGCCTCGCCGTTGGGCGCAGTGGACGGATCGTCCCAGGAAGCGGAGACGGTCTTGACGTGGACAACGGGGTACAGAACGGCGTTGTCGGCGATGATGTCGAAGCACTCGTTCCACTTCTTCTGCTGCTCGTCGCCCTCGGCGGCAAGAGCCTCGTCCATGAGACCGTGAAGCTTCTGCCACTCAGCGGACTCCTTCCACGGGCAACGGGTCTGCATCCAGACATTGTCGCCGTACCACCAGTTGAGCAGCAGGTCGGGGTCGGCGCCGAAGCAGGAAGGATCGCCAGGGGCAAGGAGGATATCGTAGGCCTCGCCGCCGTCGATGGCAGCATAGGTGGCCGGCGAGGTATCGGTCTGGATGGTCACCTCGAAGCCGAGAGCGTCGAGGTCGTTCTTGACCTGGGCGGCCATGCCCTTAATCTGCTCGTTGTCGGTGGTGCGCAGGGTGATGGCACCCGGGGTGATGCCAGACTCTTCGATGAGCTTCTTAGCCTTCTTGGCGTCGGTCTTGTACACCGTGGAAGCCTCATGATAGTTGGTGAAGCTCTTGGGCAGGTAGCAGCTGGCAGCGGTGGCAAGGCCGGCGAAGGTGTTGCTGACCATCTTCTCGGTGTCGAGCGCATACATGACAGCCTGACGGACCTTGACGTTGTTCCAAGGCTCCTTGGCGACGTTGAACATGATGAAGCGGGTGCCGAAACCCTGAACGTTATCGATCTTGCAGCCGGCACTCTCGAGCTGGTCGACGGCGTCAGCGGTAACGAGCTCCATAACGAGCGTGGAGCCCTCCTGCTGAGCGGTAACGCGAGCGGTGGGGTCGGTCAGGATGCTGTACTGGATCTTCTTATCCTCGGCAGCATACTCACCGTTGTACTCGGGGTTGGGAACCAGGGTGATCTCGGTATCGGAGATAGAGTCATACATCCAGGGGCCGGAGCCGATCGGCTGCTTGGCGCGATCCTCCTCGGTCTGGGTGGCCGGGGTAACGCGGACGATGGCCAGACGATCCTTGAGCAGGGAGAAGTTGGGGACCTTGGTCTTGACCGTCACGGTGCTGGCGTCCTTGGCCTCGATGGACTCGAAGGGCTGGAAGAACGGAGCATAGGTAGCGGAAGCGGCGCATGCGGTGTAGGAGGCAACGACATCGTCAGCGGTGACCTCGGTGCCATCGGAGAACTTGGCGCCCTTGCGGATGGTGACCTCGAAAGTGGTGTCGTCCACAGACTTGGGATCGTCGGTGGCGAGCTCGTTGAAGGTGCTGTAGTCGTGGTAATCGATGCCGTAGAGGCCCTCGACGACGTGCCAGTTAGCACCCAGGCCCACAGCGGAGCCGGTGCTGGCGGGATCGAAGCTGGACGGAGCGTAAGCGGAACCAGCGGTGATCACGCCGCCGCCACGGTTGGCGGAATCGGTGGAACCGGAAGCGGAACCCTCGTCGCTAGAGCTGCCACCGCAGCCGGTGAGACCAAGCCCTGCGACAGCAGCGACGCTGCCGGTGAGGCCGAGGAACGAACGCCTGGACATACCCTTGTTGATGATGGCCATGTCTTCTCCTATCAATAGAGAATCTTACTCGGGAGCACCTAGACTTGCCCCCGCGCAACTTGCGGACGATATATACCTTACCTACCGACGAACCCAACTGAGGTGCCGCGCTCGGCGACCGATACATACATACGCTTGAACGGTATTTACTACCGTTCACCGAATTCATTGACAAACGATTCGCCAGACAGTATGTATCGACGAGGTGAGATATCAGTCTTCGTCAACCCGCAGGATAGCAGGGTTGTTCACTATGGCTAGTCAAACGTTTTAGCGTCAATTAAACCCGAAATCGGCTGGTAATCGCCGTGAAATAAATGATTGAAAATCACGCAATCATGTATATCAGTTGTTTAGAGGCGTGTTTAGTTTTCGGATTGCTTTGCCGCCGCCTCGGCGCGCTCGGCATTCCATGCAACGAGCGCCTCGTGAACCGCTTTGGCGACATCGGCAGGAATGCCTCGAACTTCCGCGATCTCTTGCTCGCTCGCCGCGCGCAAACGCTTCATCGAGCCAAAATGGCGCATAAGGGCACGTTTTCTGGTGGGTCCCACGCCTGGAACGTCATCGAGTACCGAAACCGTCATGGCTTTATCGCGCAATTCGCGATGGAACGTGATGGCAAAACGGTGCGATTCATCGCGCACCTGTTTAATTAGATAGAGCGACGCGGACCCGGTCGGCAGCACGACGGGAGTCTCGTCCCAAGGCACGAAAACCTCCTCATCGGCCTTTGCCAAGCCACAAACTGGTATATCGAGCCCAAGAGCCTCAAGTTGCTTGATCGCAGCGGTCAATTGCGGCTTACCGCCATCGACAACGAGCAAATCGGGGCGCGAGCCAAAGCGCTCGTCGGCCATGCGCTCGGGAGCATAACGTCGTCCCAAAACCTCGGACATCGACACGAAGTCGTTTGCCTCGTCCAATTCGGCCTGAATTTTAAAACGACGATACTGACTCTTGTCGGCGCGCCCGTTGGTAAACACCACCATCGAGGCGACCGTAAAGGTGCCATGCAGTGTAGAGATATCGAAGCACTCGATACGCAGCGGCGGCGATGGCAGCGCCAACGCACTTTCGAGCTCCAGGAGCGCTTGATTGGTGCGGTCGTCAGCGTACCCCGTTCGCATCATGTAGCGCATGAGGGCATGGCGCGCATTTTTGGATGCCATATCGAGCAGACGGTGCTTTTCGCCACGCTGCGGCCTATGGAGATGGCAGGAACGCTCGCGCTTGCCCGCAAGCCACTCCCCCAGCGCCTCCGCATCCTCAAGCTCGACGGAAAGGTTGACCTCAGCTGGAATATCAGCCGTCTCGTCGTAATAGCGCTTAAGAAAGCCCGACTGGAGCTCTTCCTCGTCAACATCAAGACCCTTGTCGAGAATGAACTCGCAGGTGCGAACTGTTCGGCCCTCGCGAACGACGAAGACGCAAGCGGCGGAGATGGTCTCCTCGCGATAGAACCCGATGACATCGATATCGACACTGGAGGGAAAAACGACTTGCTGACGATCGTCCAGACCCCTGATGACCTCCAAACGACGTTTGACGCGTGCCGCGCGCTCAAAGTCGAGCGCCTCGGCGGCATCCGTCATCTCGGAGGTCAGCTCATCGACGACATCCTTGCGCTGGCCCGACAAAAAGCGCTCGACACGCTTGACGTTCTTGGCATAGTCTGTCGGGGAAATCGCGCCGACACACGCACCCGGGCCGCGCCCGACATGGTAGTCAAAGCAGGGACGCCCGTTTTGCGCGCAAATCATATTGACGATGTCTTCCTCGCCCTTGTGGGACTCGACGATGCGACGACAACGACGCCACTCCGCACAGGATGCGGAGCAGATGGGGATAACCTTGCGCAGCGTATCTATCGTCTCACGTGCCGCACGGCTATCGGTATAGGGTCCAAAATAGCGCGTTCCCGGCTTATGACGCTCACGCGTATATTTGATAGCGGGATACAGGTCGCCCTTTGTAATGGCGATAAAGGGGTAGCTCTTGTCATCCTTGAGGTCGACGTTAAAGTACGGATGGTACTGACCAATCAAATTGCGCTCGAGCACCAACGCCTCATGCTCGGTCTCCACCACGATATAGTCAAAGCTCGCCACCAGCTGCATCATCAGCGGGATCTTTTGACGCTCATCCTGCAGTGTCACGTATTGACGCATGCGGGCGCGTAGGTTTTTCGCCTTGCCCACGTAGATGACATCACCCTTGGCATCCTTCCAAAGGTAGCAACCGGGTTGTGTAGGAACGCGCGAAACCTGCTCGGCAAGCGTTGGAATGTTGTCGTGACCGGCCACGCGCACCTACTTACGACGAAGCAGCGCCGAGACCTCGGGCATCTTAAGGACGACGGCAAGGCCAAAGGTAACAGCAAGCGAGACGACACCCGCAACGCAAACATAGCCAAGAGTAATCAGAATCGAGCCGCCAAGTGCCCCGACAAAGTGCTCAAGCGCCCACATGACGCCGGCGCCTGCGGCAGCACCCAGGCCACCGAGCAAAAGGCCAAAGAAACCGCCATGCAGGATAGATTTGACCTGAAGGCCACGCAGACGACGACGCAGCCACCACAGCGAACAGCCGACCAAGATCACGTAGTCGACGACATACGAAAGCGCGATTGCCGGCATGCCGAAGCCCAGCACAACGCCAAACAGCAGAACCGAGCCGGCCTGGCCGATGGCAGAATACAGGCAATAGCGGCTATAGGGCTTCATGTCGAGCAAGGCAGAGAAGCTCTTCTGCATCAACACGACCACACCGTAGAGCGGCAGCGAGAACGCCAGGTAGACAAGGAACTCGGACACCAGCGCCACGCCGGATTCATCGAACTTGCCGGCACAGTAAATCATGTTGAGCGGACGCGCGAAGACAATCAGGTACAGCGCGAACGGAATCAGGAAGAAGAGCATCTGGGCGACGCCACGCGTAATGCCCGTGCGAACGCTGTCGTAATCCTTCTCCTGTGCGTCGTGAGAGAGCTCGGTATAGAGCGCCGTCGAAAGCGAGGCGGCAATCAGCGCGTAGGGCAGCGTGTACCACAGGCGCGCATAGGCGATGACGGAAGGGCCAGTCTCGGGCTGGACCACCAGCGCGGCAGCGTTGGTGATAGAAGTCGAGACAAACATGCACACCGTGGCGAGCAGCGTCGGGATACCGAGCGCAATCGTCTGGCGCAGCGCGGGGTCCTTAAAGTCGATATGGATATGGGGATGCACGCCGTGCTTGCCAAGCGCGGGGATCTGACATGCCATCTGAACAAAGACACCGAGGGTCGTACCGGCCGCAATCAAGATGATGCCGGCACGGTCGCCAAACTGTGCGGACACGGGCGCAAAGCCCATAAAGCTCGCAATGACGATCACATTGTTGAGGACCGGGGCAAACGTCGACCAGAAGTAGTCGCGGTGTGCGTTGAGAACGCCCGAGAACACCGAGCCCAAACCATAAAACAGAATCTGGATGGCGAAGAAACGGAACATGAACGCAGCGGTATCCATGCTGCCGCCGTCACCCGAAAGGAACGATTGCGTCCAAATAAAGCCCGGAGCGAACACGGTCCCCAGCAACGAAATGCCACCCAGCACCAATAGCAGAATACCGAGCAGGTTGCCCACGTACTCGTTCGAGGCCTCGCGACCCTGCTCACGCCTCACGCCCATGTACACGGGCAAAAACGCCGTCACGAGCATGCCGCCCATCACGAGTTCGTAGAGCATATTGGGCAGGTTGTTGGCGACCTGATAGGAGGACGAGAGCAGCGACATGCCGATAGCGGCCGCCATTGCCCATGTGCGGATAAAGCCGGTGACGCGAGACACGATGGTCAGGATGGTCATAAGCCCGGCGGAACGACCAACCGTGGAGTAGTCCGACGAGCCCATGTCGTCAGTGTCGTCTCGCGACGAAGAAGCTTCGGATGAGGGTGTCTGAGGCGCAGATTCTTTTGCAAAATGAGCTCCGCACTTCAATTCTTCCTGCGGCATCGCTCAGTCCTCTCTCGTAATCGGGGCGACCGTCGCCCCGCAAAATGCAATTAAATCATCGGGTGCAAGCTCAAGCTGATAACCACGCTTGCCTCCCGAAATAAAAATGGTATCCCAAAGGACACATGTCTCATCAATGAGCGTCCGGTAGCGTTTTTTCATACCGACCGGACTGCAGCCGCCGCGAACGTAGCCAGTCGCCGCAAGCAAATCCTTCACATGCATCATGGCCAAGGACTTCTCCCCCGCGGCACGCGCGGCGGACTTTAGATCGAGCTCGTCGGCAACAGGGATGCAGCACACGACGTGGTCGTTGGACGGCGTCACGCAGACCAAGGTCTTAAATCCTTGTCCGGGCTCCTCGCCAAGCTGCTCCGAAATCGCGACCCCCAGGCCCGCCGACTCATCACCATCGTCTTCGTACGTATGTAGAACATAGGAAATGCCGGCGCTTTCCAGCTCGCGCATCGCATTGGTTTTTGGCGTCTTTACAGCCTTTGCCATGGCATATCCTTTCCCTCGCATTCGGACGCAAGGATTAAGTATATGTCCAATTCGGCTGCATACGTCACTTCGACACAGCAAGCGCCATCGAATCACAAGGAGTCGATGGCGCCCATAAACTGAATCGCCTATTTATTGAGCATCAAGTTGAGCCTGACGCTCCCGGTCACGCCTGAGCAACGGCGCCAAAAACTTGCCCGTATAACTCTGCGGACAGTCCGCAACCTGCTCCGGTGTGCCCGAAACCACGACGGTTCCGCCGCCGTTACCGCCCTCGGGGCCCATATCGATCAGGCGGTCGGCAACCTTGATGACATCAAGGTTGTGTTCAATCACCAGCACCGTGTTGCCCGCATCGACCAAGCGCTGCAGCACATCGAGCAGCTGGCGGACGTCCTCAAAATGAAGGCCGGTCGTCGGCTCATCCAAAATATAGAACGTCTTGCCCGTCTGGCGTCGATGAAGCTCCTTGGCGAGCTTCACACGCTGCGCCTCGCCGCCCGAGAGCGTCGTAGCGGGCTGGCCCAGGCTCACGTAGCCCAAGCCTACATCGTACAGCGTCTGGAGCTTGCGCTTAATCTGCGGGATATTCCCAAAGAAGGCCAGTGCCTCGGTGACGCTCATGTCGAGCACGTCCGAGATGGTCTTACCACGGTAGGTGACCTCAAGCGTCTCGCGGTTATAGCGTTTGCCGCCGCAGACCTCACAGGGGACATAGATATCGGGAAGGAAGTGCATCTCGATCTTAATTTGTCCGTCGCCCTTGCATGCTTCGCAGCGACCGCCGCTCACGTTAAAGGAGAAACGTCCCGGCGAGTAGCCGCGCGCCTTCGACTCCGGCGTACTCGCAAACAGCGCGCGAAGATCATCCCACAGGCCAATGTACGTAGCAGGGTTGGAACGCGGCGTGCGGCCAATCGGCGACTGGTCGATATCGATAACCTTATCGATACACTCGATGCCCTCGATTTTCTTATACGGACCCACAGGGCGCGTCGAACGGTGAATGGCATTCGTAAGGGCAGGTGCGATAGTGTCGGTAACCAGGGAGCTCTTACCCGATCCCGACACGCCGGTAACGACCGTAAGCGTACCAAACTCGATCTTGGCGGTAACGTTTTTGAGGTTGTTGGCTCGAGCGCCCGTTATTTTAAGGCAGCCGCGACCGGGCTTGCGCCGTTCATCAGGCACCCGGATCATTCGTTTGCCGGTCAGATAAGCGCCCGTCATCGACTCAGGGCAAGCCATGATATCGGCAGGCGTTCCCGCCGCGACTACGTGTCCGCCGTTGACGCCGGCGCCGGGCCCCATGTCGATCACGTAGTCGGCGGCACGGATTGTATCCTCGTCGTGTTCGACAACGATAACGGTATTGCCGATATCGCGTAGGCGCTCAAGCGTCTTGATCAGGCGCTCGTTATCGCGCTGATGGAGGCCAATCGATGGCTCGTCCAAAATGTACAGGACACCCATGAGGCCGGCGCCGATCTGCGTTGCCAGGCGAATACGCTGGGCCTCGCCTCCGGAAAGCGTCGCCGAGGCACGATCGAGGGTCAGATAGTCGAGTCCGACATCGACCAGAAAACGCAGGCGCTCCAGGATTTCCTTGACGATGCGTCCGCCGATAAACTGTTGGCGCTCGGTGAGTTCCAGGCCCTCAAAAAACTCGAGCGACTCACGGCACGACAGACAACAAACCTCGTAAATGGACTTGCCGCCCACGGTGACGGCGAGCATCTCGGGGCGCAAACGAGCGCCGTGGCAGCTCGAGCACGGCTCCTCGCGGATGTACTTCTCCAAGCGCGCCTTGGTGTTCTCATTCGTCGTCTCGGTATAGCGCTCGTACAGGATATTGCGCACACCCGAGAACTTGGTGTCCCACTGGCTGCGGCGCCCATCGAGCTTTTGATAGTCGACCGAAATCTTCTGGTCGCCCATGCCGTCTAAAAACGCACGACACACCCGCGGAGGCAGATCCTCCCACGGCGTATCGACGCTCACCTTAAAGTGTTTGCAGACCGCAGCGAAAATCTGCGGATAGTAGTTAGAGTTGCCAAACAGGCTGCCAAAGACCCCGTCGGCGATCGACTTCGAGGGGTCTTCGATTAGGGCCTCGGCATCGACCGTCTTCTTAAAGCCCAGGCCATCGCACTCGGGGCACGCGCCATAGGGCGCGTTGAACGAGAAATCACGCGGCTGCAGGTCATCGATGGAGTGTCCATGCTCCGGGCACGCTAACGCCAGCGAATACTCCAGCAACTCGCCTTCGGTCCCCTCGGGAGCGTCGCGGTCGGGCAGCAAGTATACGTTCACATTGCCGTGCGCCAGCGCAGTCGCCTGTTCAACGGACTCGGCAATACGGCCCAGCGAGTTCTCGCGAATCACGATACGGTCGACCACGACCTCGATATCGTGCTTGAATTTCTTATCCAAATCGATAGGGTCATCAAGCGAGCGAACCTCGCCGTCGACACGCACGCGGCTAAAGCCCTCGGCGCGAAGGTCCTCAAACAGCTTGGTGTACTCGCCTTTTCGCCCGCGCACCACCGGTGCCAGCACAAACGCGCGGCGGCCCTCCCCCGCCGCCAGGACCTTATCGGCGACCTGGTCGGTCGTCTGGCGCTCAATGACGCGGCCGCATTCGGGACAGTGCGGGGTGCCCACACGGGCGAACAGCAGACGCAGATAGTCATAAATCTCGGTTACGGTGCCAACCGTCGAGCGAGGGTTTTTAGATGTCGTCTTTTGGTCGATCGACACCGCCGGCGAAAGGCCGTCGATTGAATCCAAGTCGGGTTTGTCCATCTGGCCCAAGAACTGGCGCGCATAACTCGAAAGGCTCTCGACGTATCGACGCTGGCCCTCGGCATAGATAGTGTCAAATGCCAGCGAACTCTTGCCCGAGCCAGAAAGACCGGTAATGACCACGAGTTGGTCACGCGGAATGGAAACATCGATATCACGGAGGTTGTGCTCACGAGCGCCGCGAATAACGATAGAGGAATCAGACATGGAAGCTCCTTGCCTCCTATTGCATCGAATCATACTGCCGATGAGTTTAGCGCACTCGACGCGCACAGATGTTCGTAATACAAGATTCGCAGACCTTTAGCTTTGCGTATCGGGCGCTTTGTTTCTCGAAATGCCGTGGAAAGGTTACAGTAATCTAATACTGAACTTAATTTGCTGTACCAGAGGAACGTCCATGACCGAAGATATCCCCCTTGAAATCACTTCGAGCGACATGGCCAATCTGCCCATATTCATCGCCGTCCTTATCGTGGCCGCCGTCGTCGTGCGCGTGTATTTTTCAATCAAACGCAACGAAAAGCCACCCATTGCCCGCGTCTTTTGGTGCGCGACGCTCCTCATGCCGCTCGGCGTGGTAGCTGCATGGATTACGAATCAATCGCTCGTAAATGAGGGCAGCTCCCTATGGGTCCTTTCTTATTCGGCGCTCGGTGCTGCCGCCGTCATGCTTCTTGTCGAGCCCTTGGTTTCGGGACTTATCGACCAAACCGACCTTGCGACGGGAACGGTTGCCTGTATTTGCCGCGACATCCTTGTCATCGCCGCTGTTTCAGCGCTCTCGTTCGTTTCAATCGAAATTGCCTGCAACGAAACGTTCTATCGCATTCCCGCCAACTCATTCGGGTTTTCCGTCGGGTTGCTCGCGACGGTTCTGCTCTCCCTTTATTTGCTGGGACAGCGTCATGGAGGCGTCATGGTCCTCGTGCCCGTCGTCTGTTGCGTCCTTGGCATTGCCGAGCACTTCGTCATAACGTTTAAAGGCGAAGCCATCCTGCCAAGCGATATCTTGGCCCTTGGCACCGCAATGGAAGTGAGCGAGGGATACGAGTTTACCTTTACCGCCGGAATCGTAACCTCTCTCGCCCTGCTGGAGATTTCCCTGGGGCTTCTTTCGCTCATCCGACCGCGAAAGCTCCGTACGCCCACCCATGTCTTCCCCGCTATCGCCGCTAACCTCTGTGCTTTTCTGCTAGTGACCGTTGTGGGGCTCTCAGGCTTTTCCAACATCGACTTGGAGCAGGCGCTGGATTTTGGATTTGACCGTTGGCAGCCCATCACCACGTATGCGTCTCAGGGTTTTATCACTTCGTTCACCGAAATGGTCAACGAGTTGCCCATTGAGAAGCCCGAAGACTATACGCCCGATGAGGCGCAGAGCATCGAGCAGGAGCTCGCCGCCGTCTACGACAGCACATATGGCTCGAGCGAACAGCGCGCGGCGGCCGTTGCCCAGTTCAATGAAATCAAGCCGACGATTGTTGCCATCATGAACGAGAGTTTTAGCGACCTTTCGTGCTTTGAGCAGCTCCAGGCGGCCGGGTACTCCGGCCCCGCATTCTACAACTCGCTTCCCGACACACTTGTTCGCGGCACCATGCTCGCTTCGGTCGCCGGTGGCGGAACGGCGAACTCCGAATTCGAATTTTTGACCGGAGCGACAACGGCCTTTGTCGGATTAGGCAAGATCCCCTATCAGCTGTATCAGATGAATGGCGTAAACAGCCTGGCAAAGGACCTTAAAGAGCTTGGGTATACCACTACCGCTATGCACCCGCAAAACCCCGTCAACTACCATCGAGATAAAATCTATCAGCAGCTGGGCTTTGGAGACTTTCTTTCAATCGGCGATTTCGAAGGTGCGCCCTATTACCATGCCGGCGTATGCGACTACGCCACCTACGACAAGATACTCGACCTGCTTAGAACCGACGAAGCGCCGCAGTTCATCTTTGACGTCACGATGCAAAATCACGGCGGCTACGACTATGGCACCGTTCCCGCCGAAGAGCTGACAAACTATTGGGTCGAGGGAGCCAGCGAGGGCGCCAATAGCGCGCTCAACACCTATCTCACCTGCATCAACGCATCCGACCGGGACCTCGAGTACTTTATCAACGAGCTCCGCAATATCGGCAGACCGGTTGTCCTTGTCTTTTTTGGCGACCATCAGCCGAGCGCCGCAACGACTCTCAACGACGAGCTGTACCCTCAGGAAGACACGGCAAGCCACGCTTTCCGTGTCTATCAGTCGACCTATTTCGTCTGGGCTAACTATGAAATCGCCGGCAATACCGAGCTCAACGTCTACGACACCGTCGGGGCAAACGAGGTTGCAGCCATTACCCTTAATAAGATCGGCGCCCCGCTCACCGACTATCAAAAGGCTCTGCTTGCAACAAGGTCAGATGTGCCCACCATCAATGTCGCCGGCTACCTTGGTGCCGACGGGCTGCGCTACGACTTGGAATCTGAAGACAGCCCATACGCCTCGACGATCGACAAGCTGCAGCGCATGCAATACCTCGAGTTCGCCAGCAAAGTTCAGTAAGCCCGCCCATTCGCTTGGACCCATCGTATTGCAAGCACGCTCGGCCCAAATGCATCGTAAATGACTCCCGCTCGCAAACGAGGGTACAATGACGCTCGTGTCACATCACGGGGCCCCGGCCCCAACATATACAAAGGAGTCATACATGGGTTGCGAGCACGCACAGGCCGCCGGCGGACAAACGTCGCCGTCGCAATTTGAGGAGAATACGCTGTCCGAGGTCAAACGCGTCATCGCCGTGCTTTCCGGCAAGGGCGGTGTCGGCAAGTCGTTTGTCACCGGTGCCATCGCCACCGAGCTTGCCCGTCACGGCCACAAGGTCGGCGTCCTCGATGCCGACATCACCGGTCCCTCCATCCCCAAGATGTTCGGTATGAGCGGACGCCACGTCCATGCCCTTGGCAACCTTATGCTGCCCGAAATCTCCGAGCACGGCGTCAAGGTCATGAGCTCCAACCTGCTGCTCCAAAACGAGACCGACCCCGTCCTTTGGCGCGGTCCGGTCATCGCAGGCGCCATTAGGCAGTTCTGGAGCGAGACCTCGTGGGGCCCCATCGACTACCTGCTGGTCGACATGCCTCCGGGAACAGGCGACGTCGCGCTCACCGTCTTCCAGTCGTTGCCCGTCGACGGCATCGTCATCGTCACGAGCCCGCAGGATCTGGTCTCGATGATCGTCGCCAAGGCGGTCAACATGGCCGAGAAGATGAACGTCCCCATTCTGGGCATTGTCGAGAACATGAGCTATATTGAGTGCCCCGACTGCGGCAAGAAGATTGAGGTCTTTGGCAAGAGCAAGCTCCCCGAGGTCGCAGATCGCTATAACCTCGACATCTTGGGCCAGCTTCCCATTAATCCGGCACTCGCCGAGGCCTGCGATAAGGGCGAGGTCGAGACCGCGCTGCCCGATGGCATGTTGCCCAAGGCAGTCTCTGCCGTCGAGGCCGTTACCCCGCACGAGACCGACGAGGCCTAAGTGAACGCGAGCGCCTTCTATGACGTCCTGGTAATCGGCGGCGGGGCTTCAGGCCTCGCCGCTGCCATTACGGCCGCACGCGCTGGCAAAAGCGTCTGCATCGTTGAGCGCGATGTCGCCTGTGGCCTTAAGCTCCTTGCGACCGGTAACGGCCGCTGCAACCTCTCCAACGAATCGATTGATCCTCAGCGGTATAACCACCCCGCATTCGTCGAATCCGTCATGGGCCCCCAGCCCGAACAAGAGCTTATGGGTTTCTTCTCCTCGCTGGGTATCATGACAACCTCCGAGGAAGGCCGGCTGTACCCGCGCTCCCTTCGCGCTGAATCGGTGCGCGACGCGCTTCTCAACGTTTGCGACCGCCTAGGTATCACCTTAATCTGCGGAGCCAACGTTGCCTCGGCGCACAAAGCTTCCGAAGGCTGGGCACTCCAACTAGACCGTCCAGCGCGGGTGCTCAAGGCAAAAAAGCACGACGACCGAAAATCGGAGCTCCGCTCGCTTCGGAAAGCGCTCGCCGATGTCCCTCGCAAGAACGAGGCCCTGCAGGCACATGCCGTAATTATCGCCACGGGCGGCAACCCCACCGGTATCGCCGATACGTTTAGCCTCCCCCTCACTTCGCTGCGCCCCATCCTCTGCCCCGTATCGGCAACGGTCGTTGGCGATCGGGCGGCACTCAAGACGTTGGATGGTCTGCGCGTCCGCGCCCGCTTGACGCTCACCCGTAACCATAGTGAGCTCTGGCACGAAGACGGTGAAGTACTGTTTCGAGCCTTCGGCATCTCGGGCGTCGCTGTCTTCAACCTCTCCCGTCGTATCCAGCGCGGCGATACGATCCTGCTCGACGTTTTCCCCGACCTCTCCAAAGACAAGCTGCTCGATATGCTCAACCGGCGCGTTGAACTGCTCGGCGGCTTTTCGCCCCGCGATCCCCGTTGGCTCGACGGCATGCTCGCCCCGCAACTCTCCCGCGTCGTCTGCACAGCGTTCGAGCAGTGTCATCCAGGCTCCAACGATGTCATCCACCTGGTCTCGATCCTCAAGCACTTTAAGTTGCTCGTCGAGGGAACAGCCGAGGAGCGCTCGGCGCAGGTCACGCGTGGTGGCGTATCTATCGAGAGCATCTCAACACCCAGTCTACGCGCGCGCAGCGCTGTCGACGCCCCGCTTTACGTCTGCGGCGAAGCGCTCGACATCGACGCCGATTGCGGAGGCTTTAACCTTGCGTGGGCCTGGCTCTCGGGCATTCGCGCTGCAAGCAGCTTGTAGCCGCGCAGTCTATAATCAAAAACGCATTCGGGCCGTCTGGGATACCGGACGGCCTCTTTCTTGCCTCTAAGGAGACCTCGATGATCGAAATCACCCAAGTCAACGCGTCGCTCGATGAAGCCGGCGATGAAAATGCCTGCCTCATTGTTGGCAAGCGAGTCGCCAAGCGCATCCTACGTTGCAAGGACTCCGAGATCAAGTCCATCGAGCTCCACCGCAAGTCAATCGACGCTCGCAAAAAACGAGACGTCCATTTTATCCTGAGCTTTCGTGTTGAGCTGACTAGTCCCCACCTCGAGCGAGAAGCGGTCAACAGCGTTGCCGAGCGTGACCGCTCGCGCGTACGCGCGATAGAAGACGATGAGCCTTCATTCCCCTCCCCCGTCTCCGACGCACCTCAAGAACGCCCTGTCGTTGTCGGCGCCGGATGCGCCGGCCTTTTCGCTGCGCTCACGCTCGCCAAAGCAGGTCTTAAGCCCTTGCTTATCGAGCGCGGCGACCCGGCATTTCGCCGCTCGCAGGCGATCGACCTCTTTCTAAAGGAGCGCATCCTCGACCCCGAGAGCAATATTCAGTTTGGCCTGGGCGGCGCGGGGACCTTCTCGGACGGCAAGCTCAATACGGGAACAAAAAATCCCGCCCATCGCCTTATCCTCGAAACCTTCGTCGAGGCGGGTGCGCCCCGCGATATTCTGTGGGATGCCAAGCCGCACATTGGCTCCGACATCCTTCCCAAGGTTGTCACCGCTATATCCCAGCGCATCGAGCAGCTCGGAGGTGTCGTCCGTTATCGAACGAAGCTCGTCGACATTCGCATCGACGCGTCTGGCGCCATCACCGGTATTGATGTCCAATCGTCCCAAGACGCCGCTTACGAGCCAATCGAGACAAAGCACCTCATCCTCGCCTGCGGGCATTCTGCTCGCGATATTTTTGAGCTCCTTAAGGACCACAACGTGGCCCTCGCGCAAAAGACCTTTGCCATGGGCGTTCGCATCGAGCATCCGCAACGCGACATCAACAGAGCCCAATATGGAGCCTCGGCGGGACATCCAGCGCTCGGGGCGGCCCCCTACAAACTTGTTGCCCATCTTCCCAACGGCCGCAGCGTGTTCTCGTTTTGCATGTGCCCCGGCGGACAGGTTGTTGCCGCCTCTTCAGAACCGTGCCATCTGTGCGTCAACGGGGCCAGTCTCAATGCCCGCGACGGACGCAACGCAAATGCCGCCCTGCTCGTTAACGTCACGCCTGAGGACCTTCCCAACGATGACCCGCTCGCCGGCATCGAGCTCCAGCGTGCCTGCGAGGCGGCCGCCTATCGCCTGGGCGGTTCCAACTGGAACGCACCGGCACAACTCGTCGGAGATTTCCTCGAAGGACGCGCCAGCAAGGCGCCCGGAAAGGTAAAGCCCACCTATCCGCTCGGTGTGACCTGGACGGCAATTGACGAAGCCCTGCCGCAGCATATCGTCGAGTCGCTCCGCCTGGGACTTCCCCTACTCGGAAAAAAGCTACGAGGCTACGACCGCCCCGATGCCGTTCTTACCGGCGTGGAGACTCGTTCGAGCTCACCGGTCACTGTCACTCGAGACCGAACGTGCCATGCCGTGTCGACCCCGGGCCTCTACCCTTGCGGTGAGGGAGCTGGATATGCCGGCGGCATCATGAGCGCGGCCACCGACGGCATCCGTTGTGCTGAAGCCCTGATCGCAGACCTCTAACGCACGAATTCCAGCGCGCAAAAGACACAGGCCCCGAGCTCCACAGGGAACTCGGGGCCTGTTCGCTATTTCTTAAACCGTGCACCCTGGCGTTTTCTGCCCGATGCGAAAGTGGAACCCTTGCGGGCCTGCGAACGTAAGCGCTCGATCGTCTCGTCCTCAGACGTACCCTCGAGCATCGCCCGAATCTGAACGACAGCATCGCGCAGGCGCGCCGCCTCCTCAAAGTCCATAGCGGCAGAAGCGTTACGCATATCCTCTTCCATGGTTTCGACGATCCGCACAAGCTCGTCATGTGGCAGTTCTTCCAACTGCTCCGCAAGTGTCTGCTCGGGCGCCACCGTTTCCGGCACACCGCCCTCGCCCGACTCATCGGGCGTATAGAATGCGCCATGGCCAAGAGAGTCGCCCTTCGAGCGCCCCTTGGAACCCACGGTTTTTTCGGCCTCGGCAATAAAACTTGAGATGTCGTTGATGGCCTTGCGCACTGTCTTGGGCACAATGCCATGCTCTTCGTTATATGCCATCTGAATCTCGCGACGGCGCTGCGTCTCCTCGATGGCCTCTTTCATCGAATCGGTCACAACGTCTGCATACATGATGACTTCGCCATCGGCGTTACGGGCCGCACGGCCAATCGTCTGAATCAGCGAACGACGGTTGCGCAAGAAGCCTTCCTTATCGGCATCGAGAATTGCCACCAGTGAGACCTCGGGAAGATCCAAGCCCTCGCGAAGCAGGTTGATGCCAACGAGAACATCGATCTTGCCCTCGCGCAGCGTTCGCAGGATCTCGACACGGTCCATTGTCGCCGTATCAGAGTGCATGTAATTGACCTTAATGCCCGCATCAAGTAGATGGTCGGTCAGGTCCTCGGCCATGCGCTTGGTCAACGTGGTCACCAGCACGCGCTCCTTGCGGGCAACGCGCTCGCGAATCTCGTCCTCAAGATCGTCAATCTGACCGCGAACTGGACGCACGTCAATCTTGGGGTCGAGCAGGCCGGTCGGACGAATAATCTGCTCCACGTCGTTTTGGCTCACCCGCAGCTCGTAGTCGCCCGGCGTGGCCGAAACATAGATAAACTGGGGGATCCTTGCCTCAAACTCATCGAAACGAAGCGGGCGGTTATCGAGCGCCGAGGGCAGGCGAAAACCGTGTTCCACCAGCGTCACCTTACGCGAGCGGTCACCTTCGTGCATGCCGCGAATCTGCGGCACCGTCACATGGCTCTCATCGATGATGCAGAGCATATCCTTGGGAAAGTAATCGATTAGGGTAAACGGCGGCTCACCCGGCTTGCGACCGTCCAGATGACGCGAGTAGTTCTCGATGCCGTTGCAGAAGCCCATCGTCTCGAGCATCTCAAGATCATAATCGGTACGCTGCTGCAGACGCTGCGCCTCGAGCAACTTGTCGGTCGCCTTGAGCTCCGCCACGCGCTTCTCGCACTCTTCGCTGATCGATTTCAGAGCCGCCTTGACCTTCGGCTTCTCGGTCACGTAGTGCGATGCCGGCCATACGGGAATGGCCTCGTACTCACGAAGCATCTCACCGGTGACCTCATCGATCTCGGCAATCAGCTCGACCTCGTCGCCAAAGAACTCAAACCGCAACGGATGCTCGGCATAAGGCGGATACACGTCAACAACATCGCCGCGCACGCGGAACGTGCCACGTGCCAGGTCATAGTCATTGCGATCATATTGAATGTCGATAAGCGCATGGATAAAGTCATCGCGCTCGAGCGGCACCTTCTTGTCGACGTTTGGAGCCAGACCCGCATAGTCCTCAGGAGAGCCAATGCCATAGATACACGAGACCGATGCGACAACGATCACATCACGTCGAGAGAGCAGTGACGCGGTCGCCTGATGGCGCAGCATCTCGACCTCTTCGTTAATCGAGGAGTCTTTCTCGATATATGTATCGCTTTGCGGCACGTACGCCTCGGGCTGATAGTAGTCGTAGTACGAGACGAAGTAGACCACAGCGTTATTGGGAAAGAACTCTTTGAGCTCGCTCGCAAGCTGAGCGGCGAGCGTTTTATTCGGAGCCATGACAAGGGTCGGCTTACCCAAGGCCTCAATGGTTTTGGCCATCGTAAAAGTCTTACCCGAACCAGTCACACCCAGCAAAACCTGATAGCGGTCTCCGTCCCTCACGCCCCGCACAAGTGACTCAATGGCCTTAGGCTGGGAACCAGCGGGCTCGTATGGAGACACGACCTTAAACGGCACATCAGCGCCCTCAACGCCAAAGCGCTTAAGTTCACCACCAACGCGTTCTACTTCAAATTCCGCCATGGATACTCCTAACTCATACATCTGCAGTATACGCGGGCGGTGGGCTTAGTCCTATACGAACCGATCGGGATAGAGAGTCTTATATCGAACCCAGGCATTATTGACGCGAATCAGATAAGCCTGAGTTTCAGGGAAGGTAATCGCATTATGGAGTGACGTGTTCTGCTGCGCCCATCCGTCGACATTGCCCATACCGGCGTTATAGGCGGCGATGGCACTATCCGTCGACCCGTTGAAATAGGTGAGAAGATACGAGAGGTATGCGCAGCCAAACTCGATATTCGTAGCCGGATCGTTAAGATTGTCGGCCGAATACTCCCCTCCGTCGACAAGGCCCTTGGCGATCATATCCTGGGCAGTCTCGGGCATCAGCTGCATCAATCCCTGAGCACCCTGATTCGACTCGGCCTCGGGATCCCAATTCGATTCCGACTTAATGACAGCGCACACCAGATACGGATCCAGATTATGCGAAATACTGGATTGCTTTACATACGCCTCGTAGTCAATCGGATACAGCGGTTTAAAGAAAGCGGCAGGAGCACAAGAATAAACGAATGAGATAAGGCCGAAGGCAAAAACGGCAGCCAGCGGCATAAGGCGATACCACGCAAAGAAACGTGTCTTAGGCATTGGCATCCCCCTTATCCGCAGTATCTATAAACCCATGGCATGCAAGCCATGAGTCAAGCTGCTCAAAGAGCGAATTATCGCCTGCGGCATTATCAATCACCGTTGTAGCGAGATTGCACAGCGCAGACTCATCGGGCTGACAAGCAGAACGGGCATCGAAATCAGATGGCACCATGCCACGTTGAATAGCGCGCTCGCGACGAACTGACAAAGGGGCGCTAATGACCAGAATTTCATCAGCCAAGCCAAATGCATCCTCAAAACCAGTCGGAGCAGAAACCTCAACCACCGCAAAGGGGTAACGGGGTGATGAAACCGTACAACAAACCGGATCGAGAATCCTAAGCGAAAGCTGTTCAATCAGAACGGGATGCACAATGCCATTGAGCCGTGCGACCGAATCAGGAGAAGCGAAAGCTCGAGAGGCGAGGATGCTGCGGCGAATGCCGCCTTCCTCATCCAAAATGTCCCAACCGAATTCATCCGCGAGAGCATTGACGATATCAGAGCCCGGCACATACAGCGATTTTGCAAGCTCATCCAGATCGATAAGCATAGCGCCACGAGATTCGAAATAGCGGCAGGCAGTCGACTTACCCGAAGCGATATTGCCCAAGACAAATACGGTAAACATCAAGCCCTCCCTAACGCCAATGCGAGTAATTATCGCTCAAATACACTAGAAAGACTCAAAATACAGCCAAACAGTAAGAGCGCATACGGGGGGCTAGGTCCCAAAGTACAACGTGTATACAACGAAAAAAGGGGGAGGCCGCGAGGCCTCCCCCTTCTCAGTTCAAGCGTACGGCTCGGTGCCGTCCACCGGTCAGCGGCGCCCTGGCCTCCCACGGGCTGACCCCGCAGTACTCTCGGCGCGATGGGGCTTAGCTTCCGGGTTCGGAACGGGACCG
>JAHYYO010000070.1:0-3197 GCA_019424925.1 Collinsella sp.
GGTGATCTCCATCAGGCAAAGCCTCCTAGATAGACAAAAGAACCCGTCTATCATAGCACTCGGCTGCATCCCAACAGCTATCTGCCGGCATCCTTACCGATTGTTATTGAAATGCGATAAATCGCCGTTTACCAGCACAAACTATGAGCGCGGTATCGCCGTGCTATGTCGAATGATGAGCTGGCCGGGAATACGAATGGCAACGGTTTTGCCCACCGTACCCGCCTCGGGAACCGCATGCTCAAACACCTCGCGCCCACGCTGATGCAAGTCGAATCGAACGGTCGTGAGCTCGTTGTGTGCTACAAAATCATCGAGCGAATCATCGACGCCCACCACGCTCACGTCCTCGGGCACGCGCAAGCCGCTATCGCGCAGCGCGGCGATGGCACCGTTTGCCATTTGGTCGTTTGCCGCGTAAATCGCCGTCATGGTGCGGTCGTGCTCGGCCAGATATCTGCCGGCCTCGTAACCGCTGTTGGCAGACCAATCGCCCTCGAGCGGCGCCTGCGGCTTAATGTGCTTACGCTCGAGTGCATCCTGCCAACCGGCGCGACGAAACTGCTCGTCGACCGAGAACGACGGGCCGCCAATATAGCGAATCTGATCGTGTCCCAGCTCAAACAGGTGATCCATAAGCAATAGCGAGCAGCCGTAATGATCAGAGTCAACTGTGGTCACGCGCGGATGCGCGTACATGGTAACGACGACCGTGCCAATGCCCGGCAGTGGATCAAACGTCTCAAAATCGGGCGCCATGCGACTCATGCCGATGATGATACCGTCCACGGGCAGCGCGGCCATACGACGCGTGGCCTCGGCAAGCGAGAATTCCTCGGTCTTGGACATCTCGACCAGCGTGATGGCGCAATTATGCTCGCGAGCAGCGCTGGCGATGCCGTCGATCATTGAGAGGTTGCCAAACTTGGTGACATCGTTGACGCACAAGCCGACCGAATGGTAACGGCCGTCGCGTAGCGAGCGACCGGCATAACTCGGACGAAAGCCGAGCTCTTGCATAGCGGCTTGCACGCGCTGGCGCGTCTGCTCGTTGACGTTAGGCAAGCCGTTGGCGACGCGCGAAACCGTCTGCTGCGAAACGCCAGCGGCGCGGGCGACGTCGGCCATGGAGACCGGACGCGTACCTGTATCGTTGGACGGGCGCCTTGCCACAGGATCACCTTCGCTCTCGCAAGATCTGAATAGCGTGAATGTCGGCCCGAGCGAAAGCACGCCCCACGCCGAAGCCCGCTATCGTCGGACGCATGTTAACGTACTCTACTTTTTCTATCAGCGGTTCTTTTGCTCCATATGTCCATACAGCCACACCGTTCACGGCCGAAAATCTACCGATTACCAGATTCTCAAAAAAGGAGATACGTTGTGTTATGAGTACGTTAACATACCCATTAACGTGCAGCACCGCAACCGTCTGGTTTGTGGTGCTCATAATTGTTAACGTACTCATAATGACACGGACCAGTCTCTCCGGCGTCAAGGAAAGGACCCGTATGACCGCCCCCGACGAAAAGACCCTCGCCACCCTCACCAAGTTGTTTGAGGAGGAGTTTGACCCCATCGGCGACCGCCAGGTGCTCTACGTGCACGCGCCCGGCCGTTCCGAGGTCAGCGGCAACCACACCGACCACGAGGGTGGCCACGTTATCGCCGGCTCGCTCGATGTCGCTGTCGACGGCATCGCCGTGGCGACCGACACCAACAAGGTTCGCGTCGCCGACGAGGGCTATCCTACGTTTGAGATCACGCTCGACAAGCTGGATATTCAAGAGTCCGAGAAGGGCACGTCCGCCAGCCTCGTCCGCGGTATGGCCCACGAGATTGCAGCGCTTGGTGTTGAGCCCAAGGGCTTCGACTTTGCCTTAACCTGTTCCGTCCCCTCGGGCGGCGGTCTTTCGAGCTCCGCTGCCGTCGAGGCGGCTTACGGCCGCGCCATGGAGACGCTCTGGGGCGCGCCCGCCATTGAGCCCGTCACGCTCGCCCAGATGAGCCAGCGCACCGAGAACAACTACTACGGCAAGCCCTGCGGTCTAATGGATCAGACCGCTGTGTGCCTGGGCGGCCTTGCCTACATGGACTTTGAGGATCAAGCCCAGCCTAAGACCCAGAAGCTCGAACTCAACTTTGAGGATCACGGCTACGCGCTCGTGCTCGTTAAGGTCGGCGCCGACCACGTGGCCGCCACCGACGACTACGCCGCCGTTCCGCGCGAGATGCAGGACGTCGCCGCCGAGTTTGGCAAGGCACGCCTGTGCGAGGTCGACGTTGCCGACTTTGACGCCAAGCTCCCCGAGCTGCGCGCCAAGCTGGGCGACCGCGCCTGCCTGCGCGCCGTTCACTACTGGTACGAGAACGGCCTGGTCGATAAGCGCTGGGCAGCCCTGAACGCCGGCGATATCGATCAGTTCCTGGTCCTGACGCGCGAGTCGGGCGCCAGCTCTGCCATGTACCTGCAGAATGTCGTTGCCAAGCTGGGCTCCGAGCAGCCCTCGATGTATGCGCTGGCGCTGGCCGAGCATGTGCTCGACGGCCGCGGCGCCGTCCGTATCCACGGTGGCGGCTTTGGCGGCACCATCCAGGCCTTTGTGCCACTCGACCTGGTCGACACCTTCATTGCCAAGATGAACAGCTGGCTGGGCGAGGGTTCTGCCCGTCACTACGCAATTTCTGACAAGGGGGCTTACGCGGCATGGCTGTAATGAGTGACGTGCACGAGGCCGCGCAGGGCCTGATTGAATACGCCATCCATCGATCGATGATCGGTCAGGACGACCGGATCTGGGCATACAACACCATTTTGGAGTGCATCGGCGCCACGGGCCCCGCACTCGACATGGCTTGGGCACTCAAGACCGAGAAGATTTCGCTCTTGCACCCCGATACACTCCCCGACTTTGACCTGGAGGGCACGCTTGCCGCGCTTTCCGAGGCCGCCGTTACCAACGGTGCCGCCGAGGACACGGCGTCAGGCCGCGACCGCATCGCCATGCGCATCATGGGTGCGCTCATGCCGAGGCCTTCGGTTGTAAACGAGGAGTTCAACGGACGTATGGGCGTCAACGAGCCCCGCGCCGCAACCGACTGGTTCTACGGCCTGTGCTGCGACGCCGGCTACGTGCGCCGTGCCGCCATCGCGCGCAACATCAAATGGAGCACCCCCACCAACTGGGGCGATCTTG
>JAHYYO010000070.1:3297-4982 GCA_019424925.1 Collinsella sp.
GCCGCCATCGCGCGCAACATCAAATGGAGCACCCCCACCAACTGGGGCGATCTTGAGATCACCATCAACCTCTCCAAGCCTGAGAAGGACCCACGCGATATCGCCGCGGCTGGTGCCGCAAAGAACACGGGCGAGAAGTATCCCGCCTGCCAGCTCTGCATCGAAAACGAGGGCTATCCCGGACGCTCCGCCGCAGCCGACGGCGGCGCTCACCCCGCTCGCCAGAACCTGCGCATTATCCCCATCCAGCTCAACGGCGAGCGCTGGGGCTTCCAGTACAGCCCGTACGCGTACTTTAACGAGCATTGCATTGCCATGAGCTCCGAGCATCGTCCGATGCACGTCGACCGCAAGGGCCTGACCTGCCTGTTCGACTTTGTGGACCTGTTCCCGCATTACTTCATCGGCTCCAACGCCGACCTGCCTATCGTGGGCGGCTCGATTCTGTCGCACGACCACTTCCAGGGCGGCGCGCACGAGTTCCCCATGATGCATGCCGCCGAGGTCTCGCAGTTTAGCGTGCCCGGTTTTGACCAGGTCACCGGCACTGTGCTGCAGTGGCCGCTCTCGGTGCTGCGCCTGCGCTCGCATGACCGCGCTCAGCTGCTCGACGCTGCCGAGAAGATTATCCTCGCCTGGCGCGAGTGGACCGACGAGTCTGCGGGCGTTATCGCGCACACGGCCGACGGCGTAGCGCACAACACCGTGACGCCCGTCATCCGCCGCGTCGACTCCCGCGGCAACGCTGGCGGCGAGATTTACGAGGCCTACCTGGCGCTTCGCTGCAATATCACGACCGACGAGCATCCGCTGGGCGTTTTCCACCCGCATGCCGAGTATCACCACATTAAGAAGGAGAACATCGGCCTGATCGAGGTTATGGGCCTGGCTATTCTTCCGCCGCGCCTGGTTCCCGAGCTCGGCGCTGTCCGCGAGCACCTGCTGGCAGCCAAAGCCGATGCCAGCTACGACCTTGCCGCAGCGCTCGAGAGCGACGATCTTTGCCGTAGCCACGCCGCATGGGCCGCGGATGTCTTTGCTCGCCGCGCGAACGAGCTTACGGTGGACAACGCCATCGACATCCTGCACGAGGAGGTCGGCGTGGTGTTTGGCCACGTGCTCGACAACGCCGGCGTCTTTAAATGGGACGAGGCCGGCCGCGCCGCCCAGCAGCGCTTTATCGACTCACTGTAATGATCCCTTAGGGACGGAGGAAAACGGATCATTTCCGCCCACACGACAACGGCGCCCGCCGGCAACATCGCCGACGGGCGCCGTTTTTGAGTGTAGCCATTGGGGACGTTCTTAAACGACTAGTCAAACAAGAACGTCCAATGGCTAATGACTCGAGCGTGGAAAATCTCCCACTTTGAGCTCGCATGGGCACCAAAAGCAGGAGATTATCCACGCTCATTCTATTAGGAGTCGCAACCGCTACAACTCTACGACCTCAACGTTGCTGTAGATCTCGTCCCAGCGGTCCATGACCAGATGGCCGGTCTTGGGATCCATGGCGTTGAGCTTACCGCAGGTATTGGCGGTCTTGAGCACCGTGACGTCGTCGGCACCAGCAGCAATGGCATGCGCAAAACCGGCGATGGTCGAGTCACCGGAACCCGTCGCGTTCACAGCCGCAATCGCGGGCGTCTTGGCGCGGAACGCGCGACCCTCATGGAAGCCCACCG
>JAHYYO010000071.1:0-4896 GCA_019424925.1 Collinsella sp.
GGTCGGTATGCAGGGGCCTTCGATTGCAGAATACTCGCAAAAATGCACGTCGCCACCACCCCCACATGGCGCGAACCAAAACAAAAGCGCGGCCTTCCTTTCCGGCGCACTCCGCGGGACGAAAAAACCTCCGCCGCACGAAGTGCGCAGCGGAGGTTCTTTCATGTCCGAGGACGCGCCGGAAAGGAAGGTCGCCCTCGGGCCGGACAGCTAAGACAGCTTACGCGACGGTGTAAACCCAGTTGTGCTTATCCTCAACAGCACCAGACTGGATACCAGTCAGGGTCTCGCGGAGCTTCTTCATCACAGGACCGATCTCGGTGTAGCCAGCCGGGAAGGTCACGGTCTCGTCGGCGCCGTAAACCTTGTTGTCGATCTCGCCAACCGGGGAGATGACGGCAGCGGTGCCGCACAGGCCGCACTCGACAAAGGTACCGGCCTTGACCTCGGCCCACTCGACGGGACGCTGGTCAACGGTCATGCCCAGGTCCTGAGCGACCTGAACGAGCGAGCGACGGGTGATAGAGGGCAGGATGGAGTCGGTGTGCGACTGAGGAACGACGAGGGTGCCGTCCTCCTTCACGAACAGGACGTTGGCGCCACCGGTCTCCTCGACATAGGTGCGGGACTCGGAGTCGAGATACAGGTTCTCGGCATAGCCCTCGCGATGGGCCTCCATCGTGGGCTTGAGGGACATGGCGTAGTTCAAGCCGGCCTTGATGTTGCCGGTACCGTGAGGTGCCGCACGGTCATACTCGGAAACGCGCAGCTTGACGGGCTTGAGGCCACCCTTAAAGTACGGACCGACCGGGGTCACGAGAATGCGGAACGTGTACTCAGGAGCGGGAGCCACGCCGATCACGTCACCGGAGCCGATCATAAACGGACGCACGTACAGGGTCGCACCGGAACCGAAGGGCGGAACCCAGGCGGCGTTGGCAGAAACGACCTGCTTGACGGCTTCAACGAACTTGTCCTTGGGGAACGGGGGCATCTCGAGGCGCTGCGCAGAGTTGTACATACGCTCGGCGTTCATGTCGGGACGGAAGCAGACGATGCTGCCGTCCTCGGCGGTGTAGGCCTTCAGGCCCTCAAAGACCTCCTGGCAGTAATGGAAGATGCCGCCGCACTCGGAGACATGCAAGGTGTGGTCGGTGGTCAGGCCGCCCTCGTCCCACTCGCCGTCCTTCCAATGGGCCTCGTAGCTGTAATCGGTCTTCATGTAGCCAAAGCCGAGGCTACCCCAATCGATATCCTTCTTCTCGACAGTCATATGTCGCTCCTTACATACACAGTTGCAAACTCGCGAACCCGCACGCAAGGACCGAGGCCGACCGCGTCGCAACGTCGCACGCCCGGAGCGTAGAGCCGGACGGGACACGCGAGCAGCATCAAAGCCGATGGCACGTCGATTCGCATGCACGAGATTGTACTCCCCGTACGCGTCTGATAAAACGCTTTTCTTTAACTAAGTAAAGTATTTTCATTTGACCGAAGCAGAAAGGCCCGCCACCGTAAAGGGTGACGGGCCTCAACGGCACGGTTTGCGCGCTGGCTCGAGCTACGCGTTCTTTTTGCCCAGCTTAGCCTTAACCAGACCGACCACGGTCGGGATGATCGACACGGCAACGATGCCGATAATCAGCAGCTCAAAGTGCTCCTGCACAAAGGGAATGCCGCCAAAGAAGTAGCCCAGCAGCGTAAAGACCGTCGACCAGGTAATGCCGCCCAGCACGTTAAAGACGACAAAGTTGCGCCAGTGCATGCCGCCCATGCCAGCGATAAAGGGCACAAAGGTGCGGATAAACGGGAAGAAGCGACCCAGGAAGATGGCCAGGTGACCCCACTTGTCCAAGAAGTCCTCGGACTTTTTGATGCGCTCGGGCGTCATGGCCTTGACCTTGCCCGAAGCGATGATCTTGCGGCCAAAGAAGTGACCGATCATAAAGTTGCACTGATCGCCCAAAATGGCAGCGGCCCATGCGGTGGCCAGAAGCGCCACGATGTTAAAGCCGCCGTTGTGGGCAAAGAAACCCGAGGCGAACAGCAGCGAATCACCGGGAAGGAACGGGAAGAACACCACGCCCGTCTCGATAAAGATGATCAGGAACACGCAGCCGTAGGCCATAAGCGGGCCGGCGGCGATCCAGCTGGCGATCGCGGTGCGCGGGTCCTTAAGCAGCTCGGCAATAAAATTGATGAAACCCATGAAGTAAAACCTCTCAGTTGTGGGCGCGGATACGTCCAAGTTGACCAGTATACGGTTGCGGTGCCCCCTCGTGCGCAACCCCACAAAAGCATGACTCCATTACCAGCAAGTTTGCATAACTGACACTTGTTGCGCAATGCCGCCAAGATTGTCCTTCCTAATCCCTAGCGAATCGCTATACTTTATTGAATCGCATTGCCATGGCGCTAAGGGAGGGCGGCCGGTGAGCTTTATCAATACCATTCGCGAGGACATCAAGACCGTCCAGGCGCAGGACCCCGCCGCGCAAAACGGTCTGGTCATCTTTCTTTCCTATCCTGGCCTGCACGCCAAGTGGAACCACGTGCCCGAGCACTGGCTGTGGGAGCACGGTCATCGCTCGCTCGCCCGCGTGCTCTCGCAAATCACCCGCCACATCACCGGCGTCGAGATTCACCCTGCCGCGCAGATTGGCAAGCACTTCTTTATCGACCACGCCATGGGCGTCGTCATCGGCGAGACCACCATTGTGGGCGACAACTGTGTGCTCTACCAGGGCGTCACGCTCGGCGGCACCGGCAACGAGACCGGCAAGCGTCACCCCACCCTGGGCAACAATGTCACGGTGGGCACGGGCGCCAAGGTGCTCGGCAACATCCGCATCGGCAACAACGTCAAGATCGGCGGCAACTCGGTCGTCGTTAAGGACGTCCCCGACAACTGCACCGTCGTGGGCGTGCCGGGACGCATCATCAAGCGCAACGGCTGCCGTGTGTTCGAGGAGAGTTTCGACGCCAAGCAGCATCGCGAGTACATGCCCGATGACGCCGCCGAGCAGTCCGCCCTCAACCGCCAGGGCATCACCGAGAATGCCCGCCGCGTCAAGGAACTCGAGCGAGAGGTGGCCGAGCTCAAGGCCCTCGTCGCCAAGCTCGTGGACGAACGCTAGGAACGCAAGCGGCACAAAACGACATCGGCATCAACGCAAAGGCGCGCCAGGGAATTCATCCCCGGCGCGCCTTATTTGTGATGTGGCAAAGAGACTGTCCCTTTGTCACATTATGCGAACTGGCTCAGATAGAGGTCGGCGTAGGCACCCTCGGCAGCCAGCAGCTCCTTATGCGTGCCCTGCTCGATAATGTTGCCGTGATCCATGACCAAGATCAGGTCGGCGTCCACGATCGTCGACAGGCGGTGCGCGATCACAAAGCTCGTGCGCCCGCGCATGAGCGCGTCCATGGCACGACCGATGGCAAGCTCGGTACGCGTATCCACGCTTGAGGTCGCCTCGTCCAGGATGAGAATCGCCGGGTTATTGAGCAGCACGCGTGCGATGGTCAGCAGCTGACGCTGGCCCTGGCTGATGCTTTCGGCATCGTTGGCCACCCGCGTGTCGTAGCCCTGCGGCATGGTGCGCACAAAGAAGTCGACCTGCGCGGCGCGCGCAGCCGCCACGATCTCCTCACGCGTCGCCTCGGGACAGCCGTAGGCGATGTTTTCGGCAATCGTGCCATCGAACAGCCAGGCGTCCTGCAGCACCATGCCAAACTGCTGCCGTAGCTCGCCGCGGTCCATGCGGCTCGTATCCACGCCGTCGAGCGTAATACGCCCGCCGTCAATCTCGTAGAAGCGCATGAGCAGGTTGATGAGCGTCGTCTTGCCCGCGCCCGTGGTTCCCACCACGGCAATCTTCTGGCCCGGCTCGGCGGTAAACGACACGTCGTGCATAAGCGGCTTGTCGGGCGAATAACCAAAGCGCACGTGCTCAAAGGAGACGCGACCCTCAACGCGACCCGGCAGCTTGGCGGCCTCGTCCGGCAGCGGATCGGCCTCCATCTCGGGCTCATCGAGCAGGTCGAACACGCGCTCCGCACTCGCCAACGCGCTCTGCAGCGAGTTGAAGGTAAACGACAGCTGCGTCATGGGTTCGGACGCCTCGTAGATAAACTGGAAGAACGCCTGGAACACGCCGACGGTCATGTGACCGGCAACCAGCATGCTGCAGCCCACCAGCGCGATCACGATCTGCGCCAAACGGCCGATAAAGCGCACCGCAGGGCCGACGGCATTGATCATAAAGTCGGCCTTGGCACTCACGCGTGCCAGCTCGCCCGAGGCCTGGTGCACCTCGGCAGAACTTTGGCGTTCGCGGTTAAACGCGCGGATCACCAGACGGCCCGAATAGCCTTCCTCGACCGCACTCGTAATCTTGGACACCCACTCCTGGCGCTCGCCCGTCACATCGTGTGTGCGGCGCGAGACGACCTTCGTCACCAGCAGCGACAGTGCCGTAAAGAACAGAAAGACGAGCGTAAGCTGCACGCTGAACACGAACATCACGCTCACAGCACCAACAACCGTGCCGATCGACACGAGCAGCTGCAGCAATCCGCGCTGCATGCTCTCGGACATCTTGTCCAGGTCGTTGGTCGCGCGGCTGACGACCTCGCCGGGACGATGCGCGTCAAAATAGGCGAGCGGCAGACGGTTGAGCTTTTGCGCGATGCGGTTGCGCAGGCGCAGATTGAGACGCTCAGCGACGCTCGACATCAAAAAGCTCTGGAGCGCATAGAACGAGGCAGCGGCAGTCCAGATCATAAAGTAGACGAAAATGGTCTTGCCGCAGTTCTCCCAGGTGATGCTGAAAGTGGTGTCGTTGGCAAACGCCACCTGAATGTGGCCCCACAGCTCATCGATCACGCGGGCGC
>JAHYYO010000072.1:0-4868 GCA_019424925.1 Collinsella sp.
CGCTCGTCAAACACGGGTTCAAACCCATGCTCAATATGTTGATAGCCCTCGTCGGACACAGGCATGGGCTAGGCCCTCAGTAGATAGCGCACCTCATAGGGTGCAAGCTCGAGGGTACCCGTAAGCTCGACCGTGGGCGCATCGTCGGCAAGTAGGTCGGCAAAGGAGCCGTTGAGCTCGCCGGCTCCAAAGGTATAGGGCTCGTTCACGGCATTGACCGCCACGAGCACCGTCGCGTCGTCGCAGGCGCGCTCGAACAGCAGCTGCTTGTTCTGAATCACCACGTTGCGATAGGCACCATAGTTGAGGGCACGGGCCGCCGCGTCGTCTGCCGAGCGCAGGTGCGCGAGCTGCTTGATGAAGGCCGTCAGCTCGTTGGGCGCAGGCTCATCGAGCGCAGGTCGCAGCGCCCAGTCACCATCGGGGCCGCCCTTTTCGCCAGGAATCCCCCACTCGCTGCCATAGTAGACGCACGGAATGCCCGGCATGCCAAAGAGCATGCCATAAGCGGGGCGCAGACAGGACTTGTCGGTAAGGATGCTCGCCAGGCGCGGCACATCGTGGTTGTCGACAAACGACAGCAGATGCTTGCCGCGATAAATGCACCACGGGTCACCGCCAAACTGGCGGTGCAGCGAGTGCGCGATCTCGAACATATTGACCGAGTTAAAGCTGGAGTACAGGCCCTTGTAGCACTCGTAGTTGGTGCAGGAGTCGAGCATCTCGTCGTTGACGATCTGGTTGTAGTCGCCGTGGAGCGTCTCGCCGATCAGCACAAAGTCGGGCTTGAGCTCACGGGCAAAGGCGTGCAGGCGGCGCATAAAGTCGCGGTCGAGCATATAGGCAACGTCCAGGCGCAGGCCGTCGACGCCAAAGACGTCGGCCCAACGGCGCACGGACTCGAGCA
Source organism: Collinsella sp. (assembly GCA_019424925.1). Classification (GTDB taxonomy): domain Bacteria; phylum Actinomycetota; class Coriobacteriia; order Coriobacteriales; family Coriobacteriaceae; genus Collinsella. Next base: position 908 of record JAHYYO010000072.1, read on the forward strand.
GGTAATCGACCACGGCGGGGTTTTGCAGGTTGAGCTTCACGAGCTCAAAATGGCCTTCCCAGCCCTCGTACCAAAAGCCATCGCCATAGCAGGAGTCGCCGTCAAAGCTGATGTGGAACCAATCCTTGTAGGGCGAGTCCCACTTGCGCTCCTGCACATCGCGGAAGGCCCAAAAGCCACGGCCCACATGGTTGAAGACCGCATCGAGCACCACGCGGATGCCATGGGCGTGCAGCGTCTCGCATACAGCGGCAAAATCGGCATCCCCACCCAGGCGACGGTCGATATGGCGCAGGCTGCGCGTGTCGTAGCCATGGCCGTCGGATTCGAGCGGCGGGTTAATGAGCACAGCACCGATGCCGAGCTCTTGCAGGTAGTCGGCCCATTGGGCGATCTTCATGATGGGCGCATCGGGGTTGGGCGCTGCGTTGGCAGCCTGGGCGAGCTCATCTTCGGCAACGGGCGCGGCGTTTTCGCGCGGAGCTCCGCAAAAGCCCAGCGGATAGATCTGATAGAACGTCGTCTCGTATGCCCACATAGCAACCTCCCGGTAAGCTCAACACAACGACATCCATTGTATGCCCGCCGCGTATCCCCTCCCCCAAAATAAGTTGCGGTGAAATAATTCCTGCTTGGGCCTTCAGAGGCCTTAAACAGGAGCTATTCCACCGCAGCTGATGAGGGGACGTGATTAGGCGACGGGCTTTGCGCGGCGTATGGCCGGGAACAGCACCGTGATGGCGAGGATGACGCCCACGACGGTAATCGCCCCGCCCGCGAAGCCAATCCAAGCGATACCGGGACCCGAAACCACGGCGCCACCGATTGCGGTGCCCGTGCCGATACCCAGATTGAACAGGCCCGAGAAGATCGACATGGCGACGGCCGACGAATCCGCCGGTGTGTACTTGATGAGCTCGGCCTGAAACGCCACGTTAAAGGCCGTGGCGCAGCAGCCCCATAGCGCGCAAACAGCGAGAACGGCGACGAGCGACGGTGCAACCGGACCCATGAGCAGCAGAGCCACCGGCACGCCGGAGAGCGTGATAGCCAAGAACGGGAAGCGATGCCCATCGAACAGACGGCCGAACAGCCAGCTTCCGAGCAGACCAGAGCAGCCGAACGCCGTCAGCGTCATGGTAATAGCGCTTGCGTCGACGTGCGCGACCTGCGCCAGGAACGGCTCGATATAGCTGTAACCCGCATAATAGCCGGTTGCCATAAAGACCGTGACCGCGTAGAGCGCGATCAGGAACGGGTTCTTGAGCAGCACGGGCAGCTGTTTGACGGTAAAGCGCTCACCCGCCGGCATAGCCGGAAACACCGCGGCTTGGTACACCACCGCGGCGGCAGAGAAGGCACCGACCACGGCGAATGTCATGCGCCAGCCCACGGCCAGCCCGATGGCGCGGCCGATCGGCAGGCCAAAAATCTGCGCGATGGACGAGCCCGTGGCGATTATGCTGATGGCGAGCGCCCCATGGCGGGTGTCGACCAGGCGCGAAGCCATGATCGAGGCGACCGACCAGAACACGGCATGCACGCAGGCGACCACCAGACGCGCGCAAACCAAAATAGGATAGGTGGGCGCCAAGGCGGACAAGAACTGGCCGAGCGAAAACACGGCCAAAACGCCCAGCAGCATCCGCTTGAACTCAAAGCGCGAGGCAAACACCATGAGTGGCAGCGACAGCAGCATGACACCCCAGGCGTAGACCGAAATCATGATGCCTGCCTGGGCCTCGGTGAGCGAGAACGATGCGGCAATATCAGTCAGAAGGCCAATGGGCATGAACTCTGATGTGTTGAACACGAACGAACAGCAGGCAAGCCCGATAAGCGGGAGCCACTGCTTGAGCGAGATGCCATCTTGTCTTGCCTGAGTCATGTAGGAACCCCCTCCGATTGTCTTGAGCGATGGGCGATTATATAGCAACGGCCCCGCATCCGTCAGCAACAGATGCGGGGCCGTAATCAACTCAATACACAGAGGTTGCGCCATCAATAAATAACTAAGCCAGCCCCAGCAATATGCCCGCCGAATGCACGACAAACGCCACGATCCAGGCGACCGTCACCTGAAACGCGAACACGGCCACGGCATAGCGCGCGCCCAACTCGCTCTTGACGGCGCCGATTGCCGCTACGCAGGGCGGGTACAGCAGCGTAAAGACCAGGAACACGTAGGCGGTAAACGGCGAAAACATGGTCGACAGCGCCGCGGGCGACGTTGCGCCCAAAAGCACCGTGAGCGTCGAGATGACGCTCTCCTTGGCAATGAGTCCGGTGACGAGCGCCGTCGACGCACGCCAGTCGCCAAAACCGAGTGGGGCCAACACCGGCGCGATGATGCTACCCAGACCGGCAAGCAGACTCTGCGACTGATCGGCGACCACATTAAAGCGGATATCGAACGTCTGGAGGAACCAGATGACCACGGTGGCGGCAAAGATAATGGTAAAGGCCTTGGTAATAAAGTCCTTGGCCTTATCCCATGCCAGCATCACCGTCGTCTTGACGCTCGGCAGGCGGTAATTGGGAAGCTCCATGATAAACGGCACCGGGTCGCCCTTAAATGCCGTGCGGTTGAGCACCAGGGCGGCAATGCAGCCGACCACGATACCAATCAGATAGAGCGAGACCATGGCGGGAACTGTCGCCTGCGGGAAGAATGCCCCGCACAGCAGACCGTAGACCGGCAACTTGGCCGAACAGCTCATGAACGGCGTGAGCATGACCGTCATCTTGCGGTCGTGCTCGGATGGGAGCGTACGGGTCGACATGATAGCCGGCACGGTGCAGCCAAAACCGACGAGCATAGGCACGAAGCTGCGGCCCGACAGGCCAAAGCGACGCAGCACTTTATCCATGACAAAGGCCACACGCGCCATGTAGCCGGAGTCTTCCAGAATGGAGAGGAACAAAAAGAGCACGACGATAATCGGCAGGAAGGTCAGCACGCTGCCCACGCCCGTAAGCACGCCGTCGACAGCCAGCGAGCGCACCACGTCGTTGGCGCCGAACGCCTTGAGGCCCGCATCGGCCGAGGCGATGATGGCAGCGATGCCGTCCTCCATAAGTCCCTGCAACGCCGCGCCGATCACGCCAAACGTCAGCCAAAAGACGAGACCCATGATCACCAGGAACGCTGGAATGGCCGTGTAGCGACCCGTCAGGATGCGGTCGATCTTGACGGAACGCACGTGCTCGCGGCTCTCGTGCGGCTTGACGACGCAGCGCCCACACACGTCGCCGATAAAGCCGAAGCGCATGTCAGCCAGTGCAGATAGACGGTCGGTACCGGCCTCACCCTCCATCTGGGTAATGATGTGCTCGATGGCGTCAAGTTCGTTACGGTCCAGATGAAGCGCCTCGGTCACCAGCTCGTCGCCCTCAACCAGCTTGGTCGCCGCAAAACGCACCGGGATATGCGCCGTCGCGGCATGGTCCTCGATAAGGTTGGCGATGCCGTGAATGCAGCGATGCAGCGCGCCGCCGTCTGGACCATCGGGCGCGCAGAAGTCCAGGCGACCGGGGCGCTCGCGGAACCGCGCCACGTGCAAGGCATGATCCACCAACTCGCCAATGCCCTCGTTGCGGGCAGCGCTAATGGGAACAACAGGCACGCCCAGCAGGCTCTCGAGCAGGTTGACGTCTACGGCACCACCATTGGCGGTCACCTCGTCCATCATGTTGAGCGCGATGACCATGGGGCGGTCGAGCTCCATGAGCTGCAGTGTCAGGTACAGGTTACGTTCGATGTTGGTGGCGTCGATAATGTCGATGATGGCATCGGGGTTTTCGTCCAGGATAAATTGGCGACTGACGATCTCTTCGCCCGTGTACGGAGACAGCGAATAGATGCCGGGCAGGTCGGTAACGCTTGCCTCGGGATGGTTACGGATGGTGCCGTCCTTGCGGTCGACCGTCACGCCGGGAAAGTTACCGACGTGCTGGTTGG
>JAHYYO010000073.1:0-4774 GCA_019424925.1 Collinsella sp.
TGTATATATACTGTGCTTACCGGTTATATACACGTGTAGCCCAACAGCTAAGGAGCCGCTGTGGACATCATCCTATCCAATTCGAGCGACAAGCCCATCTACGAGCAGATCTCCTCGCAGGTCAAAGCGCAGATCCTTTCGGGCGCACTCGCTGCGGGAGCCAAACTCCCCAGCATCCGTTCGCTCGCGAGCGACCTCGGCGTGAGCGTCATTACCACCAAGCGTGCCTATGCCGACCTGGAACAGCTCGGCTTTATCTGCACCGTGCAGGGCAAGGGCTGCTTTGTCGCCGAGGGCAACCAGGAACTCTTGCGCGAAAACCAGCTCTGCCATATCGAAGAGCTACTTGCGCAGGCCGCCACACAGGCCGAAACCCTGGGCGTCACGCGCGACAAATTGCACGAGATGCTCGACCTTGTAGCCCCCGAAACCATGCAGTAGCCATCTGCAAGAAAGGCTATACCATGCAAAACTTGCTAGAACTCAAAGGCGTCTCACGCCGCGTAAGCGACCGCTTTACCCTACGCGATGTCACACTCACCGTGGAGCCCGGCCAGATCGTCGGCTTTGTGGGCGCAAACGGCGCCGGCAAAACAACGACCATTCGCGCCGCGCTCGGGCTCATAAAGCTCGATGCCGGCGAGGTGCACCTGTTTGGGCAGCGCTGCGGCACCGACGCGCCCGATGAGACGCAGCGTTGTCTGCGCGCTCGTGTCGGCCTCGTGCTGGACACATGCCCCTTCCCTTCCACACTTAAGGTGGCCAAAGTTGAAGCACTCGTAAGTCCAGCGTACCCCACCTGGAGCCATGGCACCTTTGCCGACCTTATCGGCCGATTTGGCCTCGATCCCAAGACAAAGGTCAAGGACCTCTCCCGCGGCATGGGCATGAAGCTGCAGCTTGCCTGCGCGCTCAGCCACGATGCCGAGCTGCTCGTTTTGGACGAAGCCACCGCGGGCCTCGATCCCATGGCACGCGAGGAGCTGCTTGATGAGCTGCTCACCTTTGTTTCCGACGGCCAGCGCAGCGTGTTGCTCTCGAGCCATATTACGTCCGACCTCGATCGCGCCGCCGACCGCGTCATCTGCATCGATAACGGTTCGATTGTATTTGACCTGCCACGCGAGGACATTACCGACCGCGCCGGTATCGCCCACTGCACGCAAGCACAAGCCGCAGAGCTCATGGCTTGCGTCGAAGGCGCCCGTGCCGCCCGCCACGCCTATAGCGTGGACGTGCTCGTGCCCAACCGCCGCGATACGCTCGAGGCTTTCCCCGAGATTCCCTGCGATCGGGCAACCATTGATGATTATCTTCGCCTCATGCTGAAAGGGGCTTCGAAATGAAACGCGCCTTTATGTCCGAGCTCGCCATCGTTCGCACGCTTATCCCGAGTATCGCGGGCGTCGGCCTGTTCATATTTGTCGTGCTGACGCTCGCCAACGCATCGGATGGAGATTCCGGCATGAGTGCCGGCGCCTGCGCGGTCAGCGCCATGTCGCCCATCATGGTCATGAGCTCGCTGGCCGGCTTCGACAATCAAAACGGGTGGGAGCGCTATCGGGCAACGCTGCCCATCTCGCGCAAAGACATCATCTGCGCACGTTACCTGTGTATCGTTGCTTCCTCGGCCATCATGGCATGTACGGCTGCACTGTTGAACATCGTCACCATCCCACTCTTCAATAATGCAGGCATCCCCCCGACGGGACAGACGGTCTTTGAAATCGCAATCGCCTCGGCAGCATCGATGCTCATCTCCCTCATGATGGTGTTTTTGGCGCAGCCGCTGTTCTTTCGATCTGGACACATGGAGGCGCTGCGCCTATCCGTTGGCCTGTTTGCCATGCTCGGATGCCTTGCCATGGCCACGCTGAGCTCCTCCAACCCCATCAGCAACTGGCTCATGTCGATTGCCGGAGCGAATCCCGACCCTGCCGTTCTTGGCTGCCTGTGTGCAGGCATCGCCGCACTTGCCCTCGCGCTATGTGCAATCAGCTGCACCGTCAGCACCAAGGTCTATCGGGCACGCGACCTGTAGACAGGCGCGGTAGCATAGGGCATGCGCCACAGATCGGCGCGGTCTTTTTGGGGAGGCGCTCAACCCGTGTCGTGGGTTACAGCAGCATTTTGGAAATAACGACCCGTCAGGGGCACAAGCTCAACCTGAAAACCCTCACACTGGACTCGAGATGCCCGTATTGACCGTGCGCCACCGCGCTACTTGCGCAGCGGCTTGGGCAGCGGAATGCCCGCTGCGATAGCAGCAGCGATGATCATGCAGACGATGCCCTTGAGCGGGAAGCACATGAGCAGCAAGCCCACGACCATGACGGGCTGACGCATGACGGCGCCCATCGTCGAGGCGGTGCAGACGGCGACGCAAAAGACCGGATCTGCGCCGGTGAGGATGGCAAGGCCGTAGCCCAGGCTTACGCCCGAGAAGATAACCGGGAAGAAGTGGCCGCCGCGCCAACCAAGGTTGATGAGGGCAGGCGTCAGCATGGCCTTAACAAGACCGGTCGCGATAAGCATGCCGGCGGGAACGGTCAGATAGGTTTCCATGAGCACATCGGCCTGGGTCTCGCCGGCAAACATGGTGTAGGGCAGGACCGTACCGCAGATGGCGAGCGCCAGACCGGCTAGCATGGCCTTGACGACAGGACGCTCCCCTATTGCATGGGACAGCGCCTCGCTTGCATGCTCGGAGACAAAGTACAGCCAACCGCATACGGTGCCAACCAACGCCAGCGGAATGAGCCAGACAAGTTCCAGGTTGCCCACCTCAGCGGACTCGAACCTGGGCATGCCCATGCCGCCGCCCACAAGCTGGCCAAGCAGCAGATAAGTGCCCAGACCGCCGGCAATCGCAATGCCGTAGACCACGGTCTTTTGCGTCTTGGGCAGCTTGATGGTGATCTCGCCGGATGCGGACTCATCGTCGGCGCCTTCGCCCTGGCCGTCGGCACTACCGGCGAGCGGCGCCACAAAGCCAAAGACGGGCGCGGTAAAGAGCGCCGTCAGCGCGGCCTGGGTACCCAACAGCGTGAGCTCCCTAAACTCGGCTCCAAAGCGGCGCATGCGGTCGCCGACCCAGCTGCATAGGCCCGCGATAACGCCGGTCAGGCCGGCTTCCGGTCCAATACTTCCGCCAAACAGCAGCGGCAGCAATGCCGCGAGCGAAAGCTTGCCCAGATTGTCATACGGGTAGCGTCCGTCTTGTTTGACCTTGGCCATCACCTGGTTGAGGTCGTCGGTCTTGGTACCCGTAAGCTTTTCATACAGACCGATCAGCAGGCCGCCCAGCAAGCAGACGAAAAACGGGTACGGCAGAAAGCCAAACGGGCCGCTGGCGAACTCGGGCGAAGCAACGCCCAGCGCGTGCGGAATCTCGGTCCATAGATAGTCGATACCGTGCTCCATCGCAAAAAAGAACAGCCAGACCGCGGCGCCCGCAAACGCACCGGTCACAGCCACGCTCACTAAAAACAGCGCACGGTTTTTGGGTTTTGCCAGGTTATCCATCGGGACCTCCCGTTGGTCAAAAGCGACAAAGATAACTTTTATTGTAAGACGGGCGCAGCGCGGGCGGGCCAACCATCTGCGCTGCGAACCGCGCCGTTGGGCGCCGCACGCGCGCTAAGCCTAAGACTTAACTGCCGATAATCGAGGCGATCTGGCGCAGGTCATCGGCAAAGTAGATGCCTTGCTGGCGCTGCGGACTCGATAGGCCCTTATCGATCATGTGCTCGAGCAGCGACTTGAGGTCGTTATAGTAACCGTCTAAGTTGTACAGAATGCACGGCGCGCTCAGATGTCCCAGCGACACGGCAGACATGACCTCGGCAATTTCCTCGAGCGTGCCCGTACCGCCCGGAAAGGCGATGAATGCATCGCCGAGCCCGATCATCTTGGCCTTGCGCTCGGCCATGTCGCTCGTCACGATAAGGTCGTCGATACCATCGTGCTGATACTCCGCCTCGATAAAAAAGCTTGGCTCCACGCCGGTCACGTGTCCGCCGGCATCGAGCACGCTATCGGCAAGCGCGCCCATCAGGCCCGACTTGGACCCGCCGTACACAAGCGCGTGTCCGTTGGCGCCGATCCAGTTGCCCAGCTCCTGCACCGCAGGCAGAAACGCCGGGTCGTTACCGACGCTGGCGCCCAGATATACCGTGATATTCATATTTTGTCCCCCTCATCGTGACGCGCGGCACCCGCTCTAGCGTTGACGCCGGCGATATTCGCGCACGCGGCGCGACAAGTCGGCGAGCTCATCGCGGTCGAGCTCTTCCAAATGCTCAAGATCGTCCATAAAGCGCGCCATGGTGTCCTTTTGGCGCATCTTGATGAGCGTATTGCAGTAGCTCACCGCCACACCCGTGAGCATGGCAATGTAGAAGATACTGATGATGCTCAGGACGACGGTGATAGCGCGGGCGACCGGTGTTTCGGCCGGGATATCGCCAAAGCCGATCGTCGATACGGTCTCAAAGCTAAACCAGAGGCCATCGCCAAACGTAAGGGTCGTGGGCTCGGACAGCCAGACGGCCGTCGAGCACAGCAGGTAGAAGACAAGAAACAGGCCCGTGATGCGCGCAAAGCCAGCCTGGCGCAGCACGTCGGCAAGCGTCCTCAACTTGTCCATCGCGACCCCTTTTCCAGACGCCCAATCACATTCGCTCGGTATTGTCCCACGCCTCCCCCGCAAACGGAACCAGTCATTGGGGACGTTCTTGTTTGACTAGTCATTCAAGAACGTCCATTACAGTCG
>JAHYYO010000074.1:0-4374 GCA_019424925.1 Collinsella sp.
AGCAGCGTAATCTCCATAGCGATTACGAAGACGATTTAATCATTGCGGCAGCGATGCGCTCCCAAGCAGATTTACTGGTCACCAACGATGTCAAACTCTGTTCACACGCGCCTGTCGCAGCAATGAGCGTAGAAGACGCAAGAAGCTATCTAACAACGCTTAAATAGCGCTAGACCCCTTTGGTCGAATAATGGTCAGCGAGAGCCCACAGGTAGGGCCGCGCCAGCAAAGCGCCGCAGGTTGGCCAAACGGCGGGCTCGCAGCGTCGGCTCATTACGCCGTTTGTAAAACGGCGTAATTCTTAGTGTTCGATCCAACGGCGGAGCGTCTCACCCGCTTGCAGATGACGCAAGTTCTCCGCGGCAATGTCGACCACATTGTTGAGCGTGGCCTCCAAGTGGAACCAGCCCGAGATATGCGGTGTGATGAGCATGTTGGGCGCATCCCACAGCGGGCTTGTCGCGGGCAGGGGCTCGGGGTCGGTGACGTCGACCGCGGCGCCGGCGAGATGTCCCGACTCCAAGGCGGCAACCAAGTCGTCGGCGACCACAAGGTCGCCGCGGCCGCCGTTGGCAAAGAAGGCGCCCGGCTTCATCGCGGCGAAGAACTCGGCGTTCGCCAGGCCGCGGGTCTCGGGTGTGCTCGGCATAAAGGATGCAACGATGTCAGCCTCGGCCAGGCGCTCGGGCAGGGCATCCATGCCGTCCATGTCCTCAAACACAATAGGGTAGACGAGTGGATGGCGCTTGATGCCGCGGACGTGTGCGCCCATGCTGCGGCAGAGCGTGGCAAAGTGGCCGCCGATATCGCCTGCGCCCAGCACCAGCACGTTGGCATTTTTGAGCGAGGTGACCGGGCCCAAGTCCTCCCAGCGATGCTCGCGCTGCAGGTCCTGGTAGCCGGGCAGGCGCTTTATCATTGACAGCACCATGGCAAACATGTGCTCGCTCACGGCCTGGCCGTAGGCGCCCACCGAGCAAGACAGCTTGGCGTCGGCTGGCACGGTGCCGGCGGCCAAGTAATCGTCATAGCCCGCGGTCTGTAGTTGCAGCAGCTGGAGGTGCTCGCATGCGGTAAGCAGGGCAGGGTCTATGTTGCCCAAGATCACATCGGCGTTGGCGACCTGCTCGCGCGTGATGGCGTCGGAGCTCGTGTAGATAAAGTCCTCGCCCGGAGCGCTCGACTCAAGAATTGCGCGATGGCGGTCGTTGACGGGCAGCAAAACCAGGATGTTCACAAGCAGTCCTCTCCGCTCAGCCTACCAAAAAGGGACAGGTTTATTTTGGCAGGTTTTATCGGGCAAAACGTTCAAATAAAACGCCGGATGCAAGACGAGCGTGCCCGTCAGCATCCGGCGCATCTGCGGCTACCAGCTCAGCAGCTCGTAGCCGTCCTCGGTCACCACGAGCTGTACCTCGCACTGGGCCGAATCGCTGCCGTCCTTGGTGCGCACGCACCAACCATCGCCCTTGCTAATCTTGATGTCGGGCGCTCCGGCGTTGACCATAGGCTCGATGGTAAAGACCATGCCCGGAGCCATGATGGTGTCCACATCGGGCGCCTCGGTGGTAAAGCCCACAAACGGGTCCTCGTGGAACTCCTTACCGATGCCGTGTCCGCCGTACTCGCGCACCACGCTAAAGCCGGCGTCCTCGACCGTCTTTTGCACGGCCTCGGCCATGACGGAGAGCGGCAGCCACGGCTTGACGGCCGCCAGACCCGCCTCCACGCTGGCGCGGGTGACGTCGACCAGGCGCTGGCGCTCGGCCGAGACTTCGCCGATGCAGAACATGCGGCTCGAGTCGCTAAAGTAGCCGTCTAGGATCGTGGAGCAGTCCACGTTGATGATGTCGCCCTCGTGCAGCACGTCCGTATCGCAGGGGATACCGTGGCAGACCACGTCGTTGATCGAGGTGCACACGCTCTTGGGATAGCCCTCGTAGTTGAGGTCGGCCGGCGTGCCACCGTGCTCGACGGTGTAGTCGTAGATCATCTGGTCGATCTGGTTGGTGGTCATGCCCGCGGCGATGTGCTCGCCTACGTAGTCGAGCACGCCCACGTTGATGGCGGCGGAGCGCTTGATGCCCTCGATATCGGCGGGCGTCTTGTAGAGCGTGCGGGGCAGAACCTCCCAGCCCTCTTCCCACAGGCGCTCGAGGCGCTCGTCGAAGGCGCTGTGGCATTTCTTGTATTTCTTGCCGCTGCCGCACCAGCAAGCGTCGTTGCGGCCGGGCACGGGTCCTTTGTCATACATGGCTAACTTCCTTTCATTCGCAGCTAGTATAGCCCACCCACGTGTCCATAAAAGTTGCGGTGATATAGTTCCGATTTAAGCGGTTTAACAGCACAAATAGGAACTATATCACCGCAACTGATGGGGCGGGATGGCGGCACTAGCTGCTGCGTGGTTTTGCTAGTAACTCACCTGGCAGGGAATGCCGAGGGCTTGAACGCGCGCGGCAATGGCGTCGAGCACCACGGGCGCTGCTTTGGCAAGGCCGGCGACCGGTGTCTCGCGCGCCACCGTGTAGATGGTCGCCTCCTGCGGGCGAATGCGCTCGAGCGCCGCGAGCCAAGGGCCGACGTACGCTTCACCAGTGTTATCGAGGGACTTGCCCTGGTACTCGCCGTTCAAAAAGATCGTCTGGATAATAACGTGGCCGTTAAAGCTCGCGAACGTCTCGATCTGGTGCTCGACGTCGTAGGGGCCAACGGGCTGGTCGAGCAGCTGGATAAAAGCCGGGTCGACCGTATCGAGCTTGAGGATGTTGTCGTCGACCATCATGAGCGCATCGTGCACCTCGGGGCGGTCGGCGCGCGTACCGTTGGAGAGCACGGCGATTTTGGAGTTTGGGGCCAGCTGATCGCGCAGCGCGACGGCGCCGGCGATGGCCTGCGGAAACTCCGGTGCGGCGGTGGGTTCGCCGTTGCCTGCGAAGGTGATCACATCGGGGAGCTCACCCTCGGCTGCCATCTCGCGCAGCTTTGCCTCGAGCGAGTCGAGTACCACGGCAGCTGTGTTGTACGGCTCATGGCAGGGGCGCTCGGCGTTGAGGCCGTTTTCGCAGTAAATGCAGTCGAACGTGCAGATTTTGCCGCTGGCCGGCATCATGTTGACGCCGAGCGAGAGACCAAGGCGACGGCTGCGAACGGGCCCAAAGATGGGGCTGGCATTCAAAAACGTAGACATAGGCATATGCTCCTCAAGACAATTGTGCCTAAGCATAGCATCGGCTCCAAAGCAAGGTGTGGGCTCTTGCTTTACAAGTTTCGTTTTTTCACGTCGCTCATTATGCCGTGCCATGAAAAGCCTCGGGTCGGGTACAGTTAATCTGTTAACAAGTCGTAAGGCAATGCGGGTCCATCCAATCGTACTGACGTGCAACTGGATGGGCGTTGATGATGGGAACACAGTATGGATTTTACGGTCGAGAATGCGGGCACTACGATCGCCTGCCGCGAGTATGCCGGCCCGGTTGTATCGTCCGATGCACCCGCCTTGGTTTGCGTGCACGGTGCGTGCGTCGACGGTGTCTTTTTTGACGGCATCGCCCGCGAGCTCGCCTGTGACTATCGCGTCATTACCTACGACCGCCGCGGTTGCGGCGAGAGCGGCGACGCTGCAGACGGACGCTACGACCTCGCCGCCCAAGCCGCCGACCTGCAGGTCGTTATCGAGCATATTGGCGCTCCGGCAAACGTGCTCGCGCACAGTGCCGGTACGTTGGTGGCCCTGGAGCTTCTCCGTGCAAACCCCGCCATAATCTCGCGTGCGATTCTGCATGAACCCGCCGTGACGGATGAGGGCGCCGGTCTGGGCGCGGCCCCGGTTTTGCTCGAGATGATCGCCGCGGGAAAGGTCTCCAGGGCATTACGGGCCTTCCTGGGCGCCATCGGCGATTCGGACCCTGAGGCCCCCAAGTTAACCGAGGCGGAAGCCAAGCATGCCCTGCGCAACGGCCGCAGTTTCATGGCGAACGAATACGGGATTACTATGACCTGCGTTCCCGATTGGGATAGCGTCCGTGCGTCGAAAACGGTGGCCGCCGTGCTCCTGGGCGAGCTCTCGATTGGCACGCCTCGCGAGGCGGGCACGAGGGTGGCGGCTGAGCTTTTGGACTGTCCGCTCGTAATGGTTCCCGGCGCGCACAACGGCCTGCGCGATCGCCCGGGAGCGGCTGCCCAGACTGTCCTTGGCATCCTGGGGCTCTAACACCCGCAATAGCCAAAGCAGACTTCACCCGCAAACGTTTCGGCCGTGTTAACAAATGTGCTCAAAACCTCACGTCTGCGGCTTTAATCGCGCCGTCTGCCAACTCAGGTTGATTTCCGATCTCAGCCGAACACATTGAGCAAATAGGCCGTTCCCGCACC
>JAHYYO010000075.1:0-4344 GCA_019424925.1 Collinsella sp.
CGTTAAACCCGTCAACGGTCGATTTTCACCCGCGAACGGTCTTTATACTAATTAGCAATATAAGCAACGTATAAGACGTTATAATGACCATAACGAAAAGGAGGAGGCAAGATGAATCAGATCATTCTCGCATCTCATGGCGGCCTGGCCGCAGGCGCCAAAGACACGCTCGAGATGGTTCTCGGCGACGCGTCGAACGTCCACGTCGTGTCGCTTGCTCGTGACGACAAGGAGCCCATCACCAATAAGGTTGAGGCTATGATCGCCACGTTCAACGCGGACGACACCGTCTATGTGCTGACCGATATGCTCGGCAGCTCGGTCAACAACAACATGGTCGAGCTTTCCAAGAACGGCACGAAGTTCACGGTTGTCAGCGGTTTCAACATCCCGCTGGCGCTCACGCTCGCTATGAGCCCCGTCCCCGTCAAGGGCGCCGAGCTCGCAGCCCTCATCAACGAGGCCCGCACCGGTCTGACCAACCCCAACGCACCGGTCGAGGCCGCCGCGGCTCCCGCCAAGAAGGCCAAGGCATCCCGTCACAGCTCCGGTCCCGCCAAGATCGTCCTCGCACGTCTTGACTACCGTCTGCTGCACGGCCAGGTCGTCTTTACCTGGACCACCAAGGTTCAGGCCGAGCGCATCATCGTCGTCGACAACGCTGCCGCCAACGATGACATCAAGAAGGGCGCTCTTAAGCTGGCCAAGCCCCAGGGCGTGCGCCTGAACGTCTTCACCGTTGAGCGTGCCCTCGCCAAGATGGACAAGCTCAACACCCTCGGTGAGCGCGTCATGTTCGTCTTTGGCAACACGGCCGAGATGCTGCAGTTCTGCCAGGGCTACAAGCTCGACGCCATCAACCTGGGCGCCACCGCCAACCACGACGGTGCCGATCAGATTGGCGGCAAGGACAGCTCCGTCTTCCTCGACGCCACCCAGAAGGCCGACGTCAACCAGCTGCTCGACATGGGCATCAAGCTCTATGTCCAGCAGACCCCTACGTATCAGAGCGTCGACATCGACGCCAAGCTGTAATCAACCAGGCTTTTGCCTGACTGAAAGGAGAAGGGTATGAATACGTTCATCAGTGCGGTGCTCGTCGGCCTCGTCGGCGTGTTCTGCATGTGGGACTCCCGCCTGCTCGGTCGTCTTAACTTCGAGCAGCCCCTCGTTGGCGCTACGCTCGTCGGTCTGCTGCTGGGCGATGTGCCCACCGGCCTTGCCGTCGGTGCCGCCGTCGAGCTCGTGTCCATGGGCCTGGTGCAGGTCGGCGCCGCCGTTCCGCCCGATATGGTCCTGGGCGGCATCGTGGCCGCTGCCTTCGCATGCCTGACCGATGCTTCCGCCGAGACCGCCATGACGATCGCCATCCCGGTCGCCGTCCTGGGTCAGCTCCTCGGCATCGTGTTCCGTTCCATCATCGCCGCCCTCACCCATGTGGCAGATAACGCGATCGATAACGGAAAGTTCAAGACCGCCTACCGTATGCACATCTGCGCCGGCTCCGGTCTGTACGCCGTCATGTACTTCCTGCCGATCTTCCTCGCCGTCTTTGTTGGCACCGACCTGGTTCAGGCCATCGTCAACATGGTTCCCGAGTGGCTGTCCACTGGTCTTAACGTTTCGACCAAGATCATGACCGCCTACGGCTTGGCCCTGCTGCTCACCATGATGATCAAGAAGGGTATGACTCCGTTCCTGTTCATCGGTTTCCTGCTCGCCGCTTACCTCAACCTGTCCGTCATCGCGGTCGCTCTGATCGGTGTGTGCCTGGCTGTCGTCTTCATGGGCTTCAAGTTCAACGGTTCCCATGCAGCCGCCGGTGTCGATTCCGACTACGATCCGCTCGAAGACGACGAAGACTAAGGAGGAACACACTATGGCAACCGCAACCAAGGACGTGTCCCTGAACAAGAAGGTCAGCCAGTTCTTCTGGCGCTCCTGGGCCATCCAGGCCTCTTGGAACTACGAGCGTCAGATGAACATGGGCTTCCTCTACGGCATGGTTCCCACGCTCGATCGCCTCTATCCGGATGAGTCCGACCCCAGGCAGCTCGCTGCTAAGAAAGAGGCTTACCACCGTCACATGGCGTTCTACAACTGCACCCCGCAGACGAGCGCTTTCATCCTGGGCCTCTCCGCCTCCATGGAGGAGGAGTACGCCAAGGATCCCGAGAACTTCGATCCCGATTCGATCAACGCGGTCAAGACCTCCCTCATGGGTCCGCTTTCCGGCATCGGTGACTCCTTCTTCCAGGGCACCATCCGCGTTATCGCCTTTGGCCTGGGCGTTCAGCTGGCTCAGCAGGGCTCCATCATGGGCCCGATCCTGGCTATGCTCATCTCCATCGTCCCCTCTGTGCTGATCACTTGGTTCGCAGCCAAGATGGGCTATCAGGGCGGACACGAGTACCTGAGCAAGCTTCAGGGCGCCGACCTCATGGAGAAGCTCATGTATGTCTGCGGCATCGTGGGTCTTATGTCCGTGGGCGGCATGATCGCTACGCTGATCGGCGCCACCACCCCGCTGCAGTTCGCTGAGGGCACCGTCGTGATCCAGGACATCCTGGACGGCATGATGCCCCAGATGATTTCCCTTGGCCTCACTGGCCTTATGTACTGGCTCATCAAGAAGAACGTCAACACCGGTTGGCTTCTCGTGATCGCCATCGTGGGCGGCATCGCCCTCTCCGCGGCCGGCATCCTGGCCTAGTCGCGACCAAGCGCCTAATCGCTTTCCCCCGGGGGCCTGCCTGGCATCCCATACCCCAGGCAGGCTTCCATCCCTAAATGTGTCAAAGGGACAGTTCCTTTGTCACATCCTCAACGGGCCGGCGACTCGGTCCAAATCACGGTAACCCTGCGAGCGCCCGGCAATGTGGCGCCGCAAAAATCGAAAGGAATGTGTCAGATGTACGAGATCGACCTTAACCTCCCTAAGCAGATCGTCGCTGACGTCCTGTCCAACCACGAGATCCACAGCGTCGCCTTCGTCGGCTGCGGCGCTTCCATGTCCGACCTTTACCCCGCCAAGTACTTCCTGGCCAACAACACGGACAAGCTGAACGTTCAGATCTTCACCGCTAACGAGTTCAACTACGACACGCCTTCCTGGGTCAACGAGCACACCTTCGTGATCACCTGCTCCCTCGGTGGCTCCACGCCCGAGACCGTCGAGGCCAACAAGACCGCCAAGAAGCACAACTGCCCGGTCGTCTCCCTCACCAACAAGGCTGGCTCCGCTCTGACCGTCGACGCCGACCACGTCATCGTTCACGGCTTCCACGCCAACTACGCTGCCAAGTGCGAGAAGCCCGGCTACGCCATCGCTCTTGCTCTCGAGATCCTTCAGCAGACCGAGGGCTATGACCACTACGAGGACATGATCACCGGCCTCACCAACGTCTTCGATCTCTGCGAGAACGCCGCTCAGCACTGCAAGAAGCTCGCCAAGAAGTTCGCCGAGGACTTCAAGGACGACAAGATGATCTACTTCATGGCCTCCGGTGCCTCCGAGAAGATGGCTTACTCTCACGCCGCCTTCCTGTTCACCGAGATGCAGTGGATCGACGCCGCCGCCTACAACACCGGCGAGTACTTCCACGGCCCGTTCGAGGTTTCCACCGAGGGTAAGCCCTACGTCTTCTTCATGTCCGATGGCGCTACCCGTCCGATGGACGCCCGCGCCCTCACCTTCCTTGAGCGCATGGGCGCCAAGGTCGCTCTGATCGACTCCAAGGACTACGGCCTGGCTGACGCCGTGCCCGCGAGCGTCGTCACCTACTTCAACCCGCTGCTGCACCTCGCCGTTATGCGCGAGTACGGCAACCAGATCGCCGAGGCCCGTCAGCACCCGCTGACCATGCGTCGCTACATGTGGAAGCTTTCCTACTAATCACAAGTAAGTAGACCTTACGGGTTGATTGAGAGGGGATGGGGTTTGCGCCCCGTCCCCTTTTTGCTTTGGGGGCGTGTCTGTCGCGTCGCAAAACACCAGATAAAACCTACCAAAATAAACCTGTCCCTTTTTGGCAGGTGGGAGGAGATGCGTATGATCAAGGCAGTGCTGTTTGATATGGACGGCGTGCTGGTCGATACCGAGTGGTTCTACAACCGTCGCCGCGTGGCGTTTATGGAGGAAAAGGGGTTCCACTTTGACGAGATCCCCGATCTTTCGGGGTCTAACGAGCCTGCCATCTGGAAGTCGCTGGTGCCCGACGATGTTGAGCTGCGCGAGCGCTTGCGCGTTGAGTACAAGCAGGTCTACAGCCCGGTTCACCCTGTTCCGTATGCCGAGCTGCTCAACGAGCAGACGGAGCCGGTGATGCGCGAGCTGCACGAGCG
>JAHYYO010000076.1:0-4329 GCA_019424925.1 Collinsella sp.
TCGAGCAGGTCATCGCCGAGCTGGGCGCCACGTCCAAGAAGCAGATGGGCCAGGTCATGGGCGCTCTGGGCAAGGCCACCGGTGGCAACTTCGACAAGCCGGCAGCAGCAAAGATCGTTGGCGCGAAATTGGCGTAAGTGCCGGTCGACACATAGTTGATGTTGAGGGGGGCGTGACCATTGCGGTCGCGCCCCTTTTTTGATGGCAGCTGAAGGGCACTCATTGGGGACAGACTTAAATGAGTACCCAATGAGTAGGTGATCATTTAAGGGTACTCATTTAAGTCTGTCCCCAATGAGTGCCCGAGTGCCCAATGAGTGGGCGGAAGATTGCGGGTTCTTTACGGGAATGTAGTGTGGGCTGCGGAAACGTGGTTCTTTCCGTACAATAGTTCAACTCGTGTAAACGCAGGGAAGGGACATTCATGGCAGACATGATCGAGATCAAGCATCTCAACAAGTACTTTGGCGACCTGCATGTGCTCAAAGATATCAACCTCACCGTCAAGCGCGGCGAGAAGCTCGTAATGATCGGGCCCTCCGGTTCGGGTAAGTCGACGCTCATCCGCTGCGTCGATTATCTTGAGGAGCCCACGTCGGGCGAGGTCGTCATCGACGGCACGCCGCTCACCAAAAAGAATCACCTGGAGATGGCTCGTAAGTACAGCTCCATGGTGTTTCAGCAGTTCAACCTGTATCCCAACATGACGGTGCTCGGCAACCTGACGCTCGCGCCCATCAAGCTGCAAAAGAAGAGCAAGGAGGAGGCGACCGAGATCGCCATCGCCGCGCTCAAGCGCGTTGGCATGGCTCATAAGGCCGGCGAGTATCCGCAGAATCTCTCGGGTGGTCAGCAGCAGCGCATCGCCATCGCCCGTGCCCTGTGCACCAAGCAGCCCATCATCCTGTTTGACGAGCCGACTTCGGCGCTCGACCCCGAGATGGTCCAGGAGGTTCTGGACGTTATGATTGAGCTCGCGCAGGAGGACATCACCATGATCTGCGTGACGCACGAGATGGGCTTTGCGCGCCAGGTGGCCGACCGCGTCATCTTTATGGAGGACGGCCGCATTCTGGAGGAGGGCACGCCCGAGCACTTCTTCGATAACCCCGAGAACCCGCGCTGCCGCGAGTTCCTGTCCAAGATTCTGCACTAGGCGCGGTGATGGACATGACGGATATGACGAGGGCGGCCGTGTCGCGCCGTCACTTTTTGCAGCTGGCTGGCGCCGGCATGCTCGCGCTGACGGGGACCGCGCTTACCGGTTGCGGCAACTCCACCAGCGGCGAGGGCTCCGACAAGGGGTCCAAGCTTGCGGCCATCAAGTCGCGTGGCCATCTGAATGCCGGCGTTAAGAAGGACGTTCCCGGCTATGGTTATTACGACACCGCCAAGGGCCGCTTTGAGGGCATGGAAGTCGATTTGTGCTACCAGATCGCCGCTGCCGTCTTTGGCGTGAGCTATAAGGAGGCCCGCGCCCGGGAGCTTGTCGAGTTTACCGACGTAACGCCCAAGACACGCGGCCCGCTGATCGATAACGGCCAACTCGACGTGGTCGCGGCGACCTACACCATCACCGACGAGCGCAAGAAGAGCTGGGATTTCTCGACGCCGTACCGCACCGACTACGTTGGACTCATGGTCAAGAAGCGTTCGGGCTTTACCTCGATTGAGGATCTAGACGGCAAGGTCATCGGCGTGAGCCAGGGTGCCACCACGCAGAGCCTGATCGAGCAGATGATCAAGGACAACGGCTTTAGCTGCAACCCCGAGTTTAGGGCCTTTAGCGGCTACCCCATCATCAAGAGCTCGCTCGATGCCGGCAATATCGATGTCTTTGCCATGGATCGCTCCACGCTGGCCGGTTACATGAACGAGACTGTCGAGCTGCTGCAGCCCGAGGTCAAGTTTGGCGAGCAGGGCTACGGCGTGGCGACCAAGAAGGGCTGCGACCTTTCGGCCGTGGTCGATCAGGTGATTTGCGATCGCCTGGCCGACGGCTGGCTCGACCAAGAGGTCAAGACCTGGGGTCTTGTATAGGCGCATCGTCCAAGGAAGGAATCAAATGCTCGAAGGATTATTTGACGCCGACCGTTGGTCGACGACATTTCAAAACATGGGGCCCTTCTGGGAGGGCTTTGGCGTGACGCTACAGGTGGTCGTTGCCGGCCTGCTGCTGTCGCTGGTGCTGGGCACGCTGCTGGGTGTGTTCTCGACCACCCGATCGCGCGTGCTGCGCGCCATAAGCCGCGTGTACGTGGAGTTTTACCAGAACACCCCGTTGCCCGTACAGGTGCTCTTTATGTACATGGCCGGTCCGCAGTTTTTACAGGCCATAACCGGTGCCGACCAGCCGGTGCGCATCGCGCCGTTCGTGCTGGGCTTCTTGGGCGTGGGCCTGTATCACGCGGCCTACATCTCGGAGGTCATCCGCACTGGTATCGAGGCGGTTCCGCGCGGTCAGATGGAGGCGGCCCAGAGCCAGGGCTTCACCCGTGCACAGGCGTACTGGTACATCGTGCTGCCCCAGACATTCAAGATCATTCTGCCGCCGCTGTGTAACCAGGCGCTCAACCTGGTCAAGAACACGTCGGTGCTGGCGCTTGTGGCCGGCGGCGACCTTATGTACCGTTCCGACAACTTTGTGAGTCTGTACGGCTACCTGCAGGGATACATCGTCTGCTGCCTTATGTACTTCATCATCTGCTTTCCGCTCGCCATGCTGGTGCAGTGGCTCGAGCGCCGCTCCAAGGAGCGTCCGCGCGGCGTGAGCCTGGCCGAGCTGGGGCTCGACAACGTAGAGGAGGCCTAGCGCATGGAAATCTTCAACGCGACCAACCTGCTCTACATTTGGGGCGGCTTTGTTAAGACGATCGAGATCTCGGCGCTGTCGATCTTTTTCTCGCTCATCTTCGGCACGGTGCTGGCGCTCGTTAAAAGCTATGCGCCCCGCCCGTTCCGTATTTTGGTGAGCGCCTATATCGAGCTGTTCCGCTGCACGCCGAACCTGCTGTGGATCCTTTTTATCTACTTTACGGTGCAGGGTTTGGACATTGTGATTTCGACCATCGCCTTTACGCTGTTTACCAGCGCCGTTATGGCCGAGATTGTGCGCGGCGGCCTCAACTCGATTCCGCGCGGCCAGTTTGAGGCAGCGCAGAGCCAGGGCTTTGGCTTCTTTGCCACCATGCGCTACATCATTCTGCCGCAGACGTTTAAGACGATCATTCCGGCGCTGTTTAGCCAGTGCACGACTGTCATCAAGGACAGCTCGTATCTTTCGGGCATTAACGTGGCCGAGCTCATGTACACGGCCAACGTCGTGATGGCCCACGCGATCGATCTGTCGCAGGTGCTTATGCTCTACGGCCTGGTGTTTGCGATGTACTTTGTGCTCAACTTTGGTATCTCGCTGCTGGTGAGGGCTTATCAACGCCGTATCGTGGCCGCATAGTCCTGCTTCCCCAAGCACGGCACCTTGCCCCTCAATCGTCGCTTGCGTACATTTAGTACGCGGCGCTCCTCTTTCGGGGCAATCTGCCGCACTTGGGAAACCGGGACGGTCGTAAGTGACAAAATGGGAATCAGGAATCGCCTATTTCTCATTTGTTAGAAAGGAATCGCGATGAGCGATCTGGAGAATAAGAAGAATCCTGTGGTCATTACCATCGCGCGCGATTTTGGTGCCGAGGGTCACGAGATTGGCCGCATACTTGCCGACGAGTTGGGGATTCCGCTGTATGACAACGAGCTGCTGGTGCGTGCGTCGCTGCGCGCGGGCGAGTCACTCGACAAGATGGCCGCCTACGACGAGCGTCTGGCTGTGGAGAACATGGCGTTTCTGCCCGACCGCTACGATGCGCGTTCGTACTCGGACAAGTTGTTCCAAAAGATGAGCCAGGTGATTTTGGACCTGGGCGAGACCGAGAGCTGCATTATCGAGGGTCGCCTGTCCGATTACCTGCTGCGTAACAACCCCAACCACATTGCCGTGTTGGTGACCGCACCCTTTGAGGACCGCGTCGAGATTGTGCGCAAGAAGCGCGGACTTAACAAAAAGAAAGGTGCCAAGCTGGTCAAACAGCAGCAGAAGGCGCGCGAGGCGTTCTATAAGCGCTACAGCGCCGGCAAGTGGAAGATGACGAGCGGCAAGGATATCGTCGTCAACCGCGCCAAGCTGGGCCGCGAAGGCTGCAAAGACGTCATAGCCGCTGCCTACCGCTACAAAGTGGCTCAACTCGAAGGCTAGCCGACCAAAAACCACCACAAAGGGTACAGGCACCTTTGTGGTGGTTTTTGTTTTAGGCCGAGGGGAAGGCCTTGGCGGCA
>JAHYYO010000077.1:0-4189 GCA_019424925.1 Collinsella sp.
CAGGGTGCTATAGTATTAGAGTTTTGTCTATCTTAGGGGTATTATCCCCTTTTTGAATTGCACCTTCTGGAGGCCCTGTTCATGGAAGAGATGGAAGTCAATCACGTCGACGACATCCACGAGAAGCTGACCGATATGGTGGGCGATCGCGTCAAGGTGAAGGCCAACATGGGCCGCACCCGCGTCGTCGAGCGCATGGGCACCATCAAGAGCGTCCACCCCGCCGTCTTTATCGTCGAGGTTGACGAACGTCGCGGCCGCAAGTCGCGTCAGTCCTACCAGTATATCGATGTCCTCACCGGGCAGGTCGAGCTGTTCGACCCCGAGAGCGGTGAGCACATTTTTACCCCGCTCGGCAATCAGCTCGAGGAGCACTAACGGTGACCGATCGGTCCCTGACTCTTTCCGCGCCGGCAAAGATTAACCTCTACCTGGGGGTTCATACCGAGCGCGATGACCGCGGCTACCACAGGGTCGATTCCCTGATGGCAGCCGTCGGTCTTTCCGATTCCGTGACGGTCGCGCCGGCGCAGGCGCTGACCGTCCAGACGGTTCCGGCATCAGATTTTCCCATGCAAAAGAATACGGCGTATCGGGCTGCGGTTGCTATGGCCGAGCATTATGGTTGCGAGGCAAACATCTGCGTGACGATTGAGAAGCGCATTCCATTGTGCGCCGGCTTGGGCGGCCCCTCGACGGACGCGGCCGCGGTCATTGTCGCCTTGGCGGAGCTCTGGGGAATTGATCGCACCGACCCCGCGCTCGACGACATTGCGCGGGGTATTGGTGCTGACGTCCCGTTCTTTTTGCACGCGAGCCTTGCGTTCTACGTAGGTGGGGGAGACGTGCTGGCAACTGAGTATCCCGCGCTGCCCGCAACGCCCGTCGTGTTGGTCAAGCCGCGCGAGGCAAGCGTTTCAACAATTGAAGCCTATCGACGTTTTGACGAGGCTCCGGTGCCTGCAGACAAGCCCGGCGCGATAGCTTCTGCCTTGCATGCTGGTGATGCCGAGACGGCATATGCGCTCATCCATAACAACCTAGGTGTCATTTCCGCACAGATGGAGCCGCAGATTCAAACGGTTCTCGATTGGCTGCGTAAACAGGACGGCACCGTTGCTGTAGATGTGTGCGGATCGGGTGCCTGCTCATTTGCCATTTGCGACACCGCCGCCACGGCCGAAAGGCTTGCCGACGCTGCCCTGCAAAACGGCTGGTGGTCCTGCGCGACGGAGCTCATTCCCAACACGGTTCGCATCGAAGTGCCAAAGAAGTAAAAATTTCTCTAGCACACGACGGAAATCTTTGTTACTATAGTCGAGCTAACGGGTTGTGGCTCAGTTTGGTAGAGCACTGCGTTCGGGACGCAGGGGTCGCTGGTTCAAATCCAGTCAACCCGACCAGAGCATGAGGAGGGACCGCTTCTTGCGGTCCCTTTTTTTAGCTATTGTTGTGATACCGCGATACCCGCGGTATACTCATTCGAGCTTGTCTCGCTGTATTGTGGAGGTCTACATGTTTGGACTGAGGGCTCCTGAGCTCATCATTATTCTCGTCGTTGTCCTGATTATCTTCGGGCCCAAGAACCTGCCGAAGCTCGGCAAGTCCCTCGGCTCTACCGTCAAGAATATCCGCGAGGGTATGGAGGGCGACGATAAGGCCGAGACCAAGCAGGCCGAGGAGGTCGTGGTCGAGCAGTCCGAGGAGGACAAGGAGATCGCTGAGCTCGAGGCCAAGCTCGCTGCTGCCAAGAAGAAGCAGGCAGAGGACAGCGACGCGGACGCAGAGTAGTCCCATCCCTTTGGGGTGAGCACCTGACCGGCTTGCCCGCAGGCTAGCCGGTCTTTTTCGTTTTGTTGACAGTTGATTGTTTGATCAGAGTTGGGGAGATATCCGTATGGACGCAAGCCAGATCGTACTGACCGCTGAGGGCCGCCAGAAGCTCGTCGAGGAGCTCGCTTGGCGTGAGGGCGATTACGCCAAGGAGATCGTCGAGGACATCAAGGAAGCCCGCGCGTTCGGCGACCTTTCGGAGAACTCCGAGTACGATGCCGCCAAGGACAAGCAGGCCCAGAACGCCGCTCGTATTGCCGAGATCCAGGCCATCCTTGCCAACGCTCAGGTTGCTGCCACCACAGGTGATCTGACCGTCTCCATCGGTTCCACCGTTTCTCTGATTGATCCCAACGGTGAGGTCATGGAAGTCACGCTCGTCGGTACCACCGAGACCAACTCGCTCGAGCACAAGATTTCCAACGAGTCTCCGGTCGGCCACGCCATCATCGGTCACGGCGAGGGCGACTCCGTCGAGGTCGTTACGCCTTCCGGCAAGACTCGCGTCTACACCATCGCCAAGATTGCACGCTAGACCACGGTCCCGCGTAAAGGTATGTTTTCGCTCCCTGGGACCGAATCCTGGGGAGCGTTTTAGTTTGAGGAGCTAACTTATGGCAGAGAACCAGAACGCCGCAGATCAGGCATCGACGCTCAACGACGAGCGCGCCACCCGCCTGGCCAAGCGCGCCGCCCTGTTCGAGGCGGGCCAGAACCCCTATCCCGAGCACTCTGAGCTTGAGGACTACGTTGCCGATATCGAGGCTAAGTACGCTGAGCTTGCCGATGGCGAGGACACCGAGGACGTCGTGAAGATCGCCGGCCGCGTGGTCGCCAAGCGCGGTCAGGGCAAGATCATGTTCATCGTCGTGCGCGATGCGACTGCCGAGATTCAGCTGTTCTGCCGCATCAACGACATGGACGAGGCTGCCTGGAATACGCTCAAGTCCCTCGACCTGGGCGACATCTTGGGCGTGACCGGCGTGGTTGTGCGCACCCAGCGCGGCCAGCTTTCCGTTGCCCCTAAGAGCGCGACCCTGCTTTCCAAGGCCGTTCGTCCGCTGCCCGAGAAGTTCCACGGTCTTTCCGACAAGGAGACCCGCTATCGCCAGCGCTATGTCGACCTAATCGCCAACGACGACGTTCGCGAGACCTTCCGTAAGCGTTCGCAGATTCTCTCCACCTTCCGTCGCTTTATGGAGTCCGACGGCTACATGGAGGTCGAGACCCCCATCCTGCAGACCATCCAGGGTGGTGCCACGGCCAAGCCGTTCATTACCCACTTCAACGCGCTCGATCAGGAGTGCTACCTGCGTATTGCCACCGAGCTGCACCTCAAGCGCTGCATCGTCGGTGGTTTTGAGCGCGTGTTCGAGATCGGCCGCATCTTCCGTAACGAGGGCATGGACCTTACCCACAACCCCGAGTTCACCACGATGGAGGCCTACCGTGCCTTCTCCGACCTCGAGGGCATGAAGGCGCTCGCCCAGGGTGTCATTAAGGCGGCTAACAAGGCCATCGGCAACCCCGAGGTCATCGAGTACCAGGGCCAGACCATCGACCTTTCTGGTGAGTGGGCCAGCCGTCCCATGACCGACATCGTCTCCGACGTGCTCGGCAAGCAGGTCACCATCGACACGCCGGTCGAGGAGCTCGCTGCCGCAGCACGCGAGAAGGGCCTGGAGATCAAGCCCGAGTGGACTGCTGGCAAGATCATCGCCGAGATTTACGATGAGCTGGGCGAGGACACCATCGTCAACCCCACGTTCGTGTGCGATTACCCCATCGAGGTCAGCCCGCTTGCCAAGCGCTTTGAGGACGATCCGCGCCTGACGCACCGCTTTGAGCTGGTTATCGCCGGTCACGAGTACGCCAACGCGTTCTCCGAGCTCAACGACCCGGTCGACCAGGCCGAGCGCTTTGCCGCCCAGATGGCTGAGAAGGCTGGCGGCGACGACGAGGCCATGGAGTACGACGAGGACTACGTGCGCGCCCTCGAGTACGGTATGCCTCCCGCGGGCGGCATCGGCATCGGTATCGACCGCGTGGTCATGCTGCTCACCAACCAGGCTTCCATCCGCGACGTGCTACTGTTCCCGCACATGAAGCCCGAGAAGGGTTTCCAGTCCGGTGCCGCTGCCGCTAAGGCTGCCGAGGCCGGCAACACCGCGAGCCCGTTCGTCAAGCCGCTCAAGCCCACGGTTGATTACTCCAAGATCGCCGTCGAGCCGCTGTTTGAGGAGTTCGTCGACTTTGATACCTTCTCCAAGAGCGATTTCCGCGCTGTGAAGGTCAAGGCGTGCGAGGCCGTCAAGAAGTCCAAGAAGCTGCTGAACTTTACGCTCGACGACGGCAC
>JAHYYO010000078.1:0-4120 GCA_019424925.1 Collinsella sp.
CGCGTGTCACAGCGGAGCTGATTCAGTTGAGATTGCCTGAACATTCCGCCCCTCTTTACGCCCTCGGGTATACTCAAAAGCTACTGATTCGATTTGATGCCCAGCAACAGCAGAGGGGATAGTATATGTGCGGTTTTGTCGGTTTTGTCGGTGGGACGGATAACCAATCCGAGGTGCTCACCAAGATGATGGACCGCATTGTCCATCGCGGTCCCGACATGGGCGGTCAGTTTATCGACGGCCGCGTTGCCCTCGGCTTCCGCCGCTTGTCGATCCTCGACCTGACCGAGGCTGGCGCCCAACCTATGGCCAACGAGGACGGTAGCGTCGTCATTGTCTTCAACGGCGAGATCTACAACTTCCAAGAACTCCGTTCCGAGCTCGAGGCCAAGGGCTACAAGTTCCACTGCGGCGCCGACACCGAGAGCCTTCTGCACGGCTACGAGGAGTGGGGCGAGGCAGTACTCGATCGCTTGCGCGGTATGTACGCCTTCGTCATCTGGGACAAGAAGAAGAACAAGCTTTTTGGCGCCCGTGATATCTTTGGCATCAAGCCGCTCTACTACTATCCCATGGCCGATGCGGGCGACGGCGCTCCGGGCGTGCTCTTTGGTTCCGAGATCAAGAGCTTCCTAGACTACCCGCACTTCCACAAGGCGGTCAACAAAAAGGCCCTGCGTCCGTACATGACGCTGCAGTATTCGGCAACCGAGGAGACCTTCTTCGAGGGGGTCTACAAGCTGCCGCCGGCGCATTACTTTACCGTAGACATCCCGACCGGCAAGATGAACATCGAGCGCTACTGGGATTGCGATTACTCTGCCGTCGAGAAGCCGTTCGAGGAGTACGTCGACGAGCTGGACGAGGTCGTGCACGAGAGCGTCGAGGCCCATCGCATCGCCGACGTCAAGGTCGCGTCGTTCCTCTCCGGCGGCGTCGACTCCAGCTACATCGCCGCTTGCCTCATGCCCGACAAGACCTTCTCGGTGGGCTTTGACTACAAGAACTTCAACGAGACCAACTACGCCAAGGAACTTTCTGACAAGCTCGGCGTCGAGAATGTCCGCAAGATGATAACCGCCGACGAGTTCTTCGGTGCGCTCGAGGACATCCAGTATCACATGGACGAGCCGCAGTCCAACCTGTCTTCCGTGCCGCTGTGGTTCTTGGCCGAGATGGCCCGCAAGGACGTCACCGTCGTGCTTTCGGGCGAAGGCGCCGACGAACTCTTTGGCGGCTACGCCTACTACGAGGACACGGTCCCAGTCCGCAAGTACAAAAAGATGGTGCCGCTGCCCATCCGTCGCGCGCTCGGTAACCTGGCGCTGCATATGCCGTACTTCAAGGGACATAACTTCCTGGTCAAGGGTGCCGAGATCCCCGAGAAGTCGTTCCTGGGACAGGCTCTGGTATGGCCGGAGCGCGAGGTCGACGGCGTGCTCAAGCCCGAGTACAACACCGGCGATGGCGCCTTCGAGCTTGCCGCTCCCATCTATGCGCGCGTGAAAGGTCAGCCCGAGCTGGTCAAGAAGCAGTACCTGGACATGAACATGTGGCTCCCGGGCGACATTCTGCTCAAGGCCGACAAGATGTGCATGGCGCACTCGCTGGAGCTGCGCGTGCCCTTCCTGGACCGCAAAGTCATGGAGTTCGCCGAGCACATTCCCGACCGCTACCGCATCAACGAGAACGGCAACAAACAGGTACTCCGCCACGCTGCCAACAAGTCGCTGCCCGATGAGTGGGCCACCCGTCCCAAGGTGGGCTTCCCGGTGCCGATTGTCTACT
Organism: Collinsella sp.; assembly: GCA_019424925.1. Classification (GTDB taxonomy): domain Bacteria; phylum Actinomycetota; class Coriobacteriia; order Coriobacteriales; family Coriobacteriaceae; genus Collinsella. The sequence continues at coordinate 1,789 of JAHYYO010000078.1, forward strand.
GGCTGCGCGAGCAAAAGTGGTACGACTATGTCAAGGAGTACTTCACCGCGCCGTGGGCAAGCGAATTCTTCGATACCGACGAGCTCATGCACCTGCTCGATCTGCACTTTGCGGGCAAGGGCGATTTCCAGCGCAAGATCTATACGCCGCTCGTGTTCCTGGTGTGGTACAAGCGCTTCTTTATCGACGAGGACCAGCCCGCTGTTCAGGCTGCCTAGCCTCGGCTTACGAACGCCTGCGCGTAACGGCTCCTCCGGGAGCCGTTTTTGCGTGGGTGCGTTTCAGTTACTATAAAAACCGTCCCTGCCAAATGGCTGAGAAAGGTGAAAGATGCACCATTCGGATTCCGCGACCGTGACCACGGTCGATACGCTTGCCAAGCTTCTCGATGTGTGCGGCGAGCTGCGCGCATCAGAGCAGGTTGACGAGCGCGCCGTGACCGGCTGCTCGTTTGATTCGCGCGCGGTCTCGGCAGGTGACGTATTCTTTTGCAAAGGTGCTGCCTTTAAGCCCGCGTTTTTGAGCATGGCGCTCGATGCGGGCGCCGTCGCATTTGTGTGCGAGGAGTCGCTGGTCGAGTCTCTGGAGCCGCTGGCGCAGGAGAGCGGTGCTGCGATGCTGGTTGTTGATAGTGTTCGCACGGCCATGGCCCTGTTGCCGCCGGAGGTCTACGACCGTCCCGACCACGACGTCAAGATCGTGGGCATCACCGGCACCAAGGGAAAGACCACGGCCGCTTTTATGCTCCAGTCCATCATCAAGGCGGCGGGCGAGTCCTGCGGCATGATCGGCTCGGTGAGTACCGACGATGGTATCGAGTGCTACGAGAGCACCAACACCACGCCCGAGGCCCCCGAGGTTTGGCGCCATATCGCCAACTGCCGCACGTCCGGTCGCCAGTCCATGGTCATGGAGGTCTCGAGCCAGGCGCTCAAGTACCAACGCGTCGAGAATCTGCCGTTTGACGTGGCGTGCTTCCTCAACATCGGCCGCGACCACATCTCGCCGATCGAACACCCCACGTTTGAGGATTATTTTGAGAGCAAGCTTAGGATCTTTGACCAGGCAAAGACCGCCGTGGTGAATCTGGGCACCGATGAGGTTGACCGTGTGCTAGAGGCAGCGTCGACGGTCGAGCGCTTGGTGACCGTTGGCGTCGAGCATCCCGAGGCAAGCCTGTGGGCGAGCGATGTCCGCATGCTCGGCTTTAACATCGAGTTCAACTTGCACGGCATGAGCGCCGACGAGCCCGAGGCGGGGGAGAAGGTCCTGCTGGGTATCGCGGGCGACTTTAACGTGGAAAACGCGCTGGTCGCTATCGCCGCTGCGCGCGAGATCGGCATCGGTATCGAGGCTATCAAGAAGGGCCTCTCCAAACTGCGTGTGCCGGGCCGCATGGAGGTCGTGGAGTCGAAGGACGGCCGCGTGATCTGCGTCGTTGACTATGCGCACAACCAGCTTTCGTTCCGTTCGCTTTTCTCGTCGGTCAAGCGCGCGTTTCCCGCTAGCCCCGTCATTGCGCTGTTTGGCGCCGCCGGCGGCAAGGCGCAGGAGCGCCGCGAGCAATTGCCACGCGAGGCCGCACCGTATTCCGACCTGATGATCTTTACGAACGAGGATCCAGCTCACGAGGACCCGATGAAGGTCTGTCGCGAGCTTGCCGAGCATGTTCCCGACGATACGCCGAACAAGATCATCCTCGACCGCGAAGCCGCTGTGCATGCGGCGTTCAAGGCGGCGCGCGAGGAGTACGTCAACCCCGATGCTCCCACCATTGTCTTGCTGCTGGCAAAGGGTGACGAGGAGCTCATGCACGTGGGCGACGAGTTCGTGCCCATCGAGAGCGACCTTTCGCTGGCCAATCGCCTGATCGATGTTACCCAGTTTGACTAATGAACCATGATGGCGGCGGCGCCCTGAGTGCGCTGTCGCCATAAGCGTGTTCCCTCAATCAAAACATGCCGTCCAAGTCCAAACCCTTCTACGTAAACGGAGTAACCATGTCCCACAACACCTTGCCGACCGTTGCCGAGCTTTCGGGCGAGATGCGCGAGCGCTTGGCCAAGGTCAAGTACGTCTTTACCGACCTGGATGCCACGATGCTCGCGCCCGGCTCGTGCGTGCTGCGCGACAACGACGACAACCCCTCGACCAAACTCGTCGAGGCCGTCGTGGCGCTCGCTCGCGCTGGCATTCAGGTGGTTCCCACCTCGGGCCGCAACCGTACCATGATCCACGAGGACGCGCGCGTGCTCGGCCTCAACTCCTACATTGGTGAGATGGGCGGCCTGGTCATGTACGACCTCAAAGCCAACGATTGGGAGTATCTGAC
>JAHYYO010000079.1:0-4029 GCA_019424925.1 Collinsella sp.
ACGGAGGGGATGCTCTTGGCGCCCTTGGCCGTCACATCGATAAAGTCGGGCGAACGAACGAGCTTGTCCTCGTCAATGTACTTACGCACCGCGCGAAGCGTTTCCTTGTCATTGCGCGTCGAAAACGTAAAGTGGCCATTCTCTTTGGTAAAGATGGCAAAACGCGTAATCTTCTTGGTGCCGCGCAAAACCTCGGCGGCAATATAGTCGACCTCGTCCCACGGGATTTGAATATAATCCTCGGGATTGCGCTCGTTATAGTACTCAAACGCCTTATTGCCCACCATCACGTTACCGTGGCTGGTAAGCCCCATCAGGCAGGTTGCCGGCGTTGCCAGATCGACCGTGCTGTTCTGAGATTGCGCCATACGCGCCTCGCCCTCCAATAAAAACAATCGGACCGCATCCAGTGTACCCACCGGGTGCGGTCCGTTTCAATGGCTCAAAAGCCCTTACCTAGCAACTCTCGGTCTTAAGCCGAAGCGTGCTTACATGAAGCCGCAGAAGCGACCGATGATGCCGACGGCGAAGAGAGCCAGGATGATGACGATCGGGCTGACCTTCTTCTTGAGGAGCTTGCAGACCAGCAGGGTCAGGCACACGGCGGCAAGGCCGGGGATGAGCTGATCGAGGTTACCCTGGAGCGTGGTGACCTTCATCTGATCAAGGGCGGTAGCACCGACGGAGTTGTACATCGTCAGCGCTTCCTTGATACCCTCGGAACCGGAAGGCAGGCTAGCCCAGTCGATAAAGGCGCCAGCAGACTGCTTGACCGTGGAGACGATCGGGGTGAAGGAAATGGACACCCAGCGCTCGACCAGGGCGCCGATGATGAACATACCCAGGATGGAAGCGCCCTCGGTGACCTTGCCCATCAGACCGCCGGAGAGGTCCTTGGCGATAGAGGAGCCGACCTTGTAGCCAAACTCCTGTGTGTACCACAGGAAAGCGTAACGGATGATGTTCCACGCGAAGAAGAACAGCAACGGACCGACGATGCTGCCGGACATGGCCAGGGAAGCGCCCAGAGCGCCCAGAATCGGGCGAAGGGTGAACCAGAAGACGGGGTCACCGACGCCGGCGAGCGGGCCCATCATACCGACCTTGACGCCCTGGATGGCGACGTCATCGATCGGAGCACCGTTGGCGCGCTCCTCCTCGAGGGCGAGGGTAACGCCAATGACGGGGGCGGAAACATAGGGGTGGGTGTTATAGAACTCCAGGTGGCGCTTAAGCGCGGCAATCTGGTCATCCTTGCTGGTGTAGAGCTTCTTGATCGCAGGGATCATTGCGAAGCACCAGCCGCCGTTCTGCATACGCTCGTAGTTCCACGAGCCCTGAAGGAACTGATGACGGAAGCAAACCTTCTTACGGTCAGCCTTGGTGAGCTGAATCTTGTTCTCTGCCATATGTATCACTCCCCTCCTACTCGTAATCGTTCAGAATGTCGCCGAGCGGGTCGCCGGAGCCACCGCCCGTGCCGCCACCCTGCTTGGCCAGATCCTTAAGGCCAAGGTAGATGAGGGCAAGGGAGATGCCGATGAGGCCAAGGGCGATCAGCGTGAGCTGAGGGATGGCAGCAAGGACAAAGCCGAGGATGAAGAACGGCCAGGTCTCCTTGGTGGCCATCATGTTGATGACCATGGCGTAACCGACGGAAGCGACCATGCCGCCGCCGACGGCCATGCCGCCGGACAGCCAGTCGGGCATAGCGTTAAGCGCGTTGGTAACAGCCTCGGCCGGGATAACGCACAGAAGTACTGCCGGGATGGCGATACGAAGGCCCTGCATGAGGATGGCAGCGTACTGCCAGCGCTCGATGCCGGAGAAGTCGCCCTTCTCGGCGCAACCGTCCATGGCGTGAGCGATAGCGGTAGCAATGGTACGGCAGATCATGGTCAGGAACAGACCAGCGACCGACAGCGGGACGGCGACGGCGATGGCCGCGGTAACGGCCTTGGCCGAATCAGTGGCGCCGCCGTTGAGGGCGAGCACCATGATGATCGAAGAAGCGACCGAGGCCAGAGCGGCGTCAGGCGCGACGGCGGCGCCGACGTTAGCCCAGCCAAGGGCCATCATCTGGAGCGAACCGCCCAGGAGGATGCCCTCCTGAAGGTGACCGGTTACGAGACCGATAAGCGTGCATGCCACGAGCGGCTGATGGAACTGGAACTCATCCAGAATGCCTTCCATACCGGCAAGCAACGCGACAATCGCAACAAGCAGAATAGTGATTGCAGACATGTATCGGACCCTCCTTTACTATGCTTGAGCGGCCAGTTCGGCCTTAGCTTTCTTCAACATGGCGTCGAGATCCTCGGAGGCATCCGAAGGAACCTTGCGGACCTCGAACTTGACGCCCTTGGCCTTGAGGGCCTCGAGGGTCTTAACGTCGTCATCGCCCATAGCGACGGCGTTGGTGACGACGACCTTGCCCTTGGAGTGAGCCATGGAACCGATGTTGACTTCCTTGATGTCGACGCCGGCCTCGATGGCCTTGAGCAGATCCTGCGGGTTCTCGAAGAGCAGCATGGCCTTGGTGTCACCAAAACGCGTGTCCTTGACGACCTCGGCCATCTTCTTGATAGGCACGACGTTGGCATGGACTCCCGGAGGGGCAGCCTGCTCGATCATGGTCTTGCGGAGCTCGTCGTGAGCAACGCCGTCGGAAACCACGATGATGCGGTTGGGGTTGATCTGCTTGGTCCACGTGGTGGCCACCTGACCATGCAGCAGACGGGTGTCGATACGGACGTGGGCAATCTTGATGTGCCCGTCGCCGATGACCGTTCCCGGAGGGATGGCGCCTGCAGGAGCAGCGGCGGCCGTAGCCGGCTTCTTCTCCTCGGGCTCCAGAGACTCGGGCTTGACGCGCACGCCAGCCTTAGCCTCAGTCACGAGATGTTTTGCGATCGCATGTGCAGTGTTCTTTGCATCAAAGCGCTGCGAATATGCCTCGATGAGCATAGGCAGGTTGACACCGGTGACGATAGCCCAGGAATCATGGCCCTCGATGAGCCCGCTAATCTGGTTGAACGGCGTGCCGCCCCACAGATCAACGAGGAAGAGCACCTGCTCCTGGTCCTCGAAGGAAGCGATTGCTTCCTCGACCTTAGCACGGAAGTCGTCGGGGCCCATGCTCGGCTCGAGCGAGACCACGGCAACAGACGGCTGATCGCCAAAGACCATCGAGCCCGTCTGCTTGATTCCAGCTGCCAAGTCCCCGTGGCTAGCAAGAACAATACTTACCATCACATAACCTCCTTTTTGTCTACGTATTTCCTACATGACATGAAGGAAGTATACCTGTTTGGTTTGTGGAATTATAGCTAAATTCGTAAAAGGTTACATTATTTGTTTAAACGTCTAAGTTTGTTACAAATTGATTACGTTGCTGCTTTTCGACTCATTACCCGCCAAAACGTCACTCATCAAGCCATGTACTTTACAGATACAAGCAGGCTGTTCATTAATATCGATTTTAGGCAAGCGCGAATGCGCTTGTACTGCCGCTACTTTGTTCAAACAGGTATGACTTGACTATTTGCGCGACTTATGATCTACGAAACCACTCAAAAAAGTTGCGGTGGAATAGTTCTTGTTTAAGAGCCAGAAGGCTGGATTTAGGAACTATTTCACCGCAACTTATAGGGAATCCTAGACGATGTGGAGGGGGTGGGCGGCATCGACGGCGTCGAGGACGTCGGAAGGGCCGTCGGGGGCAGCGTCTGCCGGTTCCTCGTCGGGGGTCTCAATCTGCTTAATCATGACCTCCTGGCCCTGCAGCAGGTATGTCTCGCCGCTGCCGCAATGAGGGCAGGTCTTGCCGTGCTCGACTGTCGCATAGTCGCGGCCGCACGCCTCGCAATGCGTCACGGCCTCGACAGGCTCCACAAGAAGCTCCGCACCCTGCGCGATGGACTTTTTATCTGCCGCCCAGCGCCAGGCGTCGAGCAGCAAGTCGGGAACGACGCCCGAGACCTCGCCCAGCAGCAGCGTGACGCTCGAAACGCGACTCACGCCATTGGC
>JAHYYO010000008.1:0-58510 GCA_019424925.1 Collinsella sp.
CCCTACAGGGAGTAGCCCCGACGGTTGACAAAACTATAGGAACACCCAATGACTAAAATGCCATCACAGCCGACTGAATATAATATCAAGGCAATGTCCCCAATGACTCCCTACGGATCATTTGACAACCAAGAAAACGCCGATGTTTTGGCAATGCCAGCGAGCGACGTCCAGAGCGAACAAGTTGGCATGAAAAAGGCAAGGCATAGACCTTCTGGTCATGCCTTGCCTTTTGAATGACAAATTGTCGCTCTGGGCGGCGCGCAGCGTCGAGCCGTTACGCGGTTTGGCAAAACCGCGTAACCCACTACACAGCCTGCGCCAGCTTCTCGGCTCGCTCGGCGGCGGCGAGTGCCTCGATCACGGTGCCGAGCTGATCGCCCAGAAGGACGCCGTTGTAGGTGGAGTTGAAGCCGATGCGGTGATCGGTCACGCGGTCCTGGGGCTGGTTGTAGGTACGGATCTTCTCGGAACGGTTGCCGTGGCCGATCTGGCTCTGGCGCTCGGCACCGAGCTCGGCCTGCTGCTTCTCGAGCTCCATCTCGTACAGACGGGCACGCAGCATCTGCATGCAGACCTCGCGGTTCTGGATCTGGGAGCGCTGCTCCTGCGACTGCACCACGGTGTTGGTGGGCAGGTGGGTAATGCGCACGGCGGAGTAGGTGGTGTTAACGCACTGACCGCCAGGGCCGGAGGCGCAGTAGGTGTCGATGCGCAGGTCGGACTGGTTGATCTGGACGTCGATCTCCTCGGCCTCGGGAAGCACGGCGACGGTAGCCGTGGAGGTCTGAATGCGGCCCTGGGACTCGGTCTTGGGGACGCGCTGGACGCGGTGCACGCCGGACTCGTACTTCATGACGGAGTAGACGCGGTCGCCCTCGACCTTGAACTCAATGGACTTAAAGCCACCGGCCTCGCTGGGGCTGGAGTCGAGCACGGTAGTCTTCCAGCCGCGCGACTCGCAAAAGCGCTGATACATCTTGTACAGGTCGCCGGCGAAGATGGCCGCCTCGTCGCCACCGGCGGCGGAGCGGATCTCGACGATGGTGTTCTTGTCGTCGTTGGGGTCGCTCGGGATGAGCATGTACTTGATGTCTTCCTCGAGCTGGGGAAGCTTGGCCTCGTTTTCGGAGATGTCCATCTGGAGCATCTCCTTCTCATCGGCATCGGTGGTATCGTGCAGCATTTCCTTGGCAGCCTCGATGTCATCGAGCGCGCCGATGTACTCGCGCGAGGCGGCGATGAGGTCGGACTGGTGCGCGTATTCCTTGTTGAGACGCGTGAACTCCTTGATATCGGAGGCGACGGCCGGGTCGGAAAGCTTCTTCTCGAGCTCCTCGTAGGCCTTGATGATCTTTTCGAGCTTGTCGCGCATGACGGACTCCTTTTATATGCGTGAAGGTGAAAATCGGCAGAATTGATGGGGCGCGGGGCGCCGCTGCGGGGGTAAAGCCCGGCTAGAACATGTCGATCTTCAGATACATGCGCATCCCTTCGCGTATGGGGGGTACATAGTTGCGGTCTAACCCATACATGATAGCGTGCGCAGGCAAACCTGCATACAACCCGCACGGAATCCGACAAAGGGAGAGTCCCTTTGTCGGATTCTAGAGCGTATGGAGCAGGGCGATGAGGAAGCGTACGCCCTGGAGGTAGGCGCGGCGGTTGATGCGCTCGTTAGTGCCGTGGACGCCGCGGTCGCACTCGTCATCGTCGACCACAAAGGCCGAGAAGCGAATGCACTCGGGGCAAATGCGCTGGTAGTTGGCAGCATCGGTGGCACCGATCACGGTTGAGGGGACGATGCTGACAGGAACCCCGCCCGCCGCCGATGATCCGTTTTCCTCCGCCCCCAAAGGCTCACGGAAATAGCGGGCGGCGATGAAGCGAACCGCCTCGAGGCCGGGACCACCGATGCGCGGGGACGGCGAGGGTTCGGAGCTGCCGGGGCCCAGCTCCACTTCGACACGACCGGCAAGGTCCGCCCCGGCAACCGCCTCACGGCAGCGCGCCACAACGTCGGCCACGCCCGTACCCTCGAGCATGCGGAAGTTGATATTGGCCCACATATCCTGTGGCATCACGTTAGCGCCAGTGCTGCCGCCTTCGATCTGCGTGGGCGCGCAGGTGGTGGTCACGAGCGGATAGAGCTTCTTGCTGGCGAGGCAGTCGCGGACAATGACGCCCCCGTTGGCGGCAATCTCATCCGCCGTGTAGAGCCCCAGCTCGACGAGCTGTGCGGCAAGTAGATCGGTCACACGCGTCGGCCACTCGATGTCGCAGATTGCGGCGATAGCGCGGCTCAGCACCTCGAGCGATGTGCCGCCGTAGGGGTTGGACGAATGCCCGCCTTCACTCTTCGTCTTGAGCACGATATCGGCGTAGCCCTTCTCGGCCAGGTCGGCATGCATAAGCCAGCCCTCGCCCGCGCCGTACTCGGCAGCCGAAACAATACGGTAGTCACCCTCGTCGATCAGGTATTCAAGTTCAATACCGCGCTCCTCGAGCACGCGACCGATCGCCCCCGCGCCGTACTGCGTGGTTTCCTCGTCCTGACCAAAGGCGATCAGCAGGGAACGTCTGTGCTCCCAGCCGTGCGCCAACGCATACTCAACCGCCTCGAGAATGCCTGCGACCTGGTCTTTCATGTCGATAGCACCGCGACCCCAGATGTAGGTGTCGTCCACGTGCCCGCTAAAGGGGGCATGTGTCCAGTCGGCCTCGGTACCCGGCACCACGGGGACCACGTCCATGTGGCCCATGAGCATGACGGGTTTGAGGGCGGGGTCGGAACCGCCAAGCGTCACCAGCAGCGAATGATCGATAAGCTCGACCTCGCCCGCCGCGAACACGTGCGGCCACGCCTGCTGCATATAGGCGCGCAGGTCGTCGAACGGCTGCCAGTCCACCGCCTCGGCATCCATGCTCGAGATGGTCGGAAACGACAGCACGCGGCCCAGGCGCTCGCACGCGCCGGCCTCGTCCAGATCGGCAAAATCATCCTCATGCGCAAAGAAGCGCCAAACCTCGGCCATGACATCCTTTCGATTGTGATGACAAAGGCCGCCCCCACGGGAGCGGCCCTGCAACGTAAGCGTTTGCGGTCGGTTATTTGTCCTCGAGATAGCGAGAGAGGAACTCACGAGTGCGCTGGTGTTTGGGGTTGCCGAAGAGCTCGGCCGGAGCCGCATCCTCGAGCACCACGCCCTTGTCCATAAAGACCACGCGGTCGGACACCGTGCGGGCAAAGGCCATCTCGTGCGTGACGACGACCATGGTCATGCCGTCGGCAGCGAGGTTGTGCATGACCTCGAGCACCTCTCCCACGATCTCGGGGTCGAGTGCGGAGGTCGGCTCGTCAAACAGCATGATCTGCGGATTCATGCACAGGGCGCGGGCGATGGCGACGCGCTGCTTTTGGCCGCCCGAAAGCCTGCCCACGGCGGCGTGCACGAACTTTTCGAGTCCCACGCTGGTCAGATGCTCCATCGCGACCTTCTCGGCCTCGGCCTTGCTCATCTTTTTGAGCGTGACGGGCGCAAGCGTGCAGTTGTCGAGCACATCCATGTTGTTGAATAGGTTGAAGCCCTGGAACACCATGCCGATGTCCTCACGCAGTTTGTTAATGTTGCAGCGCTCGGCCGTAAGATCCTGGCCGTGGAACCAGATGTGGCCCGCGTCCGGAGTCTCGAGCAGGTTGAGGCAGCGCAGGAAGGTCAACTTGCCCGAGCCCGAGGCGCCGATAATGGTGACGACCTCGCCGGGATTGATGGACAGATCGATGCCCTTGAGCACCTCGAGTGAGCCAAAGCTCTTGCGCAGGCCCTCGACGCGGATGAGCGGCTCATTGGTCTGTGCGGCGGCCGCAACGCCGGTAGTGGCGGTATCTGCCATGATGATTCTCCTCGTCTTGAGCCTAGTTGGAGCTGGGCAGCGTGGCAGGGGCCTCGGCGCCGAGCTTTTTGCCAAAGGCTTCGAGCAGGCGGCTCGCCACGAGCGTCAGGATCAGGTAGACCACGAGCGCCACGCAGTAGACCTCCATCTGGCGGTAGTACACGCCGGCGACGGTGGTGGTGGCGTACATGAGGTCAAACACGCCGATGACCGAAAGCACCGACGAGTCCTTGATGTTGATGATGAGCTCGTTGGTGAGCGCCGGGATCGCGTTTTTAATGCCCTGGGGGAACACGACCTTGCGCATGGCCTGCCACTGCGACAGACCCAGCGAGCGCGCCGCCTCGGCCTGACCGGGGTCGATCGACTCGATGCCGCCGCGCAGGACCTCCATCATGTAGGCGGTAGAGTTGAGCGAAATGGTGACGAGGCCCGCGGTAAAGGTGCTCCAGATCTGGTTGGCCTGGGCGGTCTCGAAGCCCATGCCGCGCAGAACGGTAAAGCCCGCGTAATAGATGAGCAGACCCTGGACCATCATGGGCGTGCCGCGCACGACGGTGGAATAGACGGTCGCAAACCCGCGGCCAATGCTCTTAAAGAAACGCACCAGGTCGTTGTCGACGCGGTCGAAGGTCTGGGTGCGCAAGAACACAAAGAGCAGCGCCAAGAAGAAGGCGATGACGGTGCCGAAGGTGGCAAGCGCGATGGTGATCTCGATGCCGCGGATAAAGAAGTCGCCGCTCTTGTAGGTCATGTAGACCAAGCTCGACAGAAAGTCGCTGGGGTTGGAGTCCGAGACAATGCTCACCTGCACCAGGTCGATAAACGACATGACGCAGCGGTCGATAAAGAAGATCGCCGCAATGGCAACCACGACATAGCTGCCCAGGCGCGCGCCGCGACGGCAACGCTCGGATGCAAACGGCGACTTTTGGCGATAGTCGTTCCAATGCATGAGCTTGGTGACGAGCGCTGCCGCCGATACGACAATCCAGGCCCACAGAATCGCCCAGAGGCAGTCCTGGAACACGCCCGTGGGCGCCAAGAAGCTCAGCGGCGTGGGGCTGCGCTGGCTAAATGCCAGGCCGAGCGCCGCGATAACGCTCGTGCCCAGATACACATAACGGTGGTCGGCCTTGATAAAGGAGGCCAGACGATTGACGGTTTTCATGCTGCCTCCCTATGCCGGCTGACGGTCGAGGCACGCGTCCCACATTTGGTCGCGCTCCTCTTGGCTGACGCCCTTGAGCGTCTTATCGATAAGTTTGAGCAGCTTGTCCGAGCCCTTGCGGCAGCCGACGTTTGTCGTAACCTCCTGCTTAAAGCCCTCGCCCTCCGCAAAGCGAATGGGCACGATGCCCGGGTTTTGGGCCATATAGCCCTTCTCGTTTTCGGTGTTGTAGGTCACGGCGTCACAAGTGCCCTGCAGCAGGTTCGAGAACACCGTGGGTACCGAATCGACCGGATTTTTGTGGACGACGCCCGGGATCTCGTCAATGACGGTGTCGAGCATCGTGTCCTTTTGGCCGAGCACCGTGGCGCCGCTAAAGTCGCTGAGCTTGGTCGCGTTTTGGTAGGGCGAGCCCTCTTTTACAAACAGGCCAAAGTAGCCAATGAAGTACGGGTCGGAGAAGCCGACGGACTCCTCGCGCTCGGGCGTGGCGCTCATGCCGGCGATGATGAGATCGATCTGGCCGTTGTTGAGCGAATCGATAAGGCCCGAGAAGCTCTGCTTGACGGCAACAGGCTCGCCGCCGAGGGCCTTGCAGACGATCTTGGCGATCTGCACGTCGTAGCCGTCGGCATAGGCGCCCTGCACATTGTCGATGGGGATCGTGAACTCGCTGGCCTCGGAAACCTGCCAGTTGTACGGGGCGTAGGCCGCCTCCATGCCGATGCGGATCTTATCCTTGCCGATCACAGAATCGGACAGGTCATCGCGACCGCCGCCCGTCGTGGGCTGAACTACTTCCAGCGTGGACGGGCGCTGACAGCCGGCGAGCGCGCCGGCGACGACGGAAGCGCTCGCAGCGAGAGCGCTACCCAAAAAGATGCGACGGCTGCATACCGGCTGTGGATGCGCGTCGCGTTGATGGGGAGAATGCATAATCTGCCTTCCCTGTTGAATCGTATGCTGACGACTTAACAGGATATACGCCAGCGACCAGCAGCGCAGCACAAGCTCGAAAAATTAATAGACACACGGTAGTCATTGGGAGCGTCGATGTTTTGGCAATGCCAGCGGGCGCCACCCAGAGCGAACAAGTTAGCATGAAAAAGGCAAGGCATAGACCTTCTGGTCATGCCTTGCCTTTTGAATGACAAATTGTCGCTCTGGGCGGCGCGCAGCGTCGACCGGTCCGCCGTTCGTTAGAACGGCGGAACCTCTAGAGCAAGGTGACGCTAAAGCTGCGGACGTCTGTCTCGCCCGGCGCCAGCGTAATGGTGTTGACCTTGTGCTCAAAGACGTCGTCCTCGGTGTCCATGGTGGTGTGGCCGGTCCAGGGCTCGAGCGCCACAAACGGGGCGTCGTTGGCGGCAGACCACACGCCGATGTACTTAAAGCCCTCAAAGTCGATCTTGACGCCGTGGCCCGACTTGCGGCCGCGCAGCGTGAGCGTAGAGCCCGGGGTATCGGTGAACATGATGGCGTCGTTATCGAAGCTGCGGTGCGTGATGGGCAGCACGTCCGAGTTATCGGGAGCCTTGTAGCTGCCCTCGAACGTCATAAGACCGTCGGGCGTGATGATGGGGGCCTCGTTAGTCCAAGCCTCGGTAAACGCCAGCTCGTAATCCTCGAACGCCTCGTCTTCGGCACCGGGGGCGGGCACGTTGAATGCAGGATGACCGCCCACCGAGAACGGCAGGGCCACGTCGCCGGTGTTGGTGACGGCAAAGGTCTGCGTGAGCGTGGCGTCGCCGGTCAGGGCATAGGTCATGTTGAGCTTAAAGTGGAACGGGAACGCCTTGAGCGACTCGGGCGTGTCAGTGATCTCGTACGTTACCGAGGAGCCGTCCTCCGAAACCTCGACCAACTTGTGCTCGACGATGCGAGCGAGTCCATGGCGCGGCATCTCGCAGGTGCCGGCCGCAGATGTCGCCATGTTGTTGCGCAGCGATCCCACGATGGGGAACAGGATAGGCGCATGCTTGCCCCAAAAGGCCGGGTCGCCCTGCCACAGATACTCGTTGCCGTTGAGGGCAAGGCTCGTGAGCTGGGCGCCCATGGAATCGATGGCCGCGGTGAGGCCGCCGCGCTTGATGGTAGTGACGGTGGACATGCTACTTCCTCCAATAGTAAACAACGGTGTCGAGGGCTATTGTCCCACTCTTGGCGGCGGGGTTGAGCGACAGGTGCAGTTATTGAGCAATAGCGTAAAGGTCAAACCCGCCCTGCGGCGTGCTATCGACCGTATCGGGCGCCTGTGAATTAAAACTCACCGGAACCATGCGCTTTGAGGCACGGTAACGCGTGCCGTCGGTGGCGACGGGCGGCTCATCGACCGTGAGCTCGTAGTCGCCGGGCTTGAGCTCGATGCCGTCACCTTCGGAATTGACGTATTGATACTCGTCGATTGCTTGTCCCTTGAGTGTGCGGCCCACGATATGGACGAGCATTTGGCTGTCGCCGCGGGCGGTGTCCCATGTCGCACCGTCCTTGACCTCGACCGACACATGCACCGAGCGCGTACGGCTGAGCGATTGCTCGACAGACATCTCGACCTTGGCGGCGTCTTTGCGCTGTTGCTCCACGTGGCTCCAGACATTTCCGATCGCCGAGCAAGCGATGACGCCGGCCATGAAGGCGATGAGGATGGGGCCGAGCGGCGAGCGGCGGCCAGCATCTTCCTCGCGAGCCAAGTCGGGACGATGCGTGGGCGCGGGCGCCTGAGCGCCCTGCGAGGGCACGTCGAGAATGCTGAAGGATGCCGTGCTGTCGGGATCGATAGTGTGACGCGGCTGCGGGGTCTTTGCCGGCGAGATGGACATGTCGGCTGGCTCACCGAGTGTGGCCGTGGCATCGGCCTTAGCCTCATCGACCTCGGCTTGGGCCCAAGCCTGCTCAAAGGTCAGGGGCTCGGCGGCATCGGCGGCGGCGTCAGGCTCGACAGCAGCATCGTTGCCGGCCTCGTCCTCGTCGCTCGACACGTCACGCGACGCGGGCTCGTCCCACTCTTCGTCCGGAGCCTCGCCCTCGCTATACCACCATTCAAAGTTATCGATATCCATACGGGGCGCCCCCTTGGCCTCGCAAATAAACACTTGCTAGCCTTATACCCCCAGATGGCACAGGAGCTCGCACGGAATGTGACAAAGGGACTGTCCCTTTGTCACACGACCAGACGTGAAAACATAGAAACTTGCAAATTTTGCAAGTTTATAAGATGACGCCTTAGAAACTTGCAGATTTTGCAAGTTTCTAAGAAATGGATGTGGCAAAGGGACTGTCCCGTTGTCAAATCTGGAGGGCGACGGGGATTTGGATGCAGCAGAAGTCCTCTTGGTGGGACTCGTCGTAGCTCGTGGTATCGAGGTAGCAAAAGTCGAAGGCGTTGCCAACGGGCTGGAGCGCGTGCTTGTCCATGCAGGCCACGACGGCGCGAATGCCCTCGGGTTCGTACGGCATGCCCCAGCGGCTCATGCACAGATACGTGCCTGCGGGCAGCACCTCGATGCCAATCTCTGCCAGCTCGGCGGGATCGCTCGGCAGCAGCTCCTCGGCACCGCGCGGCAGCACGGCAAAGGAGCCGGCGCCGGCAATAGGGTCGTCGGAATGCAGCGCCTCGCGACGCAGCATGGCGCCCCAGCCGCGCATGGGGCGCGTGCCCGTCAACGTACGCATGCGCAGAATCGCCCGCATGAGCGTGGAGTGAAGCATCGAGCGGCCGCGCTCGATATCGCCCGGAAACTCCTCAAAGACCACGTAGCGGCGCTCAAACTGTTTGAGCTCCGGCTTGCCCTCGCGCTCGCGCCAGTAAACCGCCTCGTCGTAAAAGCTCAGACGCTCCTGCACACTCGCGCGCTCGGCTTTGAGCCCGGCGATCTGTTCATCGAGCGCCTGCACCCGCGAGCGCAGGTGATCGGTCATCTCGCCAATGTCGAACGTCGAGGTCGGGCGGTCAATCTCGTCGAGTTCGAGCCCCAGGTCGCGCAGCATGCAGATCAGACGCATGAGCGGGATCTGCGTGGGCGAATAGAAACGGTAGCCTTTTTCGTTAACCACGGCGGGCTTAAACAGGCCGATCTTGTCGTAGTAGATGAGCGTTTGGCGCGAAACGTTAAACAAGCTCGCCATCTCGCTAATCGCATACATGCCCGTCTGCATAGATCCTCCCGACACACCAAAGCCCGCCGCCCACAGGGGCAGCGGGCTTAAACACTACTCGTATCCTACCCTAAAGACGCCTATGACCAGCGCTTATAGTTTTCGCATGACACGCCGACGGCCTCGAGCGCCTTGGCGGCGATGTGATGCACCGCGTCGTCGAGCGTGGCGGGGCCGTTGTAAAACGTGAGCATGGGCGGCATGAGCATGATGCCGGGCACGCGCGCCAGGCGCGCCATGTTATCGACGTGAATGGCGCTGAAGGGCGTCTCGCGCACCATGAGCACCAGGCGGCGCTGCTCTTTCATCTGCACGTCGGCCGCGCGCAGCAGCAGGTTTTCGCTGTAGCCGCTCGCGATGCCGGCGAGGGTCTTCATGGAGCAGGGCGCCACGATCATGCCGTCGACCGGATAGGTGCCGCTTGCGATGGAGGCGCCGATGTTCTTGTTGTCGTAGACCACATCGGCATAGCACGCAAACTCGTCGAGCGTCATGCCGAGCTCCTGCTCGATGGTAATCTCTCCCCCGCGCGTGACGACGAGCGCCGACTCGGCGCCGGCCTGGCGCAGGCATTTGAGGCACTCAAGGCCCAGCGCGGCACCGCTGGCGCCAGACACGCCAACGACAATGCGACGAGGACGGACAGAAGACTCAGGCATGACAACTCCTTGACTACTTGGTAGGGCTTACCAGCAACAACAAAATGGCGGCTATAGGTCGGGCAATGTCAGCGAGCGCGCGCCTGGCGAGACAAGGTGCCCCGAAACAAGAAGGCATAGGGCTTATGCCCATGCCTTCGCAGCTGGGGGGCAGATTGTCCGCCAGGCGCGGGCGCAGCGTCGACCGGTGCGGCGTTTGTTAAAACGCCGCAATCTCCCTAGCCCACTTGTCCTTGTCGATCTCCATGAACTGCGAGCGGATGAAGTTCTTCTTAAGGTTGAACGGGACCGTGCAGTCGAAGATGGCCTTGCAGGCGATGCCGTGCTCGCGAATCGACGGATCGAACGCGGGGTCGTTGGACGGGTCGAGCACGTGGCAGTGGCAACCGGGGATGGTGATAAGGTCCACGTCGGCCTGGAAGCGCGTGGTCATCGCCCACATCACGTCGCTCATATCGAAGATATCGACATCCTCGTCGACCAGAATCACATGCTTGAGCTCGGAGAATGCCGAGAAGGCGAGCATGGCGGCGTTGCGTTGACGGCCCTCGTCATTTTTGCTCGACTTCTTGAACTGCATGATGGCAACGAACTTGCCGCCGCCGCAGGGAGCAGCGTGGACGTTGAGCAGGCGACCCGGGATAGCGGTCTCGACCATCTTGTAGATGGAAGCCTCGGTGGGGATACCGGCCATGGAAACGTGCTCGTGCGAAGGGCCGATGCAGCTCTCCATGATGGGGTTGGTGCGCGTGGTGACGGCGGTAATCTTGATCACCGGGCAGACCTTGGCGCCACCGGTGTAGCCGGGGAACTCGGGCATGGCGTAGCCGTGACCGTTGACGTCCTCGTTGATGGTCTCGTCATGCATGAGGTAGCCCTCGAGCACGTACTCGGCATTGGCGATGCACTTCTGCGGAACGGTGACGCAGTCGGCGAGCTCGACGGCATGGCCGCGCAGGGCGCCGGCGATCTGCAGCTCGTTGAAGCCGAGCGGCGTGGTGGGAGCCTCGAAGCCGCAGCACATGTACACGGCGGGGTCCAGGCCGATGGAGATGGAGATGGGCATGTCTTCGCCGCGCTGGCAGTACTCGTCAAAGAACGCGCCCAGGTGACGGCTGCCGGGAGTAATCCACATGGCGAGCTTGTCCTTGTCGACGCAGGAGAAGCGGTGGATGGTCACGTCGGACTGGGAGCCGTCGGGGCTCGTGCCGTAAGCGAGGCCCATGGTGATATAGGGACCGCCGTCGACGGGCGTGTTGGTGGGAGCGGGAACGATCTTGCGCAGGTCAAAGCCCTCGTCGGTCGCCTTGTACACGACCTCCTGGCAGTCGATGTGCGCGCCCTCGGCGATCTGCTTGGGCGCGATCAGGTTCTCGAAGCGCTTGCCGATCTCGAGACCCAGGTGCTCCTCGTCCAGGTCGAGCAGGGCGGCAACGCGCTTGCGGCTGGCAAGCATGCCGATGCAGACCTTGGCATCGTCAAAGCCCTTTACGTTGTTGAAGACCATCGCCGGACCCTCTTTGGTCGGACGCATAACGGTGCCGCCGGCGCCGACGTGGCGATAGACGCCCGAGACCTCGGCGTCCGGGTCGACCTGGGTGTCGGTCTCGAGCAGCTGGCCCGGCATCTCGCGCAAAAAGTCGAGTGCGGAGCGCAGGTCGTGGATCTGGGAAGCATCGGTAGTGGACATAGCGTGCTCCTTTCGGGAGAGTGCCCGACGGCGGGAGTGCCGCCGGGCTGGGGAACGTAGTGGGGCCATGGCGCTCATGGATGGGGCGCTCGGGCACTCGAAGTTCGAGCACTCGGCTGTTTACAGCCCAAGCGCTCGGCCGCTTACATCAGGCCAAAGAGATGGAACCAGGCGGCCTCGACCAGCACGACGATAAAGACGACCGCGGTGAGGGGAATGCCCGTGCGCATGGCTTCTTTGGAGGTGTAGCCGCCGGCGTCCTTGCCCTCGCCGATAAGGATCGGCAGGTTATGGAACGGCAGGATGTAGTGGATGTTGATGGACGTGAAGACGATGAGCGCCACAGCGAGCGGGCTTACGCTGGAGCCGGCCGCAAAGCTTATGAACGCCGGCACGCACACGCCGAGCACGGCCATGACCGAGCCCATGAACATGTGGATGATCATGGAAAGCGCAGCGACAAGCAGGGCGAACAGGAAGATGTTCTCGGGCACGGAGCTGGGAAGCACGACGTCGGCGATCCAGGCGTTCATACCGGTGGCACCGCCCACGGAGCCCACGGCCATGGCGGCCGTCAGGAACATGAGGGACTTGATGTCGACAGCATTCCAGCTGGCGGGGGTGAGGACCTCGCCGATGACGGGCATGGCGAGGCAGACGCCGATGGCCAGGGTGACCCAGCCGATGTAATCGCCCGAGACGGTGAGCCACAGCGCGATGGCGATGATAAGCCACACGATGGTGCGGATCTCCTTGACGGAGAGCTTGCCGAGCGCAGCCTGCTTGGCCACGATCTGCTCGCGATCGTAGACGAGCTCCTTGCTGGGCTTAAAGAGGAAGAGGCCCAGGAACAGGGTGCACAGCAGCGCGACCAGCATGGGCACGCTCATGTACAGGAACCAGTCGACGAAGGACGGGCTCATGCCGCCGGCCTCGGCGCTGTACTGCGCAACGAGCGGGTTGAGTGTGGAGTCGCCCGTCAGGAAGAACATGGAGCCCGGGGCAGCAGCGGCAAACACGAGGAAGCCGAGCTTACCCTTGTCGTCGTCACCGTAGCCGGCGGACTCGGCGATGACCGAGACGACGGCGAGGATGAGGAAGGCGCGGGGGAACGGATGCGGGATCAGCAGCGACAGCACAAAGGTGAGCGCGAAGATCGAGATGATGAGCGACTTGGCGTCGCGCACGAACTTGAGCATGAACGCATAGGCGATGCGCTCGCCCAGGCCCGACTCCTTGACCGCGCTGGCAATGAGATAGGCGCCGATGACCAGCCACATGGTGGCCTTGGTCCACGAGCTAAACGTAGAGGCGACCGTCGCCGAGATGCTCGCGGCGCCCGTGTCGTCCACGCACACCTTGAACAAAACGAGCAGCGCGCAGTAGAGCAGGCCCACAAAGCCCGGCTGCGCCACGCCACATGCCCAGAACACCACCGTGGCGAGCGTCAGTGCCAGACAGGTCTGGCCACCGACCGTGAGCTCGACCGTCGAGCTCAGCTCCGCCAAAGGAAGAAACTTCACCAGCAAAAAGACAACGATACCCAGCACAAAGCCAATTTCGCGCTTGGTGATCTTAAACGCCTTCTTTTCCGCTTCCATCTCCCCACCTTTCTTGTTGAGGGCGCTTCGGATTCGCAGCCACGTTGCCGCTTAAAAAGGGGCGCCCGTTATCGGACACCCCTTACGTTGCGCTGTGTTGTTGCAATACAGTCAAGCGGGTTTTTTTGGATGGGAAGCGATCCTCTGGACAAAAACCGTCACAACATTCGACGCTTTTCCTCGATTTCGAGATTTTCATCGAATGTTGTGACGGTTTGGATGTGGCAAAGGGACTGTCTTTTTTCACATAGCGAGGGCTGCGCGGATGGAGGGGACCTCCAGAGCCTCGCGGAGCCAGGGGGCCAGCTGCTCGGGGCGACCCTGCAGGTAGCCTTTGAGCTCGGACGGGGCCACGCGGCGCACTTCCGAGATCTCCTTTTGGTTGATATGCAGCTCACCCGGCTCAACGTGGGCAAGGTAGACCTCGCACCATTCGCACTCGCAACGGCCGTCGCCGTGGTCCTCGCGATACACCACGTGGCCGAGGTGCCTGAGCTGGTCAGGCTTGCGTATGATGCCGAGCTCTTCGTTGATGCGGCGCGCCGTCGCGGCGGCAACGTCCTCGCCCGGCAGCGGATGGCCCGCGCAAGCATCGGCGAGCACGCCGCCCCACAGGCGCTTGAGCGGGCTGCGGCGGCAGAGCAGCAGGCGCGCGCCCTCGCCCTGGCCCTCGACCAGAAGTGTCAAAAATGCCTGGTGCAGGATGCCCTCGCCGGTATGGGCCTCGATGCGATCGACGGGGCCGAGCGCCTCGCCGGTCGCGGCATCGACCGCCACGACCTCGGCACCCGCGCCGCCCTCATCCCAGCCGGCGCGCAGAATGCGGGCGGCGGCTTCCTCGAGCGCAGCGATGAGCTCCTTGGTGGTGTCGAGCACGCGCTGCAGGTCGTTCCCGCTCGCCTGTTCAACATGAAAACCCGTGCTTGCAACGACCGGCACGCCAAAGCGCGTGGCCAGCGCCGCCGCGATATCGTGCGCCGGGATCTCGTCTCGATGGCACGGAACGGCCAGGATGCTCACCGTCGCCGTACGGCCGGGCTCGGGACGCGGAATGGCCTGCGCCGTGGCGCCCAGGTGCGCGAACTCCGGCGAGCAGGCGTACACCGCCATGCCTCGCGGCGTCACCGTCAGCTGGGCCTCGAGCGCAAACTTGCCCTCGCCCGCTGCAACCTTTGTCGTGTGCATACCCATGGGATCTCCTGTCGCCCGCGATGTACCTGAGACCATCTTCGCCTGTATTGCGACTATACAGGCAAGCTCTCCATGTGACAAAGGAACTGCCCCTTTGTCACATTCTGTTAGAGTTGCAGGAAGTGAATCCCGCTCATTCATGCGACATTGGAGTGACAACCTTGACCGCCGCAACCACGCCTAAAAGTAAGCCAACCGCCGCCGCGCTCTCCCCCGCGCGCACCAAGCTCTGCCTGGCGCTGCTCGTGCTGTTGGGATTCTCGCTCGGCTGCTCCGAGTTCGTGGTCATCGGCATCGAAAGCGACTTGGCGACGGAACTCGGCATATCGCTTGCCACTGCGGGCCAGCTCATCAGCGTTTTTGCACTGGTCTACGCCATCGCGACGCCGGCGCTTGCGCTCAGCACAGGGCGCTTCCGTCGTTACCAGCTGCTCGTGTGCTACAGCATTATCTTTGTGCTCGGCAATCTGGTCATGGCGTTAGCGCCCAACTTCCAGGTGCTGTTTATCTCGCGCATCATCCTGGGCTCCGTCTCGGGTGCGCTGCTCGCCGTGGGCGTGACGTACATCCCCGAGCTTCTGTCCCCACAGCAAACTTCGCTTGCCATCTCGGTGGTATATGGTGCGTTTTCCGTGGCAATGGTCTTTGTCACTTCGATCGGCAAGTTTGTAGCCGACACGCTCGATTGGCACGTCGCCATGTACGGCACGCTTGCCTTTGCCGTTCTGATCTGCGGAGCGCTCGTGGCGTTTATGCCGCGCGCCGGTCAGACCGATGAGCCCGCTACCTTCCGCGAGCAGGCGGGTCTGCTACGCGAGCCGAGCATCATCACCGGCATGCTCATCTTTTTGTTTGGCGTGGGCTCGGTCTATGTGTTCTACGGCTACGTGACGCCTTATCTTGAGCAGGTGCTGGGCATGGGCACGGTCGAAGCCAGCACCACGCTCATGGCCTACGGCGTGTTCTGCCTAATCTCGAACATCCTGGGCGGATGGATTGATGCGCGCTTTGGCATGAAGGCGCTGCTTGTGACGTTTGTGCTGCAGGCTGTGGCGTTACTCGGGTTGTTTGCTGTGGGCGGCACTATGCCGCTCGCGCTGGTCTTTGTCTTTAGCCTGGCGATGCTCATGTACCTGTTCTCGGTCTCATGCATCACGCACTTTATGGACGTGGCACGCAGCCGCCATCCCAAGTCGATGGTACTCGCAAGTTCGGTTGAGCCCATGGCGTTTAACGTCGGCATCTCGTTTGGCACCGCAGTGGGCGGCGCCGTGGTAAGCAGCATTGGCATTGCGTACGTGGGCGCAGTGGGTGCCGCATTCTCGCTTGTGGCCTGGATGCTCACGCTGGTGACGATTAAGTTGGCTCGCTGGGAGCGCAAGCGGGCGAGGGCGTAGAGCGAGGTTCCCTCTAAAACGTCTATCGTTCCAGTCGCGACGCTTACCTGACGACAGGCTAAGCCAGCTCCTTTAGCTGTGGTTCGATCTCATGTACTTCGAATGCACGATTTTCCAGTTTTCGTGTATCCGAAGTACACGAAAAGTGCGCGGGGCACCTCAAAGGCGGCGGCAGACGCATTGTCTGCCGCCGCCTTTTATACCGGATTTTATAGATATGTGGGGCGTTTACTCCATGCCCAGCAGCTCGCGCATCTGAGTTGCGTAGTTAGATGCCATGTTGCCGTAGACAATCTGCACGCCGCCGTTAACATGGACGATGCCACGTGCTTCGAGCTTTTCGGTAAACTCGGCGTCGTCAACCACCTTGTCACAGTCATTGAGCTGGATGCGCAGACGGGTGAAGCAGGCCTCGACAGACTTAATATTGTTGTCGCCGCCCACTGCCTCAACGATGGCGGGAATGAGGTCGCTGATCACGGTCTTGGGAGCCTTTTCGGCCTCGTCGTCGGACTCTTCCTCGCGGCCGGGGGTCTTAAGGTCCTTCTTAAGAATGATGAACTTGAAGACGAAGTAGTACACCACGAAGTAGATGGGGCCGAGGAACAGGATAACCTGCCAGTTGGAGCCCTTGGCTGCACCCATAATGCCGTTAAAGATCAACGACAAGAGCGGACCGCCGAAGGACGCGGAACCGGCCACGTTGAACTGCAGGATATAGGTCAGCGCATAGGCAAGACCAGCCATGAGAGCGTGGAACACGTAGAGGATGGGCGCGATAAACAGGAAGGAATACTCGAGCGGCTCGGTGATGCCGGAAAGGATACAGGGCACCACAATGGCAATCATGAGTGCTGCGGTCTTCTTCTTGTTCTTGGGAAGCGCCGTCTTGTAGAAGGCGAGTGCAGCTCCGGGCAGGCCGAACATGGCGAAGATAACCTTGCCGTTCATGACAAAACGGCTGACCTCGATGTTAAACGGCGTGCTGGGAGAGCCCAGGATCGCGTTGTAGATATTGATAGCGCCCTGAACAGTCTGACCGTCGATGGTCTCGACGCCACCGAGCGACGTGAAGAAGAACGGCAAATAGACAAAGTGATGCAGACCAAAAGGCAGGAGCATGCGCTCGCCGGCGCCGTAGACAAATGCACCAAAGGCACCCGTAGTCTTGATGAACTCGGACAGCGCACCGAGAGCGTTCTGAATAAACGGGAAAACAAAGGACATGACCAATGCGAGGATGCTGCATGAGAGCAGCGTCACCGCCGGGATAAAGCGCGTGCCGTTGAAGATGGAGAACACGGCAGGCAGCTCAATCTTGTAGTAACGGTTATGCAACCATGCGACGATTGCGCCTACCAGAAGACCGCCGATAACGCCGGTGTCGAGCGTGGTGATGCCGAGGATCGTGCTCTGGCCCGTCGTAAGATTCGCGGGATCGATAACGCCAGTCGCCGTAAGGAACGTGCCCATCACGGAGTTCATGCACATGTAGCCCAAAAAGCCACAAAGCGCCGCGGTAGCCTTCTCGGACTTGGCGAAGCCATAGGCGAGACAAATCGAGAAGATAACCGGGATGTTGTTCATAACGATGCTGGCAGCGGCCTTGAGAATCGAAAAGAAGATCGCAAAGCCCGGAGCAGCAAGCCAGGGAACAGCTGCCGTAAGGGTGGGGCTGGTAAAGGCATTACCAAAGCCCTGAAGGATGCCGGCAATTGGCAGAATCAGCACGGGCGTCATGAGGACTTTGCCCAGGCGCTGGAACTTTGCCAGCAGCTCATCTTTGTTCATGGGATACCCCTCTTAAAGAAACGGGGCGTGCAGCTCTACAGCCCACACGCCCCATAACAGTTATCAAGCGCTATGGAACTAGCTACTTAAGCTCCGGCCAGTAATCCTTATTGGCCTCGATGAGCTTGTCGAGCACTTTGCGAGCCTTCTTGGCGTCACCGACCAGACGATTAAGCGTGAGTGCCTGCAGAGCCTTCTCGTAGGAACCCTCCATCCAAGCCTCAACAGTCAGGCGCTCATAGGCGTACTGATTCTCCATAAGGCCGCGATAGAAGGTACCGATCTTGCCAACAGCATAGGGCTGCGGGCCATTGGCGCCCACGCTTGCCGCGACCTCGACCATGGCGTCATCGGGCATACCCTCGATAATGCCGTTGTTGGGCACGATGACAATGAAGGTCTTGTTGGTGTTGCGATAAATGGCCGAGGTGATTTCCACGATCATATCGCCATGAGCATCGTTCTGCACAACCGAGGAGTTCTTTGCGGTGCCGATTTTGGCAACACGCTCGCACTCGGCGAACACGCGCTTCTCACGACCGTTGATAACCTCGTCGGAGCGAGTGTAGTCGGGGTCGAGGTGAGCGACCTTGTACTCGGGATACAGATAGTACTGCAGATAAGTGTTGGGCAGATAGTCGGGGAAGTCCTCGAGCATGTCCTTGACCATGGCGTAGGTATCAAGCCAGGACTGGTCACGCTGCTCGGCATCGGCAGGAAGGAAGCCGTTCTTCTCCGTGTACTCCTTAATCTGCGGGACGAGGTCATGGCCCTCTTCATCGTAGATGTGCTTGAACCAACCGAAGTGATTGAGGCCAAAGTACACGGGCTCCGTCTTGCTCATATCGCGACCGAGCAGGCGACCGTAAGAGCGCATGAGGTTGACGGGCTGATCGCAGATGTTGAGGACGCGATGCTCGTCGGGCAGGACGCGCTCGAGACCATATGCCACAATAGCAGCCGGGTTGGTGTAGTTGATAATCCACGCCTCCGGGCTATGAGCGCGAACGTCGTTGACGATCTCAACCATGTCATGCATGGAGCGCATACCGTAAGCCATGCCGCCAGGGCCCACCGTTTCCTGGCCGATGATTCCCATATGCAGCGGAATCTTCTCGTCCTTGCTACGCATCTCGTAGCCGCCGGTACGAATCTGGCAGAGCACAAAGTCGACGTCGGTGTAAGCCTCGTCCTTATCGGTGGTGTAACCGAACTCCACACCGGGCTCCTCCTCGGCGAAGAGGATCTTGCCAAACTCGCCGATCGGACGCTGACGCTCGGCATCGATGTCATAGAGCATCACGCGGTTCAGCGGCAGAATGTCCATGTGCTTGGTCAGGGCTTTAAGAATGCCAGGGCACCACGTGGAGCCGCCGCCAACGATCACAATATTGAGCTTATCCTTCATGTTCCGTCCCTCCAGGGTTGGCTGATCGGTGTTCTCGAAGACCTTGGGCTCCGCGGTTGTCCTCGGCTTGCTTCGTTTCGATTGATATTTTGCGACATAAGGTCATTTGCGAATCCCCGTGTGGGCCAATGCGAAACGGGGACACATGATTTCGCTCACGACACAGATATGTGTAGGCAGACACGCGCGTTTGCCCAGTTCATGGGCAATAGGCAATCTTGACCGACTACCGATTTCTCACCTGGCTACACAAAGCGGTACCATATGTACGGCGAGATGCGAGGGGCTGAAACATCTTATGAAAGATCAAGAATCTTTTTATGATCATGTGCGAGCTGGCGAGAGCAAGCTCAACGATCTCGAAAGCGAGATCATGCGCTACATCATCGAGCTGCGTGATGATATTGACGATGTCACGCTTAAGAGCGTTGCTGAACGGTTCTTCGTCGCTCCCAATACAATCGTCAGGCTTGCCCATAAGCTTGGCTTCTCGGGGTTTACGGAGCTCAAACAATCGTATTCCGCCTCGCTCGACCGCAATCGATTCACTATCGAGGCACTTCCTCTTGATACCCAGCTCGTACAGACCAAAGATCTGCTTAACGACAGGGTCATCGATTCGGTTGTGAGTCTTATCCAGGATGCCTCGCATATCGTGTTCTTCTGCTCGGGCTTTTCGAAATACCCGTGCCTCGAGATGGCTGAAAAGCTCAAAATAATGGGCAAGAACACCGATACGCTCAGTGAACGTCATGTCATGAGGCATTACGCAGAGCTCCTCGGCAAAAACGACCTGGTCTTCAGCGTTTCCGTAAGCGGCGAGACGCAGGTGTCTATTGACGCCACATCGATAGCCAAAACGCGCGGATGCAAGGTCGTCACACTCACCGGCTTTTCTCGAAATTCTCTCTCGAAACTAGCCGACTACCCTATCTACACCGTGCAAAAAGAAATCCGCTTGGGCAGCATGGACCTCGACAGTCGATTGATGTTCTATTACGTTTTCGAATTGATATTTGAGCGTTACTTCAAACTGGCCAAGAAATAAAACTCTGCATGCGCCCGGCTTCGACTCTTTAGCAGCCTTCTATATGAAAGGTATCGTTCTATGCAACGCATTCTTTTTATCTGCTATGGAAATATCTGCCGCTCGACGATGGCTGAGTCGGTGTTTACCGAGCTGGTGCACCGCGCCGGACGCGCGGACGAGTTTGTCATCGATTCCGCCGCGACCTCGACCGAGGAGATCGGCAACCCGCCACATCACGGTACCGTTGCCAAGCTACGCGAGGTTGGGATTCCCGTCGTCGCACATCGCGCACGTCAGGTGCGGCGCGCAGAGTATGGCAACTGGGATCGCATTGTTTATATGGATGCTGAGAACGCGCGCGGTCTGCGTCGCATCTTTGGCGACGACCCCGACGGCAAGATTACGCGCTTGCTCGATTGGACCGAGCGCCCCGGCGACGTGGCCGATCCCTGGTACACCGGCAACTTCGATGCCACCTACCGCGATGTGCTCGCCGGCTGCACTGCCATGCTCGAGCAGATGTAGGTTCGCGGGCGCACGAACCTCGCGAGCCGCGTCATCGGCATACAGATCGAGCGTGGATTTTCTCCCACTTTGAGCATTCAAGTGCGCTCTAGACGGGAGAAAATCCACGCTCATTATCTCGGATAGCGGATGCGACAAAGGCACTATCCCTTTGTCGCATCGGGGACTGTCCCTAGACCGGCTTGACCTCCAGCTTTATCCCCTCGGCACAGGAGTCACCCAAAACATCCGAAAGGGCCCAGGTCGCATATAGCGGCAAATAAAGAACAGCTCCGCTGCGTTCAACGTTGCCTCTCGAGAAAACAATCCCAAGCCTTACGCCATATTCGGCCGTATCAAGCACATGACCGAGCGCGGCGTGCGCGTGGTAATAGGAACCCGATTTAACCTCGATCGGAACAGCCGTTCCATCCGGTCCGTCGACCACAAAGTCCACTTCGCCGCGCTTCTTTGTCTGATAGTAGTAAAGCTGGCGATTTTGGGCAGTCAGCTGCTGGGCCACCACGTTTTCGTAAATACCGCCCAGATTGGGTTCCTTGCTATCAAGATACGCCGCCTGGGCGACGCCAACGGGGTAGCGCGCCATCAACATGCCCGTATCCGATTGGTATAGCTTGAACTGCGATGGCCGTGCCGTCTTGAGCAGGGGCGACTTTGGCTCGGTTACGATATCCGCCTTGAGAGCAACGCCGGCATCGACAAGCAAGACAAAATCTCGCTGGTACTTGTCGTAATGCGCCTTGAGGTCAATGGAATTGAGCACGAAGCGTTTGTTTTCGCCCTCGAGCATAATAGGGAGCTGATCGTAAATGCTCTGCACCTGAAGGGCTCGCCCGCTTGCATACTTGGAGATATCCCGCCGGTACTGTTCGTTGAGCTCTGACTGTAGCTGACGAACAGAGGCAAGGTCGCCCCGCGTGTCAAGGAAACGCTGCACGACCTCTGGCATTCCACCGACAACGGTATAGGTCCTGAAGTTTGCCATCATCGCGTCATGAATGTAATCAGGAATGGGCTTCTCGCTGATACACGCGTCGCGTATCGTTTGGCGAGCCCCCTCGCTCACCCCGATCGCCCAGCAAAACTCCTCAAAATCGAGCGGGAACATCCTAAGCTCGTGAACATATCCCACGGGATAGGACCTAACGACCTTGAACTGGGTCCCGAGCATTGACCCCGAAAACGCCCAGCGGCACCTCCCGTCCTCAACAAGGAACTTTGCCATCGTCATGATGTCGGGGGCCTCTTGGACCTCATCGATAAACACGAGCGTTTTGCCCGGTGCTATCGGCTTTCCCGAGAGAAGCGTCACCCTGCTGATGAAATCGTCGGCATCCCGTGCCTCGAGAAGAGCATCTTTTGCCTGGCGATTTTCCATGAGGTTGAGTTCGATGTAGGTTGCATGGCTGGCTTTGCCAAATGCGCGAATCGAATAACTTTTGCCGATCTGGCGAGAACCCGTAATGAATAAGGCCTTTTGCTCGGCAGACTTCAGCCAACGCTCCAGCTCTGCCGCTATTTTCCTACGCAGCATAGGCTCTCCCCTCAGTGTCATCAAATGAAATGCAAGGTTTATATGCTTGATTATCGATGAAATGCAGAGTTTTTAGAACCTAATATCGGATGAAATGCAGAGATTTAGGATTATAGGCAAAAAAGAAGGGGCACCATCGGCGGATGCGACAAAGGGCCCGCCCCTTTGTCACATCCGGCTATTCGTCGACGATCTCGGCAAGCCAGACGTTCAACGTGTCGACCTCGGGACAGCAGAACTTTGCCGTGCCGGGCTCGTTGCCAGGCACGGTTCCGCCATAGCGCAGGATATCGATATAGGGAAAGCCCACATGGCAGGCCATGGCGCACATCTTGCCGCGGTCTCGGTCGAAGTCAAAAACGTCGCCCGGCTTGTGACCATGATGGCAGCGGCACGTTCCCAGCTGGTCCACGCAGCTCACGCGGATACGCGGACGTTTGCCCCGCGGCGCGCCGAGCGGCTTGCCCCCGCCCGCAGGCTTGGCGCCGCCCTCGCCAGCGTTACTCATGGTCAATCACATCCAGGCAGGCTTCGATGGGAAGGCCGGCCGACTTGTCCTCCTGGTCGGCATTGCGCTCGATAAGCTCAGCCACCACACGCATGGCATCGGACGTCGCGCGCTGCAGACTCCAACCTGCCATAACGCGGCCGACGAGCACCGCCGAGAACGTGTCGCCCGTGCCCGGGAAATAGACCGGAATGAGCTCAAAGGGAATCATAAAGTACTCCCCCGCTACATGGTCGTAACCGATAACCGCGTTCGTGCCATTGACCACGGCGCTCGTAATGACCACCGACTTGGCACCCAGCTCGCGCACGGCGTCCACAAGGGCGCGGCCCTCATCGGGCGTAATTTCCTCGGCAATAGGCCTATCGGCAAGCAGGCACGCCTCGGTATAGTTAGGCACCGCGTAGCCTGCGCACTCCAGAAGATGCCGCATAAGGCCAATCGTGGACTCGGGCACGCCCGCATAGAGCTTGCCGTTGTCGCCCATGATGGGGTCGACGAACACCTTGGTGCCCTTTTGCGCGCGGCGGTGGCAAAAGTCCGAGATGATGCGCGTCTCTTCCTCGGTCACGATAAAGCCGGTCGAGATGGCGTCGAACTCAAAGCCGAGCTCCTCCCAGATGGCAAGACTCTGACGCACGTACTCCGTGGTGTCGTGGATGTAGAACTTGGGGTAGTTGAGCGTGTCGGAAACGAGCGCCGTCGGTAGGTTATGGATACGGTAGCCCATGTGCGACAGCACCGGCAGCATGGCGGAAAGCGCGACCTTGCCGTAACCGCACATATCGTTAATCAGCAGCAGCTGAGTGTTCTTCATGAGGGTCTCCCTTGTTTCGGGCACAGCGCAGCAGCGCCACAGTGCGACTAAGTGTAGCGCAGGAGGCGTTGTGGGCGGAGGCGAGCGGTACGAAGGGCAAATTGTTGCGGAAAGGTTTCGGAAATGGGGGCTGTTTGCTCCATAGCGGCCTAGTTGATGCTACTCATATAGCGCCATTTCAAAACTATGCCTATTTACTACGTTTAACCGCCCGCCTCCAACCACAACGAATTTCTCTCCAACAAAACCGCAGGTAGATAGCTTGCGTTTTTTCAGAAATAGCTGTTGTGGTCAGCGATGCTGGATTCATCGTAGTAATTAGGCATGGTTTTTGGCAAGGCCGCTTCGAAAGGCATCATCGCAGCCCAAAACGATACCTTTTCCTTCGTCCCCAAGGGATCAGATTGCCGCTTAGGAGCGTTTGCAGCATCGAGCGGTTACGGCGTTTGGTAAAACGCCGTAACTTAATAAGTTTGGTACCTTGACATTTATTTCTTGCACTCCTAAATTAGTTAGGCACAAAACAATTGCACTACCTAACTAAAGAAAGGAGCGACACCATGTGCGATGACCACATCGGCCTCTGCCCCCACACGCCGGGCGGCGACCCCCATGAACCCGCAGATGCGCCCGCGGCACAGTCCCAATCAGACGCGCTCGCCAAGCACATCCTAAACGGGCTGGGCTTCTGCGGCCACTTTCTGCACTTTCACGGCGGCGGCGCCTCGGGAAAGGCCCCCATCGTCTGCTTGCTCGCCAAGCAGCCAAACGGCGAGATGTCACAGCAGGAACTAGGCCTGCACTTTGATCTTAAGCCCGGTTCGCTTTCCGAGATTCTCTCCAAGATCGAATGCGCCGGCCTTATCGAGCGCAGCCGCAATCCCAAAGACCGGCGGCAGCTCACCATTCGCCTGACCGAAGCGGGATGGGAAAAGGCCCGCGTAGAGCAGGCGGCCCGCATTCGCTTTAGAGAGCAGGCCTTTAGCGCGCTCACCCACGACGAGCGCGAGGACCTCGCCGAAATGCTCGATAAAATCCGCGTAACCTGGGAGGAACTGGATGATTAAAACCCTCATGGGAAGCATCCGCGACTATATGAAAGTCACTGTTGCCACGCCGCTGCTCGTGCTTGGCGAGGTGCTCTGCGAGATGCTGATTCCATTTATCACCGCCAACCTGATCGACGCTATCAAAGACGGCGCCACCGTAGCCGAGATGCTTCCCACCGCAGGCTTTTTGGTGCTCATCGCGCTGACGTCGCTTGCTTTTGGCGCCGCGGCTGGTGTCACCTGCAGCCATGCGAGCTGCGGATTCGCCAAGAACCTGCGTCACGACCTGTTCTACAAGATCCAGACGTTCAGCTTTGCCAACATCGATGAGTTCTCGAGCTCCTCGCTCGTCACGCGCCTGACCACCGATATCAACAACGTGCAGCAGGCCTTTATGATGATCATCCGTATCGCCGTGCGCGCGCCGCTGGTATTGATCTTCGCCTTTACCATGGCGTTTATCATGGGCGGCAGCGTCGCCATGGTCTACCTGGTCATAATTCCGCTGCTGGGCTTTGGACTGTTCTTTATCATCTTTAAGGTGCGCCCCATCTTCTCGCGCGTGTTCCACAAGTATGATGCCCTTAACGAGTCCGTTGAGGAAAACGTCACCGGCATGCGCGTGGTCAAGAGCTATGTGCGCGAAGACTTTGAGAAGGAGAAGTTCGCGACCGCCGCGCGCGACGTCCAGATGGACTTCACCCGCGCCGAGAAGCTGCTCGCCTTTAACAACCCCATGATGAACATCTGCGTCAACGGCGCGTTTGTCGTCATCATCTACCTGGGCTCCAAGCTCATCATCACGAGCCAGGGCACGCTGTTCGACGTGGGCCAGCTCTCCTCGACCTTTACCTATGGTTTCCAGATTCTCATGAGCCTGATGCAGCTGTCGATGATCTTTGTCATGGTGACCATGGCCGACGAATCGGCACACCGCATTGCCGAGGTGCTGGCCGCCGAGCCCACGATCGCCGATCCCGCCGAGCCCGTGCTCGAGGTTGCCGACGGTTCCATCGACTTTGACCACGTGAGCTTTAAGTATTCCAAGCATGCGAAGCGCCAGGCGCTCGACGATATCGACCTGCACATTACGAGCGGCGAGACCATCGGCATCATCGGCGGCACCGGCTCGGCCAAGTCCACGCTCGTTAACCTCATCGCCCGCCTGTACGACACCACCGAAGGCGCTGTGCGCGTGGGCGGCGTGGACGTGCGCGACTACGACCTGGACGCGCTGCGTCACCAGGTCGCCATGGTGCTGCAGAAAAACGTGCTGTTTAGCGGCACCATCGCCGAGAACCTGCGTTGGGGCGACCCGAACGCCACCGACGAGGAAGTCCGCGAGGCAGCGCATCTGGCCTGCGCCGACGAGTTTGTCGACGGTTTCCCCAAGGGCTACGACACCTGGATCGAACAGGGCGGCTCTAATGTTTCGGGCGGTCAGAAGCAGCGCCTGTGCATTGCACGCGCCCTGTTGCGTCGCCCCAAGATCTTGATCCTGGACGACTCCACCAGCGCCGTCGACACCAAGACTGACGCCAAGATTCGCGCAGGCCTGGCAAGCTATCTGCCCAACACGACCAAGCTCATCATCGCCCAGCGCATCAGCTCCGTGCAGGACGCAGACCGCATCATTGTCATGGAGGGCGGCCGCATCGCACAGATCGGCAACCACGAAGAGCTGCTCAAGACGAGCGAGATCTACCGAGAGACCTTTACCTCGCAAAACAAGATGTCTGCCGAGGGCGAAGGGGCCGTCGAGGCCGACACCGAGGCATCCGCAACGCAAGCTCAGACCCAGGAAGGAGGCGAGGCACATGAGTAAGGCAACGACCGCCGAGCGCGCGCTCAACCGCAAGGGCGGCACCATGTCGCGCCTCATCAAGACGCTCTTTGACTTCTATCCCGTGCTTTTGCCCCTTGTCGTCGCCGGCGTGGTGCTCTGCGCCATCATCAACTCCATCGGCGCGACCTTCCTGCAGAGCGCCCTGCAGATTATTAGCGAATCGTGGCAGTCGGGCGATTGGGAAGCCGCACAGCCCAAGATTCTGCAGCTCGTGACCACCCTCGCCTGCATCTACGGCGTCGGTGTCCTGTCCTCGCTCTTCTGGAACCGCGCCATGGCTATCGTCACGCAGGGCTCGCTCGAGAAGCTGCGCGAGATGATGTTCAACCGCATGCAGGACCTGCCGATCCGCTACTTCGACACGCACCAGCGCGGCGATATCATGAGCCACTACACCAACGACATCGATACGCTGCGCCAGATGATCAGTCAGTCGCTGCCCAACCTGCTCATGACGATCATCATCATCGTCACGGTGTTCTTTATCATGCTGTACTACAGCGTGTGGATGTGCCTGGTCATCATCGCCGGCGTCGCCTTTATGACCTTTATGACCAAGCTGCTCGGCTCCAATTCCGCGCGCTTCTTCATTGCGCAGCAGACCGAGCTCGGCGTGGTCGAGGGCCATATCGAGGAAGTCATGAACGGTCAGAAGGTCGTCAAGGCGTTCTGCCACGAGTCTGCCGCCGAGGCCGATTTTGACGAGCGCAACGAAAAGCTCTTCGAGGTCTCACAGAAGGCCAACATGTACGCCAACATCCTCATGCCCATCCTTATGAACCTGGGCAACCTGCTCTACGTGCTGGTGGCCCTTGCCGGCGGCATTTTCCTGGCGCTGGGCGTGCCCAACCTGAGCATCTCGGGCATGGCGCTGTCCATCGCCGTCGTGGTGCCGTTCCTCAACATGACCAAGCAGTTCTGCGGACAGATCGGCCAAATCTCGCAGCAGATCAACGCCGTGGTCATGGGCCTCGCCGGCGCCGACCGTATCTTTGAACTCATCGACGAGAAGCCCGAGGCCGACGAAGGCTATGTGACGCTCGTCAACGCGCAGGTCAACCCCGATACCTGGCAGCTCGAGGAGGCTGACCACCACACCGGCATGTGGGCGTGGAAACATCCGCACCGCGCAACCGGCGAGATCGAGTACGTGCCGCTGCGTGGCGACCTGGTCATGGACAACGTCGACTTTGGCTACACGCCCGACCACGAGGTGCTGCACGGCGTGTCCGTGTTTGCCAAGCCGGGCCAGAAGGTCGCGTTTGTCGGCGCCACCGGAGCCGGCAAGACGACCATCACCAACCTCATCAACCGCTTCTACGACATCGCCGACGGCAAGATCCGCTACGACGGCATCAACGTCAACAAGATCCGCAAGGCCGACCTGCGCCGAAGCCTGGGCGTCGTGCTGCAGGACGTGAACCTGTTCACCGGCACCGTGATGGATAACATCCGCTACGGCAACCTGGATGCCACCGACGAGGAGTGCATCGCGGCGGCCAAGCTCGCGGGCGCGGACGACTTTATCACCCGCCTGCCCGACGGCTACGACACCATGCTCACCGGCAACGGCGCCCAGCTGTCGCAGGGCCAGCGCCAGCTGATTTCGATCGCCCGCGCCGCCGTCGCCGATCCGCCGGCAATGATTCTGGACGAGGCCACGTCGAGCATCGATACCCGCACCGAGGCCATCGTGCAAGCCGGCATGGACAAGCTCATGGAAGGCCGCACGACGTTTGTCATCGCGCACCGCCTCTCCACCGTGCGCAACTCCGACGCAATCATCTGCCTGGACCACGGCCGCATCATCGAGCGCGGCAACCACGACGAACTGATCGCCAAGCGCGGGTATTACTACCAGCTCTACACGGGTGCGTTTGAGCTGGAGTAGGAACGATTACTGACGGAGGGTTCCCCGGGGCGGCGGGGTAACTCCTCCGTGCTCAATCATTCTCGCTGCGCTGCGAAACTGCGCGCGGAGGAAATACACCGCCGTCCACGGGGCACCCTCCTACGCGTGATCAGCCCGTCGTTTAAAACGGAATAAAGGTTAGTGAGGCCCTGGCCGTTTGGCCAGGGCCTCGTTTTGTGTGAGCTACTTGAGGAGTTGGGCAATGGCGTTGACGAATTTTTGGACTTGGAGGGTGGGCTCGAGCGGGTAGTGCAAATAGACCGGCACCTCGCGGCCGCACAAAAACGGTACGCCCACAAAGGCCGGGTGCACGCCCGACCACGCTCCGCAGGTGAGCACCGCGTCGCCCTTTTCCTCCGCCTCGTTAAAAAGCGCAAAGTCAAAGCTGTCCACGTCGATCACGTCCACGCCGCCGTCGGCCAAAAGATCGATACGCAGGCTGTCCATGGCGTCGTTGCCGTGACGAAGCACGCGCAGGCGCATACCCTCCAGGTCGGCAACCGTGATGCGCGTCTTGCGCGCGAGTCGGCTTGTGCGCGGCACGTCGATATAAAACGGCACGGTAACGATGCGAAGCTTTTGGCAGGCGTCTCCCCAGCGCGGGGTCGAAAAACTCGACTGCACCACGTCGACCTCGCGTCCCAGACTGCGCATAACGGTCTCGTGCTCATCGTAAAGGTCCCCCACCGGCACAATCTCAAAACGCAAACGCGGTTCCATGTCGTGCAGCTGCGGCCATAGCGCGAGTGTATGGCGCCCCGGGCACATCATCGACACGCCCAGGCGCACGGCACCGCCATCGCCCGCCGCGCGTCGGGCACGGCGCAGCGCGTCCTCGGACTGCCGCATGATCGAGCGCGCGTCGTCCACCAGCAGTGCGCCGGCCGGCGTCACTTTGACGCCCGAGTGCGAGCGTTCGAACAGCGTGATGCCGAACTCGGCCTCGAAGCCCGACACCTGCTTGACGAGCGCCGGAGTCGACACGCGCAATTGTGCCGCCGCACGCGAGAAACTTCCCAGCTCCGCAGCGGCCGAAATAGCGTCAAGTCGTCGATCGTACACGTCAATCTCCCGTTTTCGCGCCCGTGGTCACATGGTGCCATAGGAGGTTGTTTTCGCAGGTCATGCGCTCAATTGAGCATAAACTGCATCGCACAGTGTAAACCTATGGTTAACGCCATTCTAACAAATATGCAATTCACCTGCGCAAATGCAAAGCATACGATAACCAGCGAAAACCACGTGGGTCGGTTAATGGGAGCGACCCACTGGGAGGCACAAGAAGGGAAGTTCCTATGAGCAATTGGCTTAAGCTCGAGGGCGATGTCTGCGCCGTGACCGGCGCACTCGGCGGCATGGGCGTCGAGATTTGCCGCGAGTTCGCCCGCAACGGCGCCAACGTCGTCCTGCTCGATCTGGACGAGGAAAAGGTCAAGGCCGCAGCCGCCGACCTCGCCGCCGAGTTTGGCATCCACGCCGAGGGCTACAAGATGAACGCCACCGACGAGGACGAGGTTCAGGCCGCCGTCGATGCCACCATCGCCGACTTCGGCCGCGTCGACGTTCTCGTCAACACCGCCGGCATCCTGCGCTTCGCCGCTATGGAGGACCTGCCGCTGAGCGACTGGGAGCAGGTACTCAACGTCAACCTCACCGGCTACTTCATCACCTCGCAGCGCTTTGGTCGCGAGATGATCAAGGCCGGCCAGGGCCGCCTGGTGCACATCTCCACCGTCGCCAGCCACTCCCCCGAGACGTTCTCGGGCGTGTACAGCTCCACCAAGGCCGGCGTCAACATGATGTCCAAGATGCTCGCCGCCGAGTGGGGCCCCTACGGCGTGCGCTCCAACTGCGTCGAGCCCTGCTTCGTTAAGACCCCGATGTCGGCCAACTTCTACGCCGACCCCGAGGTCGAGAAGAGCCGCAGCCGCCTGATCGCCACGCGCCGCATCGGCGAGGTCAGCGATATCGCCAACGCCGTCATGTTCCTGGCGTCCACGCGCTCGGACTTTACCACCGGCGACGCCATCAAGGTCGACGGCGGCTTCTCCAATATGATGGGCGACCTCACCGCCAAGCCCGGCGGCCGTCGCGCATACGCCGACAACTACCTTAAGAACAAGGGTGTCGAGCTTTGGTCCGACGAGTCCGGCGTCGCAAAGCCGACTGACCAGTAAACAAGCCCGGTAGAAAGGGGCGCGGGGCAAGCACCTCAGCGGCGTTTGCCCCTCCCCTCCCCCCGCATCGATTAGAAAGAGTCCCATGGCTTCCACCAACTCCAACAAGGGTCGCGCCGTCGTGCTTTCCGCCGCGTGCGTCACCATGTTCTTCATCAGTTCCATCGCACTGTATTCCGTCGTAAGCAAAAACCTGCTCGCGGTCTACCCCGAGTGGTCCAGCGCTCTTACCTGGGCTTTCCCGGTCTTCCAGACCATCATGGCCGTGACGGGCATCTTCGCCGGCCGTATCTCCGACAAGATCGGCCCCCGCAACGTCGTGATCGCCGCCGCCGTGTGCTACGGCGTGGGCTGGTTCATGTCCGGCACCGTCACCGAGCCGTGGCAGTTCTACCTGTGGTTCTCGCTCGTCGCCGCCATCGGCAACGGCCTGGGCTACAACCCCGCGCTCACCACCGGCCAAAAGTGGTTCATCGACAAGAAGGGCCTCGCCTCCGGCATCACCCTGGCCGCTTCGACCGCCGGCCCCGCCGTGCTGTCCCCGGTGCTCGCCTCGCTGCTCATCCCGAGCCTGGGCATCTTTGGCGCCCTCAAGGCACTCGGCGTCATCTTCTTTGTGATGATCGCCGCCTCCGCCCTGTTCCTGAAGGCCCCCGAGGCCGGCTGGCTGCCCGAGGGCTTCGAGGCCCCCAAGGGCGGCGCACACGCCGGCACCTTCGGTGACCTCACCCCGGGCGAGATGGTCAAGACCCCGCGCTTCTGGGTCCTCATCGTCACCTTCGCCTTTGCCGCCACTGCAGGCACCCTGCTCGTGGGCAAGGTTGCCTCCATCGCCGCCGTCCAGCTCTTCGCCGACCCCACGAGCGCCGCAGCTGTCGCCCTCGGCGGCGTGGTCGTCTCCGTCAACACCTGCGCCAACCTGGTCGGTCGTCTGTCCTTTGGCCAGATCATCGACAAGCTCGGCGCCTACAAGTCGCTGCTCATCAGCCTTGTCGTCACCATCGTCGCGCTCGTTATCATGTCGATGAGCTTTACGCAGAGCATGTTCTTTGTGGCGCTCGCCCTGCTCGGCTTTAGCTTTGGCGCCCTGCTCGTCATCTACCCGCCGCTCACCGGTGGCGCCTTCGGTACCAGCAACATCGGCGTCAACTACGGCATCATGTTTTTGGGTTACGCCGCCTCCACCTGGATCAGCCAGCCCATCACCGCCGTGCTGTATCACGCCGAGGCCGGCAGCGCCGCCTACCAGCAGTCCTTCTACGGCGCCATTGTGATCGCCGCCATCGCCGTCGTGCTCACCGTCTACATGATGGTCTCCGACAGCAAGAAGAAGTCCGCCTAGTTTTACCGATGCGACAAAGGGACTGTCCCTTTGTCGCATTTCACCGGTCACCAGTATTAAGGAGTCGAAATGTCTGAGCTCAACCCCGTCCGCATTGCCGTTATCGGCGCCGGCGCCATGGGCCGCAACCACATCCGCTTTGTCACCGAGGAGCCCGAGGCCGAGCTCGTCGCCATCGCTGACGCCTTTGAGGGCGCCCGCGCCACGGCCGAGGCCGCCGGCGTGCCGTTTTATACCGATCCCGCCCAGATGATGGACGAGGTCAAGCCCGAGGCCGTCATTATCGCCACCCCCAACAACCTGCACCTGGGCGTTGCCCGCGAGGCCATCAAGCGCAACATCGTGCCGCTGGTCGAAAAGCCGATCTCCAACGACCTCGAGGATGCCCAGGCCTTCGCCGCCGAGGCCGAGACCGCCGGCGTGCCCGTGCTCGTGGGTCAGCACCGTCGCCACAACCCCTTCGTCAACAAGGCCAAGGAGATCATCGAGTCCGGCGAGCTGGGCAAGCTCACCGTGTCGAGCTTCCACTATATGATCTATAAGAATGACGAGTACTTCGATGTCGAGTGGCGCCGCAAGAAGGGTGCCGGCCCGATCCTGGTCAACCTGGTGCACGACGTCGACCTGCTCCGCTACCTGCTGGGCGAGCCCGTTGCCGTCCAGGGCATGCAGTCCAGCGCCGCCCGCGGTTTTGAGACCGAGGACTCCGCCGTGGTCAACGTCCGTTTTGCCGATGGCGCGCTCGCAAGCATGACCATCTCCGACGCCACCGCCAGCCCCTGGAACTGGGAGGCAACCGCTCGCGAGGATCCGCAGTATCGCCCCTTCGACGCTGACGCCTACTTTATCGGCGGAACCTTGGGCGCCCTTTCGCTGCCCCGCCTGCACCAGTTCTCCTACGACGGCGCCTCCAACTGGCACAAGCCGCTGCAGATGGAGATTCCGGCCGTCGACCCGGCGCTGCCGCACAAGATGCAGCTCAAGCACTTTGTGAAGGTCGTCCGCCGCGAGGTCAAGCCCGTCGTGACCCCCGCCGACAACGTCAAGACGCTCACGCTTCTCAACGCCATCAAGGAGGCCGCCGAGACCGGCCAGCTCGTCGAGCTGTAATGCCTTGAGAGCGGCCGCGGCAGAAACCCCATGCCGAGTCCCTCGGTCCGCCACAAATAAGCCCCTCTTCTTTGCCCCGCGAGCAGCCTCCTGCCCGCGGGGCATTTTGCTACGTTGCCAATGATTTTTCTGGGACGGGGGACTTTTTGCACCTCAGCTTGATTCGTTCGCCACGAAATGTGCCTATCTACTACGTTTAACCAATCACCCTCATCCATACCGAATTTCGCGAAATAAAAACCGCAGGTAGACGGGTTGCGCATTTTCGGAAAACCAGGGGATGGTCGACCCACACGGTTCAAACGTAGTAGATAGGCCGCTTTCGTGGTTCCGCGCCAAAACGGTCTTTTTTGAGCGAAGTGGCAGGTGGTATCCTTGGTAGCTCCGCGCTGCAAACGCACCTCAAACGCAAGGAGTCCCATGGATCTTATCGCCCAGCTCGCCCGCGAGCTCAACCTTAAGGCTGACAACATCGAGGCAGCCGTCAAGCTCATCGACGAGGGCAACACTATCCCCTTTATCTCGCGCTACCGCAAGGAAGCCACGGGCGGCATGGACGACGTCGCCCTGCGTGCGCTCGACGAGCGCC
Source organism: Collinsella sp. (assembly GCA_019424925.1). Lineage (GTDB taxonomy): Bacteria > Actinomycetota > Coriobacteriia > Coriobacteriales > Coriobacteriaceae > Collinsella. The sequence continues at coordinate 33,397 of JAHYYO010000008.1, forward strand.
TGTCCTACCTGCGCAATCTTGAGCAGCGCAAAGAGGACGTCATTCTGCTCATCGACGCCCAGGGCAAGCTCACGCCCGAGCTCGAGCAGCAGATCCGCGAGGCCACGCAGCTCCAGCGTGTCGAGGACCTCTACAAGCCCTACCGCAAAAAGCGCATGACCCGCGCGCAGAAGGCCCGCGAGGCCGGCCTGGAGCCGCTCGCCAACATGATCATCATGCAGGCCTCGGCCAAGGGCAGCGCACTCGACGCCGCCGCGGCATACGTCAACGAGGAGGCCGGCTTCGACACGCCCGAGAAGGCGCTCGCCGGCGCCGCCGACATCGTTGCCGAGACGGTGGCCGAGGACCCTGAGAACGTCGCCGACCTGCGCGCCTTTACGCAAAACACCGCCGATATCGTCGTCGAGGCGACCGACCCCGCGGAGAAGACTCCCTACGAGCCTTACTACAACTTTGACGAGCCGCTGCGCCGCATTCCTAACCACCGCGTGCTGGCTATCGACCGCGGTGAGCGCGAGGGCAAGCTCCGCGTGCGCGTGAACGTCGACGGCGCTGCCGCCACGGCACGCCTCGGCAGCCGTTGGCCCCGACGCCAGGGCGTGTTTGCCCCCATCTTCGATGCTGCCATCGCCGACGGTTACAAGCGCCTCATGGCCCCCTCGCTGGAGCGCGAGGCCCGCGCCAAACTCACCGTTCGCGCCCAAACCGAGGCCATCAATGTCTTTGCCAAGAATCTCGAAGGCCTGCTCTCGGCACGCCCCGTCCGTGGCGCCCGCGTACTCGCGCTCGATCCGGGCTACCGCACCGGCTGCAAGGTCGCCGTCATGGACGAGACCGGCAAGCTACTTGACCACGGCGTGGTCTACCCCACCAAGCCGCGCCATGACGTCGCCGGCACCAAACGCGAGCTCGCCCGCCTCGTCAAAAAGGACGGCGTCAACACCATCGTCATCGGCAACGGCACCGCCAGCCGCGAGACCGAGGAAGTCGTCTCGGAGTTCATTGCCGAGCAGGCGCCTGGGCTGCGATACACCATTGTTAACGAGGCCGGCGCGTCGGTGTACTCCGCTTCCGAGCTCGCCAGCCAGGAATATCCCGATCTGGACGTCACCGTGCGCGGCGCCATGAGCCTGGGCCGCCGCCTGCAGGACCCGTTGGCAGAGCTCGTCAAGATTCCGCCCCAGTCCATCGGCGTGGGCCAATACCAGCACGACCTTGACCAGGCCGAGCTCTCGCTCACCCTGGGCCACGTGGTGGAGGACGTCGTCAACCGCGTGGGCGTCGACGTGAACACCGCGAGCGCAAGCCTGCTGGGATACGTATCGGGCATTACGCCGAGCGTGGCCAAGAACATCGTGGCCTACCGCGAGGAAAACGGCACCTTTACCGATCGCCGCCAGCTCAAGAAGGTCCCCAAACTGGGGCCCAAGGCATACCTCAACGCCGCGGGCTTCCTGCGCATCAGCGGCGGTAAGAACCCGCTCGACGCGACGAGCGTCCACCCCGAAAGCTACGAGGTGGCCACGGCCGTCCTGGAGCGCGCCGGCGTTGCGGCAAGCGAGCTCAGCCGCGGCGGCGTGCCCGATATCGAGCGCCGCCTGGGCAGCATCTCGGCGCTGGCAAGCGACCTGGACTGCGGCACCTTAACGCTCATCGACATCGTCAACGAGCTCAAGAAGCCCGGCCGCGACCCGCGCGACGACGCGCCCGAGGTGGTCTTTAGCCGCTCGGCGCTTTCGATCGACGACCTGGAGCCCGGCATGGAACTCAAGGGCACGGTGCGCAACGTTGTGGACTTTGGCGCCTTCGTCGACGTGGGCGTGCACCAGGACGGCCTCGTGCACATCTCCAAGCTGGCCAACCGCTTCGTCAAGCACCCCAGCGACGTGGTGCGCGTCGGTGACACGGTCAAGGTGTGGGTTGAAAAGGTCGATCGCGACCGCAAGAAGATCTCCCTCACCATGGTGCAGGGGAAGTAAACCGCCAAAGCAAGGGTCCCCCCTCTCGCGACGTGCAAAATCGCGAGTATTCTGCAAATTCCACCGTTCCGGATGCCCCTCAGAGACGAAAAAGCAAGAAACAGCCCCCGTTTTAGCGTCATCAGAGCCAAAACGGGGGCTGTTCCATGCTTCACCCAGCTGGTAAAAGCCTTTACCTTGCTGAATACTCTCAATTTTGCACGGCGCAGGCGGGGGTACCTTTGTCCACGGCAGGATATGGAAGCCTATCACCAACCTACCGGCAAGTTCGTGTCGGCAGCCCCGGCCTTTCCTTTGCCTAGCGCGACCCTCGCGAAGCGCGTGAGCGATAGGGAAAGGAAAGGCCGGGGCGAACAACCCGCGATGTAGCCAGCGTTCGCGTTACGGCAGGATATGGAAACCGAGCGAGGCGATATCCTTGGCAAAACCGCGCACGGTATCGAGCGAGACCTCGTACGGGTCACGGCCGATGTTCTTACGCTTGGCCAGGATGCTGTTGGGCACCGTGATGATCTGGCAACCGCATCCTTCCGCCTGGTAAATATTGATAAGCTCACGCGTGGATGCCCACAGGACCTCGCAGTTGGGCTTGGCGGCGGCCTTCTTGACCGACTCCGTCATAAACGGAATGGGGTCGACGCCGGTATCGGCGATGCGGCCGGCAAAGAGCGAGATGATGGACGGTGTCTCGGCATCAACGGCCTCAACCATCTCGTCGACCTGCGTAGGCGTAAAGATGGTGGTGACGTTGACCTTGATGCCGTCGGCCGAAAGCTTGCGCACCAGCTCGGCGGTGGACTCACCCTTGGTGGTCACGCACGGAATCTTGACGTAGACGTTCTCGGCCCAGGTAGCGATCTCGCGGGCCTCGACCTCCATGGTCTCGACGTCGTCGGCAAAGACCTCAAACGACACGGACACATCGGTGATGTGGGCCAGGACCTCCTTGGCAAACGCGCGGTAATCCGTCACGCCGCCCTTCTTCATAAGGGACGGGTTGGTCGTGAAACCCTGAACGTTGCCGTTCTCGTACATGTCGAGCATGCCCTCGAGATTTGCACCGTCAGCGAACACCTTGATTGCCATCTGCCTGATTCCTTTCGTTAGCATACGGCCGATAAACTGCTAAACACTTTACCTACGTTTATCAAGGCGTGAACTGCGGGTTTTTATCTTCTCGGCGAACGGTATAAACACCTCAGTGTTTGGATTGATAAATCGATTGAGCATGCAAAAGCAAAGAGTCGCAGTTTGAGCAAACGTCAGAAGGCGAGATTCATTAGATGAGGCCGAAATGTTGCATCGCTGTGACGGTGCCATCGTGTGCGACATCGTCGGTCACGTAGTCGGCGACTGCCTTGACCTCGGGCATGGCGTTGCCCATGGCTACAGCCGTCTCGACGGCGGCGAGCATACCCAGATCGTTGCCGGAATCGCCAAAGCCAAAGGTGCGCGCGTTGCCGGTGCGACCCAGGTATTCCAGCGCTCGCGCCACGCCCACGCCCTTGTCGATGCCCTTGGGGCTCAGCTCGCGATTCTGACCACCGGTGTTGCACAGCTCAAACTCGCGCTCGATAAAGCCATCGTCGTTGGCTACGCGAGCTAGGTCGCACGCGTTAATGCACACCTTGCCTACGCGCAAATGCCCATCGACGCGCATCTGATCAACGCCATGCACCACGCCGGCGCCTAGCAGAAATGACTGTTCGACACCAACTGGCTCAAGTGAATAGGTGGCACCGTTCGTCTCGAACAACGCCTCGCCGCCCGCCACAGTAATGCGACGCGCGAGCTCCTCAACAATGTCCTCGTCAATGCAGTCCTCGTGTGCCACGCGGCCCTCGACCTCGAGCGTGGCCCCCGCCATGGCAACGACGCCCGCGGGGTCGAGCGCACGCAAACTGTCCGCGATGAGCCACAGGGGACGACCCGTGCAGATAAACGCCTTGTGCCCCGCATCGCGCAGTGCATGGAACGCCTCAACCACCGTCTGCGAAGGGCGAACCGCCGAAAAGTCCTTATCGGTCATATCGTCGGGATCGAACGACGTCAGCGTGCCGTCCACGTCAAAAAAGAGCACAGCGGGTTCGGGACACGCATCAATCATATGGGTTCCTTTCGAGGATAAGGGCAAACGAAGCATCCATCATATAATGGAGCGACGCAACCAGAGAGGTCACCCATGGAATTTTACGCAAGCTGCCCCGAGGGCTTTGAGTCCGCACTCGCCGATGAGCTTAAACGCCTCGGGCTTTCGCATGTCCGCCGCCTGAAAGGCCGCGCTACGTTTGAGGGCGAGCTCGAAGAAGGCTACCGCGCCTGTCTGTGGTCGCGCCTGGCGAGCCGCGTGTTCGTGGTACTCGGGCGCTTTGAGGCGCAGGATGCCGATGAACTGTACGATAGCGTTTACGACATCGCCTGGGAGAGCATCGTCCGCCCCGGCGCCACCATCGCCATTACCGCCCGCGGCGTGACCGAGCAGCTGCGCAACACGCGCTTCTCGGCCCTGCGCGCCAAGGACGCATTGTGCGACCGCTTGGCCGAAACCACGGGCCGTCGCGCCGATGTCGACGCCGCCGATCCCGATGTTCACCTGCTGCTTTCGCTGCGTCAGCGCCGCGCGAGCATCAGCCTGGACCTTTCGGGCGACCCGCTGTTCAAACGCCTACCGCCCGCAGCGACCCGCGCCGGCGAGGGCGCGCACGTGCTGCGCCCCGACTACGCCGCCCTGGTGCTGGCGCAGGTCGGCTGGACCGCACTATGCGAGCGCGAGCTGACGGCCGACGATTACGAGAACGAAGCCCTTCCCACGCTGATCGATGCCTCGTGCGCCGGCGGCGGTCTGCTGCTGGAGGCCGTGAACATTCTGACCGACCGCGCCCCGGGCGCCGCACGCGAGCGCTGGGGCTTTGAGGGCTGGCAGCTGCACGATGCCGCCCTGTGGGAGCAGCTGCTTGCCGAGGCGCGCGGGCGCGAGGCGGCAGCGCGCGAGCGCCAGGCGCGCATCGTGGCCGTGGATGTTGACCCCGCCGCCCGCAAAACCGCTGAGCGCATGGTTAAATGTGCCGGCTACAAGCGCTTTGTCGATTTTTGCGCCGCCAAGTCCGCCACCGTACTGGACCACGCGGGCGCTGTCGCCGGCGCCGCCGTGGTCGCGGATACGACCGAGACACCGCTTTCGCTCATGCATGACACCATGACGCTCATCGGCGAGTTGCGCCGCGCGCCCGAGCTTGCCGCGGCGCCGGTCGCCGCGCTCACCCGCGACGGATTGCTGGCCCGCGCGCTCCACACCGAGCCCGAGCGCTCGATCGCCGTCATGCCCAACAACGAAGAGGCGACCGTCGAAGTCTGGCCTTCGCTCGACCACGCCGCCGCAGCGTTTGAGGCTGCGACCAGTGCGGATGCCGAGGCCGAGGCTGCGGATGCCAACGAAGTCAACGATGAAGCCGCCGCTTCCGCCATGCCCGAGCCTGCCGCCATGCTCGACCTGGGCGACGGCAAGCCGCTGCCCGTGCTCATCCCCGAGTCCGAGCAGTTCGCCAACCGCCTGCGCAAGAATGCCCGTCTGCGCCGCAAGTGGGCCAGGCGCGAGGGCGTGAGCTGCTACCGCGTCTACGATGCCGACCTGCCCGACTACTCCGCCGCTATCGACCTGTACGAGGGTTGCCCGCAGACGCCGGGCCGCTGGCTCGTCATCGCCGAATACGCCGCGCCCAAGACCATCGACCCCGCACTGGCCCAGGCCCGTATGCTCGACATTCTGGCCATCGCGCCGCGCATCCTAGATGTTCCCGCCGAGCATGTGCACGCCAAGGCCCGCATGCGTTCGCGCGGCGGCTCGCAGTACGGCAAGCAGGGCGCCGGCAAGGGCGGCTCGGGTGAGCGCGCCAATATCGCGCGTCGTCGCCTGCCGCTCATCGAAGAGGGCGGCCTCACCTTTGCCGTCAACTTTGACGACTACCTGGACGTCGGCATCTTCTTGGACCACCGCGTCACCCGCAACCTGGTGCGCGAGCACGCCAAGCAGGCGCGCCGCTTCCTCAATCTGTTTGCCTACACCGGCACTGCCACCTGCTACGCGGCCGATGGCGGCGTCGAGGAGACCGTGACGGTCGACCTCTCCAATACCTATCTGGACTGGGCCGAGCGCAACATGCGCCAGAACGGCTTTGTGGGGCCTCAGCATCATTTTGTGCGCGACGACGTGCTCGCTTGGATTCGCGACCAGCGCCAGACGCGCAACCGCTGGGACCTGATCTTTGTCGACCCGCCCACGTTCTCGAACTCGTCCAAGATGGGCCGTCGCACCTGGGATGTCCAGCGCGACCATGTTGAGCTTTTGGCTGGCGTATCGCGCCTGCTCGCGCAGGGCGGCCATGCCATCTTTAGCTGCAACCTGCGCGGCTTCCGCCCCGAAACGCGCAAGCTCGCGCGCGCGGGCGTCGTGCTGGAGGACATTACGGCGCAGACCATCCCCGAGGACTTCGCGCGCAACCAGAAGGTGCACCACTGCTACATCGTGCGCCGCCTGCCCATCGAGGACGCCATGGCCGAGGTCGGCTTTAGCGCCGAGGAAATTGCCGAGCGCGTCGAGGAACTACGCAACCCCGAGGCCCGCAAGCCTCGCGCAGCAGCACCCGCGCACGCGCAGGCCGGCGACCGAGGGCCGCGCGGCGACGGCAAGCCCTCCCCCGCCGGCAAGCCCAAAAAGAAGAAGTTCTACGCCAGCAAGCCCAAGGGCAAATAACAAAGTTGCGGTGGAATACGGACTGTTTTGCCTGGAATTAGGCAAATTTAGACCGTATTTCACCGCAACTCATATTGGGATGATGGTTGGCGATCTAGCCTTGGGTGACCAGGCGATAGCCAATGCCCACGTGCGTTTGGATATAGCGCGGATGCGCGGGGTCGGACTCGATCTTCTTACGCAACGTGCCCATAAAGACGCGCAGGCTCGCCAGATCGCTCTTGGTCGCCGTGCCCCAAATCTCGTGCAGGATATATTGGTGCGTCAGCACCTTGTCGGCGTTGTGCGCCAGCAAGCAGAGCAACTTATACTCGATCGGCGTCAGATGCAGCTCCTCGCCATCCATCGTGGCGATGCCGGCATCAAAATCGATATGCAACTCGCCGGTATCGAACGAGCCCTCGGAGACAACACCGCCCGCCTGCGCATACGAAAGGCGCCTGAGCGTGGTGCGAATGCGCGCGAGCAGCTCCTCGACCGAAAACGGCTTAGTCAGGTAGTCATCGGCGCCGGCATCGAGCGCTCGGATCTTGTCCGCGTCCTCGCTGCGCGCCGAAACCACGATGATCGGCATGCCCGACCACGCGCGCACCGACTCCACCACCTTGACGCCGTCCATATCGGGCAGGCCCAGATCGAGCAGCACAATGCTCGGCGCCTGCGACGAAGCGGCGGCGATGGCGGCGTGGGCGGTCTCCACAGCCATATGGCGCAAACCGTGCGCCTCGAGCGCGGCGACGATAAGGTTGCGGACGGCGGGATCGTCCTCAACGACCAAGATGAGCGGTTTCACGGCAGAGTTCGGCACAGCGCTACTCCTTATCAAACGAAACGTCGGCGGCGGGAAGCTCAATCGTAAAGACCGAACCGTGAGGGTCCGCCGCGGTAACCTCTATGCTACCGCCATGTGCCAGCGCAATGGAGCGGCAGAGCGAAAGCCCCAAGCCCACACTGCGGCAGCTGTCGGCCAGGCCATGGTTGGCGGTGTAGAACGACTCAAAGATCCGCTCGCGGTCCTCGGGCGCAATGCCCGGGCCATCATCAGCAACCGAGCACGCCACGCATCCATCATGGACGCCAATCGAGATTACGATATGCGAGCCCGCGGGCGTATAGGCAATGGCGTTGTTCACCAGGTTGACCACCAGCTGCACCATCAGGCGCGCGTCGACGTTGACGAGCGCCGGCTCATCGCACGCCACCACCTTAAGGTCGTGCTCGCGCACGGCCGGGTTCACGTGGCGCAGCGCCTCCTCGACGATATCGTCCATGAGCTCGAGCGTGGTCGACAGGCGCATACCGCCACCCTCGAGCTTGGTGATGGCGAGCAGATTCTCGACAGTGGCGTTGAGCCATTGCGCGTCCGAGCGAATGGATAGGAGCATGCCGCGGCGTGTCTGGTCGTCGAGCACGGCCGTGCCGGTCGAGCCCTGGTCGAGCAACACGTCGGCATTACCCGAAATACTGGTGAGCGGCGTACGCAGGTCGTGCGAGATGGAGCGCAGCAAGTTGGCACGCAGCTGTTCGTTTTTGGCGAGCACCGCCGCTTCCTCGCGAGCCTCCATGGCGCGGGCGCGATCGAGCGCCAGCTCGCCTTCGCTCACGATGGCATCGGCAAGCGTCCGCTCCTCGGGCGTCAGCGCATCGGGCTCGGCGACAATGGCGAACACCCCCACCACCGAGGCGGGATCGCCCGCGCGCACCATGGTGTCGCCCGAGCGCACGGTCAGGTATATGCCGTAGAACGCCGAGGCGCCATAGGTGGCATCGAGCGGCGTTCCCACATAGGCGGACGCCGAGAGCCGCGGCGGCATCTGCGGCGCCAGCTGGTGTACCGGCGCGGCATCGCCCACGGCCGTGTACGTCGTGCGCGGCAGCAGGTCATCGTTATCGGCATCGGCGCTATACCACACGACCGGACAGTCCGAAAGACGCGCCAGCTGCGTTGCCATAGCGTGCACAATCTGTTGCTGATCGCCACACCGCTGCAGCATGCGGTTGGTCTCGAGCACCATCTGCGTGCGACGGTCGCTGGCGGCAGCCTGCGCCAAGGCGCGGCGCAGGGCCAGCGCGATCGAGCTCGATACGAGCGAGACCGCAAACATAATGAAGAACATGCCGGGATAGACGCGGTCGATAAACGACAGCGCGTAGCGCGGGTCGACAAACAAGAAGTTGTAGAGCGCCACGGCGGCAGCCGAGCTCAGCAGGCAGTACAGGCGGCTCCAGGTAAAGAAAGCGCACAGCTGCACGGCGAACACATAGACGATCATGATGCTCGGCGCGAGCCCCGGATGGTCGAGCAGCGCGCCCACAATCGTCGCCGCGGCTAGCAGCCCCGCCGATACGCAGGCGTCATACAGAGGACTGCGACGCGTCAGCGTTGTACGCCGCCACCAAAAGTTCTCGGCAATATCGCCGTCCGCACGGACGTCCATCAGCGCCCCGCCCCTCTCTCAAAAACAAAAACCACCACAAAGGAACAGGCACCTTTGTGGTGGTTTCCCTTGTGGTGGTTCCAAGTGTAAAGCCTTCTACGACCGGCGGTCGCTAGACAAACAGCACGTGCGCGAGCAACGCGCAAACGCACGCCGCGACAAGCACCGTCACCACGATCGAGATCACGCGGTCGGCCATATCCATGTTGGCACGATTCGTAAAGAACCGATCTTCAGCGGCATCGACGCGCGCCTCACGCACCAGCTCGGTCGCAAAATCGCAACCGTCAAGCACCTTTGCATCCATGGTTTCCTCCCAGGACTCAATCACTGTCATTGCAAGCCTGCCCGTTCGCAGCCAAACCTCAAGCGTCGACTACGGGCGCTCGTTGGGAGCCAGGCGCTGCATCTTGTTCACGGCCTTGAACTTGGTGAACAGCGGCACGTACTCAAAGCTCACGTTGGAGTTCTCCAGACCGTACCAACGCGCAGGCGTGCCGGCGGCGCGGCGGATGATGTACTTGAGCGTGATGGCCGTGCGCTCGCTGGGCTCCACGTCGCTTTCGGGCGCCAGAAGCTTACGGATCAGGACGAACTTGAACGTACCGATGTTACCCGGATCCTTGTAGACCGAGTAGTCATGCGTCTGCGGCGGCAGCTCGCCGGTGGCAGCCAGGTCCTGAACGACCTGACGCAGATAGGCATTGACGCGCTGGTTGATCTTGTAGCCCAGGTACAGATGCACGCGGAACACGTAGTCGGTGCCGAACGTCTCGACCGAATAGGCAAAGGTGTGCGGTTCGTCCATGGTCTCGACATTCACAAACCACCAGGCGCGAGCGCGCTTGGGATGCTTGTCCAGAATCGAGTAGACGATGTCGCGGTCGATGTAGTCGGTATGGGTGTCCTTGGTCAGGTACACGATGTTGTCGCTCAGGCGCTCGTAGCGATCGTCATCGCGCAGGCGCTTGAGCTGCGGCAGGTAGCTGCGCAGCGGCAGCAGCGTAAACTGGCGCTGCTCAACAGCCGTACCGTTGTACCAGCACACCATGATACCCATGATGAGCGCGGCCATGAGGATGGTGAAATAGCCGCCGTGGAAGAACTTGGTGAGCGAGCTCACAAAGAAGAAGCCCTCGAGCAAAAGGAAGAAGGCGGCAAAGATCCACGGCGCGACCTTGAGATTGCGCTCCACGTGCAGATAGAAGAAGAGCAGCATTGTCGTGCACATCATGGTCAGGGTAATGGCCAGGCCGTACGCGGCCTCCATGTGCGCCGAGTTCTGGAACAGCAGCACCACGACGACGCAGCCCACGAGCATGACGTTGTTGACCATGGGGATGTAGAGCTGGCCCTTGGTCTCGGCAGGATAGAAGACCTGCATATGCGGCATGAGGTCCAGGCGGCTGGCCTCGGACACCAGCGAGAATGCGCCGGTGATGAGCGCCTGCGAGGCGATGATGGCCGCGACGGTGGAAAGGCCGACGGCAAAGGGGCGCAGACCCGGGGCGAGCATCTGGTAGAAGGGGTTGAGGTCGGCGATACCCATGAGCTCCGGGTTGCCGGCGTTGTTGATAAGCCACGCGCCCTGGCCCATGTAGGACAGCAGCAGGCAGCACTTAACGAACGGCCAGGTGGCATAGATGTTGCCGCGGCCCACATGGCCCATGTCGGAATAGAGCGCCTCGGCACCGGTGGTAGCGAGGAAGCAGCTGCCCAAAATCATGATGCCCGCATGGTTGTTGGGGCTCAGCAGAAAAGCGATGCCACGCAACGGGTTGAGGCACAGCAGCACCGCGGGATACTGGCAGACAAAGAACAGGCCCGTGCCGCCCAGGAACAAAAACCACAGCGTCATGATGGGGCCGAAGGCGTGACCGATCTTGGCCGTGCCGATGCGCTGCACCAAGAAGAGCGCGATGATGATGGCAAGCGTGATGGCGACGACACGACCCTGGTCGTCACCGAGCACGGCATGGACCGCCGGGATGGTGCGCAGGCCCTCGATGGCCGTGGTGACGGTAACGGCAGGCGTCAGGATGCCGTCGGCGAGGAGTGCCGCGCCGCCCAGCATGGCGGGGATGATGAGCCACTTGCCGCAGCGCTTGACCAGGCTGTACAGGGCAAAGATGCCGCCCTCGCCGTGGTTGTCGGCGCGCAGCGAGATCAGCACGTACTTGACGGTCGTCAGCAGCGTGACCGTCCACACAACAAGGGAGAGCGCGCCGAGCACGAACTCCTGCGTGACGCTTCCGATGCCGCCGTTGCCGGCAACGAGCGCCTTGGTTACATACATGGGGCTGGTGCCGATATCGCCATACACCACGCCCAGCGTGACGAGCATCGCCGAGATGCTCACAGGAATCGCAGCGTGCGAGGCTACTTCCTTTGCCTTTTGTTCCATAAGCCGGTTTCCTCCCAATTTTAACGTTCGACGGGATTATATGTAATCAGCCCATATTTTAATGGCACCGTTTTCCCAGCTAGATAAACATTTATGCGGCCTTTAGGCCACCGCGGCGATATGGAATGTGACAAGGGGACGCCCCCTTTGTCACATTCGTCATTTTCCGAGCCAGTTTTTGAACCACCACTCCATAGAGCGGCTCATCTCGGCCATAAAGGGGCTCGTGTGCTTACGGGTGTAGATGTCGATGACGCGCTCGCCCACCTCGCGGGCGTGCGGGCGAAACATCGCATCCATCTCGGCCACCTGCGCATCCATCGTCGCGGCGTCGGCGCGACAATAACGCTCCTCGTGCACCAGGTTCACCACGGGATGCGCGATTGCCGGGCGCTCCTTACGGGGCGTGCCGATGATGAGCATCGACAGCGGCATGGTATAGGCAGGCAAGTCCAGCAGTGCGGCAACTTCCTCGGCGTTCTCGACGATATCACCGATGTAGCAGCTCCCCAGCCCCAGGGCCTCGGCGGCAACCACGGCGTTTTGAGCGGCGATCACGGCATCCTGCGCCGCGATGGCAAAGTCGCCCAAACCCGGCGCGGGGCGGGGCGCCTTGCCCGTGCGCTCGACAAACTCGGGCTCAAAGCAGCCCGCGTGCTCAAACAGATCAATCCACTTGGCATAGTCGACCACAAATATGAGTGCCCAGGGTGCCTTGGCGATCATGGGCTGATGGTCGCACAGATCGGCCAAGCGGTCGAGCGTGGCCTGCTCGCGAATGCTCACAATGGAATACATCATCATGGCGCCTGCCGATGGCGCGCGACTCGCCGCATGCAGAATCGCCGCCCGCTGCTCGTCGGTCACCGCCACGGGACGGCCGTCGTCATCGCGCGCAAAGGCACGCGTGGAGGAACGGTGCTCCAACGTGTCCAAAACAGCATTGCCCGTGGTCTCGACCGGATAGCCGCACGTATCCACGCCCGCAGCTCCGTCGCCGCCCATGTCCGCCTCGCAAACCTGCTCGCTCATCGCCCTACCCTCGCCATTTCTTTAAGAAGCCTTTACGTTTCCGTGTAATTCCCGTCCATTATCGCGCAGGTCGCCACTACATTGCGCCACACCGCCACACGCGCGCGTTAATATGGCTGGTTGGTGTACGCAGCCACCAATTGCTGCGCATATCTTGGTAACAATCGGGTAAATCCCCGCTTTCGTAGGTTTTAGTTTGTGAGGAGTCTCAGCATGTTCGCTGCCGCCATCTCGCTCGTCGGTCTTGCGGCGACCGTCTACCTTGTCTTGCGCGAGGCCAAGGCCATTTGCGCAAAGTCGGGCACCGTTGCCAAAAGCGCTCTTGGGTGGAGCGTCGCCTTCGGCCTGTTCCAGCTCTTTTTGACCATTTGGGGCGCCATTGGCCTCGTCGCTCAAAACGAGCCGCTCGCCTTTGTGATGCTCATCCTGACCAACGCCATTCTCACCGGATGCGCTTGGGCCAGCATCGCCCGCGACCGCATCGCACCGCGCGTCTTTGCGTTCGCCTCGGCCGACGCTCCCGCCCCCACTGGCAAGCTCGCCCGCCTGCGCGGCGCCTTTGTGGGCAAACCGCTCGTCGCCGCCGTCCTGTGCCTGCTGCTCGCCGGCGTCTTTGCGCTGCTGGGCATGGAGGTCTCGTCCAACCACGACTTTACCTGGGTCTACCCCCTGTGCATCCTGCTCGAGTGGGCCATCATCACCGTGCTCATGGTCGGCCTGTTCTTCCTGTTCCAGCGCCACGGCGCAGCACCGGCCGTCCTAGCCTTTGCCCTCTTTGTCCTGGGCATTGCCGAGTTCTTCGTCATCACGTTTAAATCCATGCCCATCCAGCCGGGCGACCTTTCGGCCATCTCCACCGCCGCCGCGGTCGCCGGCAACGGCTACACCTTCTCGATCTCGCTGTTCTGCGTGCTGTCCATGGGCTTTACCGCCATCGCCATGCTGCTGTGCGAGTACGCCGGCCTGGTGGCACCGCACCGTCAGAAGGGTGCCGCCAGCGCCAAGCGCATACTGCTCACCAACCTGCTCGTGGCAGTGCTATGCCTGGGCGGTGTGACCGCGCATGTCACGCTCATCGACTACTACAACACTCTCGGCATCACCGTCTACACCTGGCGTCCGCTCGAGAGCTACTGGCGCGAGGGCTACCTGCCTGCCTTTATTAGTGCGGCGCAGTCCATCAAGCCGCCCAAACCCGCCGACTACTCCGTCGACGATGCCAAGGCCACGCTCAAAAAGTACGCCAAGGCCTACGACAAGTCCGACGCGGCCAAGAGCGACGAGCGCGTCGCCGCAAAGGAGCAATTCGACAGCGAGAAGCCCACGGTCATCGCCATCATGAACGAGACCTTCTCGGACCTGTCCATCTACCAGAACATGCGCGCCGGCTACGAGGGCCCGCAGTACTTTAAGAACCTGTCCAACTGCCTCAGCCGCGGAAAGCTCTACGTGAGCGCCTACGGCGGCGGCACGGCCAATACCGAGTTTGAGTTTATGACCGGCAACTCCATGGCCAACCTGGGCTCGGGCGTGTACCCCTACACCATCTACAACATGGAAACGACCGGGAATCTGGCAGAGCAGTTCAAATCGCTCGGCTATTCCACCACGGCCATGCACCCCAACCACGCGACCAACTGGAACCGCGAGAACGTCTACAAGGACTTTGGCTTTGACCAGTTCCTGTCCATCAACGATTTCCAAGGCGCCGATACCCTGCGCGGCATGGTGACCGACCAGGCAACCTACGACAAGATTCTTGAGCTGCTCGACCAGAACGCCGACCCGCAGTTCATCTTCGACGTGACCATGCAGAACCACTCGGGCTACGACACGGGCCTGCTGCCGGTCGACAAGCAGATGCACCTGAATATCGACACGACCGATCTGGACGCTAAGACCGTCGAGGACGGTACGCTCTCCGATGTCGATGAGTATGTCTCGTGCATCGAGCAGTCCGACCAGGCGTTGCGCTACTTCCTCAACGCCCTGAGCAAGCTCGACCGTAAGGTGGTCGTGGTGTTCTGGGGCGACCATCAGCCGTTCTTCCCGTCCAAGTTCAACGATAAGTGGTTTACCGGCGAGGATGATGCCACGCACCAGGAACGTCTGTGGCAGACCGACTACATCATCTGGGCCAACTACGACGTTGCCGGTTGCAACCAGACGAGTGAGGTCGACGACCTGTCCACCAACTACCTGTCCACCCAGCTGATGCAATTGATCGGCGCACCCCTCTCAGACTACCAGAAGGCGCACATGACGCTGCGCGAGTCGCTGCCCGCCATCAACTCCGTGGGCTACGAGGACGCCAGCCTGCGCTGGGCGCTTTCCTCCAACGTCACCGGTGACGACGCCGCCGCCGCTGCCGCCACCAAGGCACGCGAGGATTACGCCAAGATGCAGTACTACGAGATGTTCCGCGACGGCAAGAACGTGTACACCGAGCACTTCCAGACCGAGGCCAACGAGACCGACCCCAACCTGGCGCCGGGTACGACCAAGATCAAGTAGCGACTAGCTGCGAGTTCATAACTGAAACGTCTGTCCGGGCGGAGGCATATAAGGTTCCCTGCTCGGACAGTCCTGCGCAAGACGGGGGCCACATTAAGTGGCCCCCTTTGCGTGCGGAACTCGCGATGAACCTTATATGCCTCCGCCCGGACAGACGCCTTGTTGTTGGAGCGCGGCTTGTCATGGGGGTACCCGCAACATATATAAGTTGAAGGCCACATTAAGTGGCCTTCTTTGTATTCGGAAAGTGTGTCCCGGAATCTGCCTTCGGAATGGGACGCAGTTTCCGCTTGAGGGCCTGTTGGGAAAGCGCATCCCACTTCAAGAGTAAATTCCGGGTCGCACTTTCCGCTAAGGCTCTCAACCGGAAAGTGCATCCCATTCCAAGCCTTAATTCCGGGACATAGTTTCCGGACAAGACATCAACCGGAAAGTGGGGACCACTCTGAGCGCCGATTCTGGGACACACTTTCCGAAACCCCGCCCATCCGGAAAGCCCGTCCCGTTCTGAATACATCCGGGCATGGAATATCCGCTTATTAGGCCTTCCATCAATAAAGGGGCGCCCTCCCGGGCGGCGGGCTCGAAGTTCATCGCGAGTTCCGCACGCAAAGAAGGCCACTTAATGTGGCCTTCGTCTTGCGCAGGACTGTAGAGCAGGGAACTTCGTGCCCGCCGCCCGGGAGGGCGTTGCGTTTAGAGGATGGACCTAGTACTTATCCCTCCGGGACAAAAGCAGCGCGGCCATAAAAGCGATGATTGCAAGCGTCAGCAGCATCAAAAGCCATGCGAGCGTGCTGTCGCCGGTTGCCGCCAGGCCAAACAGACCGGGGCTCTTACTGTCAGCAGGTTGTACGGGAATCTTCTCGCCATCGTCCTCGGCGGTGATTTCCCAGCGGATGGTCTTGCTTGCGTCGGCAAGCTCATTGCCCACCGACGTCGGGACACTTAGTTGCAAATTGAGCACCGTGCTGCCATCGCTCGTAAACGTTGCGACCTGCGTGGGATAGGCGAACACACTGCCCAGAGTTCCCGTCTGGAGCCAACCTGCAGACGCATCGCCCGCCGACGCCGTTAAGGTAATGGGCGACAGCAGGTGTGCCGTCTCGTGATCGACAACGGCCCGCACAAACACGCGTACCTGGGACTTTACACCAGTGGCACGAACCTCAATCTGCTGCTCGCGCACATCGCCGGGCATTAGACCTTTAAAGGCGGGAAACAGATCGGGCTCCCCCGAGGAGCCCGTCGCCCCCGAGACCGTCAGCTGGCGCGCATTTCCGTCATAGGCAATCGCGGGAGTATCGGCAAACGCACGGGCAGGAACGGCGAGCGTGACCATGCAGAGAATAGCCGCGACCACGCAACGCAAGGAGCGCGCAACACCTTTGCGAATCGAGAACGCCATACTTACGCACCTCCATACGGCGGCACCAGCACGCCATCCTCGACCGTACAGCCCCATGCCTCTTTAACTGCATCGTCGGGCGTAGACTGAATAGCTTGGGTCGAAATGTCGACGACCAGGTTCTTACCATCCGTCTTCTCCTCGGACACGCTCTTGATGAGCACGCCCGTCTTGCCGAGCGGCGCAACGGGAGACGTCCAGTAGTAGAACCCGTCGGCCGAGCGAACCCAAGACGAGGCGCTGCCAGTAGTTGAGGCATTGGACACGTCGCCCCACACAATGGCGTAGTCGGTACCCTCGACCGGCTCATCCCACAGGCGTGCGCCATCCTTGTCCTGCCAGTAGATATCCACCGCAACGCGCAGGTATGCCGGAGCTGAACCGCTATTTTTAACCGCAACGTCGCTCTTCACATTATTGTCGAGCGTCTCGTCCACCGAAGGCGTCACCGAGCCGAAGCCAAACTCGTTGACCAGCACGCCCGTAACCGAAAGCCATGCAAAGGTGCCGGCGACGCCAGCCAAAAGGAGAACGCCGGCGAGGAGGACCAAAATCTGTTTGCGCTTTGTCATCCTAGTCCTCCCTCTTCAGCTGCTCGTTTTCCCAAACGTTCTTAGCCCGCGAACCGCCATCGACCCATTTGTCCTTCGCGCGCGTGTTGACGCACGTCACCACCGCATCGCCCGCGCTCGAAGCAGACGAAATCGTCAGCTCGGCAGATTTACCGGGCGCCTTGCCCGGCGTGCTCAGCTCGCCCTCGTAGCGCCATGCCCAATTCGTGTCTTCCTCGACGGTATAGATGCCCGTCGGCGCGGCAAATTGCACGCTGCCGACATACCAGGTCTCGCCGTCTTCATCGCGCCTCTCGCTAACTTTCACCTCGACCATGCGCGTCTCGGCAGGAGAATCCTCCGACGCCTTTCGCGTTACCTTAAAGCGGAACGTTTGCCCCATTGCGCTGGCGTCGGTAGTCTTTTTAACGATCGTCAGCGCATGAGTCTGGGCAAATTTGAACACGGCATTACCGGGACCTTGCTCGCCTTCGCCTGTCTTCTTGGACTCCAGGCGGTTGACCAGGTCGAACGAGCCGCCACCCGAACCCAGACTGTAGAGCGAGACAAACTTGCCGTTCACAGGCTTTTCCGCCGCAGAAACGCCCTCTGCACCAGGGCCGTAGCTTGCCTGCGTTACCGTAACAGTCAGTTGCGTCCCCATGAACGGCTTGGCAAAGCAGACCTTAAACGGCGCATTGTCGGCACTGTCACCGACGGTGTTGGCCGCAGCGGGATCGAGCAGCCACTTAAGCTGCGCGGTCATAGTTACGGGGCTCGCGGGATCAGACGTATCGTTGGCAACCACGCGATACGTCACAGGATACAGGTCCATGTCACCCTTGACTGGCTCGCCCTTGAACTCATCCCAAGACTTTGCAGTGCCATCGGCACCCACATATCGCCACTCCAAGAAGAGCTCGCGCTTATCGCCATTGGCAGCAGCCTGTTCATCGAGCAGCGCGACGATCTTGGAGTGGGCGTCCGGGTCGTACGCCACGGATTTTTGCTCCATCACAGGATTGCCGTCGTTGTCGTAGACAGGGTTGCCGCTCTCGTCCATTTTGGGAACATCGACCGTGTAGACAAAGCCAGGCTTACCGTCCTGCGCGCGCTCGTCGCCCGAGTCGACCGTCGCCGTAAAGATGACCGCCCCGTCGACGCTGTGATAGCGCACCTTATACGGCGTGACCTTGTACACCGCGGTATACGTCGCGCCCTTAAAGGGTTCACTACCCTCGAGGGGATACTTATCGTCTTCGGTCATCAGAGTGTATTTACTATCGGATTCATAGTCACGCGACCAGCCGACAAAGTCGTACTTGGTGCCATCCTTGCCGACAACCTCAGCTGTAGCTCTTACTTCCAGCGAAATTTGATCGCCAGAGTCGGTGCGCGAAAGAGAACGCACGGAATCGGGGTTATCCAGATTGGCATCGATATTCGATTGGACAATTACCGCGCTGGCACGGTAGACCGGGTACAGCTCCATGGGGGCGTTAACCACAGTGTTTGTATTCACCATGGGGAGGCCGTCCGACCAAACGACATAACCGTCGCCGGATGCCGGTTTAGTTTCCGTCCAGCCTACGAAGGCATTGTATGCGTTCGTTGCAGCATCGATGTCGCCAACGTTATACGTCGGCAGCGGCATGCCATCCTTAAGGCTGCCGAGCGTATTGCCCTCCTGCGCGAGCTTGCCATCGATATCGGTGTCGTTCAGGTGATACACCACCGCAATGGGCGTGTAGTAGGCCACAAACGTATAGGGTTTACCCGGCTCCACGGTATAGGAATAGGTATTGCCGCCTTCGCCCGTCGGATCGAGCTTCTTTACCGTTCCGTCGGGAAGCTCGATCTCGAGCTTCTTAAGCTGATAGGCGCCACCAGTACCGTCGGCATACACCGTCGTCGTAATGTCGGGGCTCACCGTAGCCACCACGTCACCGTTCTGCTGGGGATCAAGTTTGGGCGTAATGTCGAATCGCGGAACATTGATGCCCGGCGTTCCATCAAAGCCCTTGCGGTGCAGGTTGGTGGTGTAGTTAACGTCATACTTTACGTATACGGGATAGGCATCCTGCCACTGGGTAACCTTGGACGCGTCGGTCGCCAAGTATGGCGTCGCTTTCTCCGGGTCACTCGTCACATAGGGGTCGCCAGTAACGTCATAGATATATTTCCAGACGGCAGAATCCTTCTGGACCTCGGCGGTCGAAATCCAGCCCAGGAACTTATAACCAGGCACAGCCATCTCGGCATCGGTCGGAGAGGCTTCGAGTGTCAGATTGGGATTGATGTCGCCCTTCTTTCCGCCCTCGGGCTTGTCGTTTACCGTCTGATTGGTATGGATAAACGGATATTTATAGGTGTAGGTGCTATCGGAGCCCAGCAGCAACGGAGCCTCATAACGTCGCGTGACGCTCTTAGCCGAGACATCGTCCTTGCCATAAAAGCTGACGCTTGTCGTCACCATGGCGCGCATGTAATACTCCGAATCGATGCCAATCTCGCTCTGAACGGGGTTGCCCACGCAGGTCCAGTATCCGCCTTGGCGCTCGAGGGTCCAGAAATTTAAATGGTATCGCTCGCTCGCCGGCCTAAAGTAAAACTTCAGCGCTCCTGCGACCCACTCGTCATCCAGCGTGCCCGAACCCGGGAAATCCGTATCGGCAATGACGTTTTTCCGGGTATCCGCACCTGTATCGTTTTTGACCGTATGCGAATACGCCTTCAAAGGCGCCACGATGAGTGTCTCTGCCCCAAAGCGCCCCTCATTGCATTCGTCCTTATAGTTTTCCTTCAGTCCGTGATCGACGTGCTCGGGACCCCAGTGCACGATATTCTCTCGCACGTAGCTCGATCCGACCTGCTCGTTAAACGAGGTTTGGTACCCGCTCCACACAGAGCAGAGGAGTCTGGATTCCTTATAGGCTTCGTTCGTCATCGACTTGACATAATAGTCCACACGGTACTCAAAGCGTGCGGTATAGGTATGCGGAACGGTCAGGTCCACGTTGCCGGGAAGCTTGTAGCTCGGATCGCGGCTCACGCGAACATCAACCGGGGATCCATCGGCAGCCTGCTTGTTTTCATACCAACCCAGGAAACGATAGCCGTCGGGCAGCTGGCCCTCCTCGGATATAGCTTTACCGGATACGTCGAGCACCTGTACGGTATACGCGCTTGTGCCATCTTCTGCAGTCTCAACCTTAACGTCAGTTTTGCCCACACCGTCGCGCCGAGTCTGATCGCCGGTTGCATCCTGCTCATTGCCCTCAAACACCGTCATGATGTTCGACACATAGTCGGTGTACACCGGATAAAAATCGGTAGGGCCAAGCACAGTGATCTCGGTGCCGGCAGGATAGAACGCACCGGCGTTTTTTAGCTCGGCAAGCTTAGGCGAGGTGATGGCCGCGTAACCGCCATGCATCCCGGCCTCGCCACTCGGCTGCGTCGTCCAACCGATAAAGGTGGCGCTGGCAGAAAGAGTGCCGCGGTCCGCAGGGGCAGCCGGCGTTAAACCGACGCCATAGCGGTACCAGTCCGTCGACTTGTCGTGCTCCTCGCCGCTCTGCCACGCGAGCGTCTCGCCCTTGACGTTATAGAACAGTACCTGCGCCTCGTACGAAGCAATAAACAGGTCGTTGCCCTTAAAGGCCTCGGCCCCCTTCGCGTTATCGGCGGTATAGGTCGACGTTATCTCGTGCGCTTCGTTCTTCTGGACCTGCTTGCCAGCCTTAACGGCATCGGCATCGGTCTTGCCGTTAAACCAGGCGTTATCGGCATCGATACGGTTCACATTGACTCCGGACTCGCGGAACCAGCCCATGAAGCGATAACCGCCGTTGGCATCGGTCAAGCCCTTGGGCTTTGCGGAGGTATCCTGCCTAAACGTCACCGATGTATCGCCCTGGGCCAAGCCCTGGGCCGTTCCCGCCAGCACGGCGCTCACGGCAAAGGCGTACGGATCCGAGGTCGCTTGATCAATACCGAGTTTGGTTGCCGTAATTGTCGCGGTACCCGCACCGGGAAAATCGATCGTCGCCTTAACGCTCTGGCCATGCACAGGAATATTCAGCTTGTAATCCATCGCCCACTCATTGGGGTGCGGGCCATCCAGGGTCCCGTCGTTAGCAGTCGAGCGCATGGTGCCGGCACAGAAGTCGTAGTCGTGCTCTTCCCACAGCTCGCGCGTGGTGTAGCGCTCGTCGTCCCACGGACCATAGCTGTCGCCCTTGGTGGTACCATCGCCGCCAAACGAAGGGATCTTTTTCTTAGCCGCGGTACCCTGGCTGCTGCCTTTTAGGCTCACACTCGGCTTAAAGTAGCATTCGGTGACCGTGGCGTCGCCCTTGTTGGCGCGCGCAGCAATACCGCCCAGGTTCACGTCGTTTTGGATGATGGGGATCACGGCGATGGGATTGTACTGACGCGAGCTCAAGTCACCCGCAAAATGGCTTCGAACGAGCTCGTTGCCCTTTTCGGTTAGAATACGACCCGCCAAGCCACCCGTCCACGCACGCGTCACGGCGACGACGCCCACATATGACGCGGCATAGCTGTAGCACTGCGCCGTCGAGAAGCAGTCGATAATCTTGGCCTCGCCCGCCATGCAGCCCACAAAACCCGAGGCGTACACGTTGTTGCCGCCCAGGGCGCCAATGGCCACGTCGTACTTATTGGTGACGTCGGTCATGCCCTTCTCGGCAATCGAGCCGTCGTCCTTACGCGTCGGCGTCACGCGGCAGTACTCGATAGTCGACTTCTTAACGTAGCCGGCAAACGCCGCCATATACAGACCCTCACCGCCGAGCGCCTGCACGCCCGAGGTCGCATTGTTGACGGCACGGCCGCCACGGACCTCGCAGTTGTAGAGGGTGCAGCCGTCGAGCTCGCCGGCGATGAGACCGCCCTCAAAGCCTGCGTTGGTAATGAGGTTGAGAGCATTGTTGGCGCAGGTCACGTGCAGCGTGCTCTCCATGACCATAACGTTTTCGAAGCGCGTATTGACGGCCTTGCCCACGATAATGCCACCGCGGAAGTCCGCCCACACGTTGGCGTCCTTGACCAGGAAGTTTTTGATGGTGGCACCGTTGGTCTCGGCAAAAAATCCCGTATCGCGCTCGGGGTCAAAAGCGTCTTTATCGTAGTTCAGGCCCTCAACGGTGTGGTTTTGACCATCGAACACGCCCTTAAACGGATGCTCCTTGTTGCCAAACGACAGATGCTTAACGGTGTTTGCAACGATCGCTTTCATGTCGTCGCTGTCGAGCTCAATGTCGTTATCGAGATAAACGTGCCAGCCGGACGTATCGCGCTCGCGCGACAGCGCCACACACAACAAAAAGTCAGCCTCGTTTTTGATGTGGAATTCGTTTTTGTTCTCGGGCACGTCCTCGGCATGCACCACCGTTGGCAGCGCCATAACGCAGCAAAGGGCAATCGCTGCGACGGCAACCAGCCTGCTAAGCATGCCCCGGTTTATGTTCTTGATCTTCATAGGCTAGTTCGCCTCCGGCCAGCCCACGACGTCAAGCACGTCGAGGACGGTATCGCTTGCATGCTGGTTTTTGGCCTGCACGGCCTGAACATCGATATCGAGCCTGAATGAGCCGCCGCGCGCGGCATCGTGGTAGTCGCCCACAAAGCGCAGCGAGTCCATGAGGCTTTCCGTCATGGCGCCGGGGTCGAGCATGCCGCCACGTCCGGCCAAGCCGCGATAGTAGTACCACCCATCGCTGCCATCGATCCACGGGGATCCCTCGCCCACGTTCACATGAAACGCAACGCTGCCCGAGGCATCCGCTCTCGAACCGTCGGGCGCCACTGACGTCATGCGCAGACGCGCGCGAACGTACTCAGGCTGCGCGCCGACGTTCTCCACGCGCACAATGCGGCTGATGTCAGAGCCCCCGGCCTTGGTGTCGGGATAGTCCCCGTGCTCGTTGGGCTCAAACGGAATCTCCTCGCCCTGCTCGTTGAGAGTGTATTCGCAGACTCGTACCTTCACGCTGCCAAACGATAGAACGTTGTTCGCCGGAACCATATCAACGGTAAAAGCCAGCGTGCCGCACAGGCACGCCAGGGCCAACAGCGCCATCACGGCAAGCGCCAAGGTGCGTTTCTGATTGTCGGAAAGATTATTGAGCATTACGTTCGCCAGTCGTCGATTAAAGGGGAGCCGAGATCCCGGCCCGAAAATGGGGATGGGGAGCGGGCCGGGATCTCAGTGGGGGGATTAAGCCTGAGCCTGAGTCTTAGCCCATTCCTTGGCCTGAGCAACGGCGTTGGCGGCAGCGTCAGTCTCGTTGCCCTTCTGGTCGGCGCCGAAGATGTAGCAGGAGACTGTCATAGTGGGCTTTTTATCTTTAACGACATCCGCGTTGTTCATGCCAGCCGGGATATGCACGGTGCTGAACAGCTCACCGGTGTAAGCAGCCTTGCCATCAGCGGGAGTAAGCTCTGCAGGAGTGCTGGTGCCACCAGCGGTATACATGAACAGACCGCTCACGTACTGGTCATTGTTACCGTTGGTCTTCACCTGGTCAGTAGCAACCGGTTTCCAGTTGGAATTAAGGGTGAAGTACGGGGTCTTGGCAAGGGCGTTTTCGGCGTCTGTCTTCACAATTGCGTTCTTCACATAGATGAACACATAGGAGCTATCGGAATCCTTGCCGATGCCGACGTTGGGGTTCTTATTGATGGTGGTGCCGGGAATCATCTTGGATTTATCGGTCCATTTGGTCTCGAACAGATAACCATCCACTGAGGGGTTCGTGGGATCAGTGCCGGGCTTGTTCGGCTGATCAGGGTCGGGCTTCACTTCAGGCTTGTCAATGCTGCCGACCGTGAACTCATTCACCTTGGTTTGGGTCGCCGACAGCCATGCATACGTTCCCACGCCGGCGGCCAGCACCAACAGCAACAGGGCGGCAATGATGCCGTAGCGCTTTTTCTTCTTGTTTTCCATCGTTCTCTTCCTTTCGAGAATCGTTTTCCCCGGCAACGGCCCCTACCGCCGCCGACGCTTTTCCCTGCCGCTATGAACGCCGCTCCCTCGCATGCACGCGGGTATGCTTGCCCGCAGGCTCGTCGGGAACCATCCGATCGAGCACTATCGACGCCGCGATCAGCAGCGCCAGAACGGCCACCACAACAAGCAAACCGGGCATCGTCGTGCAATATGCGTTGACGAAGCCCAGGTAAGGGACACAAAAAGAAACAGTGCCGATAACACTCGAAAAAGGCGTCTGCTCGGCATCGTGCATGATGCTTCCGTCTGCATTTTTGTTCGCAATTCCCTGCGTGCCGATCATCTGCGCCACAGGGTCGATCTCGTACACCTGGTGCGTCACCACAGCACCGTCCGATCGGTAAAAGGTTGCATTGTCACCCACGGCAATATCCACTGGCTCAACCTGGCGAACAAACACCATGGAGCCAACGGGAAGCTCGGGTTCCATAGAGCCCGAGAGCACAGCAAAGGGCATGTATCCAAATGCACGAGGAACAAAAGAAACAACGGCAAGGGCTATGACAAGCGCGAACGCCAAGCTACTCAAAAGTGCAATAAATCGTTTGAGTCTACGCGCCGTCAAAGTGATAATTCATCCCCCTTGAGGACCTATTCGACCCATCCAAAGGTCAGCAAGTTTCAACAGGAACCGCAAGGCGCTTGAAAAGTGAGTCCGAAATAAGCCAATTTGGAATCTTTTCGTAATAAAAACATAGCGATGTGCTACACATTTTTCAATGTTTTGTCGCTAAATGCTACTAATTTTGGCGTAAGTGGTCATTTATCCCCAAATTGGTCTGCTTTATCCAATATCTGTGACTAACCCCCTACGCAACTTCCCCATAGAGGGATCGATTTTTTGCGGAACTAAAATAATGGTACCCCCCCCCACATTAAAACAAATTGCTGGAAGTGCCCTTTATTTCCGACCCCTTTTACTGGAGTTTTATGACAGCCCCATCTAGTTCGCAGCCCATAACCCTCTGAAAACCGTGTCCCAGAATTCCCGTCCGGAGT
>JAHYYO010000080.1:0-3796 GCA_019424925.1 Collinsella sp.
TTTTGCGACGGTTTTGCCCGCTTGTTACTCGCTGTAGCGGGTGGCGATGGCAGCTTGCACCATGCCAGTGCTCATAAGGTAGGTCACCAGGAAGTAGCCACCGTATGCTGCCAGGAAGATTGCACAGGTGAGGCCCACGGTGCCGCCGATGCTCATATTTCCGAATATGCTCACCAGCTCGATAATCACCTTAAGTGCCACAAAGGAGTGCGCCAGGCCCACTGCCAGCGGGAACAGGAAGAATACCGCTTGCTGCGCCATCACCGAATGGCAAATCTGGCGGTCCTCACAGCCGATCTGTGCCAGCACACGATAGCTGCGGCTGCCATCGGCCACGTTGGAGAGTTGCTGGATCGATAGAATCGCCGCGCACGCAACAACCAATACAAAGCCGATGTAGATGGCTAGGTAGCTAATAAGACCGTTCATTTGCGCTGCTTGCGTGTACATCTCGGAGCGTGTGATGAAGGTTCCCCACGACCCCGGCTCCTTGCCGTCAACGAGCAGATTGTCGAGCACAGTGTATTTAATACTCTCGTCTGCCTCGGTCGTATCCATCCCCTGTTTGTAGTTAACGAGCAGGCTACTGGAATACGGCTGCAGATTAAGTTGGGACAACAGCTCGTCGGCAACGACGACGGTACCCGGATTACTGCCCATCGCCGAGTTGACGATGGCCGCCGCATCTTCGTCCGACTTATCGGTTGCGGGCTTGAGCGTATGCCCGCCCAAGGTAAGGGCATGGCCACCAGCCATATACTTGGTGTACAGGTCGACCAGCTCGCCGCCCATATCACACGTGAGCAGATACTGGTCGTGACCGATGTGCACCGGCTCCTCACCCATCATCTGACGCAGTTTGTTGTACTGGCTCGCCGGCGTCACAAACAGACCCATCGTATCGGCATTGCTACCCCCGAACGCCTTGGGAAGCTTTTCGCCCATGATCTTGCACATCTCACTTGGGGTCACCGAAGGATTCGAGCTGCCAAACGGGTAACTCAGATACGAATCGATCTGCACATGCTCACCGGCAACATCGGCGATATCGACCTTCTTGCCGGTCTCGTCGTTGTTGTCCGCCGAACTGTCCCTGCCGTGCCATGCGGGGTACAAATCGACCGTTGTATCGGCCGGCACCATGCGATCGGCTTCATCAGACGGATTGACGTACTCTTTGTAGTAGTCGAGCGTATCGGGCGTGTAATAGACATACGTCTGTGACACGTCAACAGGGTTATAGCGCTCCAGGTTTTCGTTCATCACATTGGCAATCGACATACCGCACGTCACCGAGGTGATGGCCAAAAACAGGAGCATCGCGATGACGCCCATCGAAAAGCACACCGTGTTGACCTTGGCCGCAAGCTGGCGCACGGTAAACATGTTGAGGCCGCGCCAATACACGCCGCGCAGGCTCTGCAGCAGCTTGATGAGCATGCCCGAGAGTCCCCAGAACAGGGCAAAGGTGCCCACGGTAACCATAGCGGTCGTAATGCCAAACTGGTTCATGGCCTCTTGCAGCTTGCTGTCCGTCGCGGTTAGCGGGAACCCATCACGTAGCAGACGGTAATAGGCCACACCCACAAGCACCACGCCCACGGCAAAGATGGCAATCGCAATCCAGGGGTTGCGCGTCTTGATGCTCTCGTTGCGACGCTCGGCACCCATAAGCTCGATGAGTTTGGTACGACGCACGGCGCGAAGGTTCAGCAGTAGCGTAAGCACAAACATTACGAGCATGCAGGCAAGGGTCAGATTGAACGCATGCACCGAGAAAAAGAAGTGGAAATTGGCGATCTGTGTCTTAAAAAGCGAGGCCGTAAAGAACGTCATGAGCTGGGAGAGTCCCACACCCAGCACAATGCCGGCGACAAAGGCCACGACCGAGACAATCACCGTCTCGAGCGCCATGATCGTGGCGACGCGTCCGCGCCCCATGCCGAGCACCTGATACAGGCCAAACTCCTTCTTGCGGCGTTTCATGATGAAGTTATTGGCATACACCATCAAAAAGGCCATGACACCGGCCAAAAAGTACGTCAGGTCGCCGAGCATGCTGCCCATAACCTGCGCCAAGCCCTCTTCATCGATTCCGGCAATGTCGACCTGCATCGAGACGGTATTGAAGGCATAGAAGACCGTGACACCCAGGGTGAGCGTCAAAAGGTAGACGAGGTAGTCGCGGCCGGCGCGGCGGACGTTACCCCAAGCGAGTTTACAGAGCATCGGAGCCCTCACCGCCCATCATGGCAACGACCTCCATAATGCGGTCGAAGAACTCTCGGCGATCGGTGTCGCCGCGGCGCAGCTCGGTGAAGATCTTGCCGTCGCGAATAAACAGCACACGGCTCGTGTAGCTGGCGGCAAAGCTGTCGTGCGTGACCATGAGCACGGTGGCGCGTAGACGGCGGTTAAGAGCCTCCAGGCTCTCGAGCAGCAAACGGGCGCTCTTGGAATCGAGGGCGCCGGTGGGCTCGTCGGCCATAATCATAGTGGGGTCGGTGACGAGCGCGCGAGCCGCGGCAACGCGCTGCTGCTGACCGCCGGACATCTGGTAGGGATACTTGTCGAGCACCTGACTGATGGACAGACGCGCGGCCACGTCCTGCACGCGGGTCGAGATTTCGGCCGAATTCACACGGGCGATGGTGAGCGGCAGGGCTATGTTCTCGCGTGCCGTGAGCGTATCGAGCAGGTTGGAATCCTGGAAGATAAAGCCGAGCTCCTCGCGGCGAAACTGCGAAAGCTTGGCCTGCTTCATGCGCGTCACGTCCTGGCCGTTGATGCGGATCGTGCCACTTGTGGCGCTATCGATGGTCGAGACGCAGTTGAGCAACGTCGACTTGCCCGAGCCCGAGGCGCCCATGATGCCAACGAATTCGCCGCGGTTGACGGTAAAGCTGACGTCGTTGAGCGCGCGGGTCACGTTGCCCAGCGCTCCATATACCTTTTCGAGATGCGCGACCTCCAGTACCGGGGTCGCCATGTGCGTGGTTTGCATACCGAGTCCTTTCTTGCGATTAGTCTACGGCATCTATAGTCGCAAGAAGACGAGTCGGCTACCATCGATATGGCTTACGCTTGCCTTACCGTTGTGTAAGGTACGGGTAGCTAGCCTGTCACTTGTTGATGTTGAGAGAGGACTCCTGTTGAAAACTGTTCATGTTGCCGCTGGGATCATTCGCAAGGAAGGATCCGACGAGCTGCTTGCCGTGCAGCGCGGCTACGGCGACATGCAGGGACTTTGGGAATTCCCAGGCGGCAAGCTCATGCGCGGCGAGACGCCCGAAGACGCCGTGCGCCGCGAGCTCATGGAAGAGCTGCAGGTGAAGGTCACCAACCTGCGTGACTTCTACACCGTTGAGTACGACTACCCCGATTTCCATCTCTCCATGGAGTGCTACTACTGCTCGCTCGCCGATGAATCCGATGAGCCCCAGAAGCACGACCGCCAGCTCGATATCCGCTGGATTCCGCGCACCTCGCTTGCCACGGTGGAATGGATGCCCGCCGACAAAGGGCTTATCGATGCTCTGATTGAGTTGAAGGAAGACCGGCTTGAGGCCAATGGCGCTGCCAACGACGCCGAGGCCGCCACGACCGAACACCCCGCCGCCAAACCAAAGCGCGCACCTAAGCGCCGTAGCAAAAAACGCCCCAAGCCAGGTCTGCTCGACGGCATCGATACCTCGGACCTTTCCGCCGACGAGCGTGAACTGGTGCGCCGTCGCGCCGCCATCAAAAAGTCCATGAAGGGCAACAAGCGCGCCAACACCAAGCCCGAGCTGCTCGT
>JAHYYO010000081.1:0-3792 GCA_019424925.1 Collinsella sp.
CGCGGATTGCGGTTTCCCGGCGGGCGGCACTTAAGCACGTTGGCAATGTAGACGTCTTCGCGTTTGAGCCCCGCCAGCGACAAAATGCCGTTGAGGTCCTCGCCTGCCGCCCCCACAAAGGGCTCGCCCTGCAAATCCTCATTGCGGCCCGGCGCCTCGCCAATAAACATCACGCGGGCGCTGGGGCTTCCCACGCCAAACACGATATTGTGGCGCGACTGGTAAAGCTGGCAAAGGTGACAATCGCCCAGAACGGCCTCGATCTCCTCGAGTGCGACCTCACGCGGCGCCTGATGGCTATGGCCGGGGATGTGCATGACGCCCATAGCGGCTCCTACACGTAGACCTTGTCGAGACGCATGCCAAAGCCGCAGGCGACCTCGTAGTTAATCGTGCCGCGTAGGCGCGCCATCTCGTCCATGGTAATCTCGGCATCTCCATCGCGGCCGACAATGATCATCTCGTCACCATACTCGGCCTCGGGAATCTCATGCGCCGGGTTGGACTGAATGGCGACCATAAACTGGTCCATGCAGATATTGCCCACCTGACGCACACGCTCGCCGCGATACAGCACGTCCATACGATTGGAAAGCGTACGCGAAAGGCCATCGGCATAACCGATCGGAAGGGTGCAGATCTGAACGCGCGTGCGCGGTACGCGGTAGGTAAAGCCGTAGCCCACGCCCTCGCCCATCGCAGGATGCGCCACGCGCGTCACACGCGCGTGGACGCTCATGACGGGATCAAGCTGCATCACGCGACCACTCAGCTCACATGGCTGCAGACCATACAAACCGATGCCGGCACGAATCATGTCAAAGTGCATTGAAGAATCGAGCATCGAGGATGGCGTATTGGCACAATGCACGATACCGCATTCAAAACCTGCGTCCTTAATGGCCTGAACGGCCTCGGTAAAACGCTGGCACTGCAGCTTGTAGTCCCAACCCGAAGGTTCATCGGCCGTGGCAAAGTGCGTAAATACGCCGTCGCACTGAATACCGCGATGGAAGCTGATGCCGCGGACAAAGTCGAGCACCTGCGTGTAATGTACGCCAATGCGGTTCATGCCCGTCTCGATGGCAAGATGGTACTTGCCCACCTTGCCCGCCGCGACGGCGCATTCGCCATACGCAAGAGCAAAATCGGACGTATAGACCGAGGGCATGATATCGAATTCGAGCAATGCAGGAATAGCCTCGATAGGCGGCTCGCTTAGAATCAGGACGGGCTTAGTAATCCCGCCCTGACGGAGCCCAACGCCCTCGTTAACCGTCGCCACGGCAAACATGTCGGCACCGGCCGAATACATGATCTTGGCACACTCAACAGCTCCATGACCATAAGCATCGGCCTTGACCACGCAGCACAGGCGCTGACGCGGATTCAACAAGTTCTTATAGGCCCTCGTGTTGCGACGGAGCGCCCCGCGGTCGATCTCGACCCAGGACCAGCGCGTCAAATCGGCTTTATTCATGATTAGTCATCCGACCCTTCGTCCATGATTCCCAGATCTTCGAGCGCATCCTTTGCCGCCAGCTCCATGGCAGGACCGATCAAGTCGATAAGATCGGTCGCGATAACGCTCTTCTCACCATACTCCGTCGCCGCGGCAAAACCGGCGTAGCTGTGAAGTGCGACGGCGTACGAATACAGCAGCTCCCAACGATCCATCTCGTCGCGCATGGTGGCAAGCGTGCCGGCCAAAATACCCGCGAGAACATCACCCGAACCGGCAGTTGCCAGAGAAGCCGGACCCGAGAGTGGCAGCAGCACGCGCTCAACGCCACAGATAGCCGTCGTCGGCCCCTTGGCTATGACCACCAGATTGTCGGAGCCTGCAGCCCAGACAACCTTCTGCGCGGCCGCAATCGCGGTACCAAGGTCGTTCACCTCGTCACCGGCAACCAGGCGCGAAAGCTCACGATAGTGCGGCGTCATAACCAACGGCTGCTCGCGGCGATACATCTCGGGGTTACTATCAATACCGTCAATGGCAATCTTAGCAAGGCAGTTGAGTGCATCGGCGTCCAAAATTAGCGGTACATCAAGCTCGAGCAAGCCCGAAACCACCTGCATAGCGCCGGCAGACGTCGTCATACCGGGACCGCACAGCACGCAGCTGTACTTCTTTGCGATCTCGCACACCGTCATGCGCGCAGCGGCGCCAAAGGAGCCGCGGGAATCAGACGGAATAGCAAAGACCGGAATCGAAGGAAGTGCCATGCGAATGAGATTGGCGCAGGCGTCAGGAGCCGCGACTGCCACGTAACCAGCACCCGCGCGAGCTGCAGACTTGGCCGCCATAATGGCAGCACCAGGATATTGCGCAGATCCGGCGACAATAAGCACGGAGCCACGGGAATACTTATCGATATTCGATGGTAGCGGAGCAAAGTAATCAACTAAGTCACCGGGCTCGACAATCTCGGCGGCGTGGTCGACATCATCGATGACCTCGTCAAGACGGTCGTAAAGATTGCCGCAGATCAAATCGCCAGCATACTCAGGACCATCAGCGCTATACAGACCAATCTTGGGCGCAATCATCGTCACCGTGCGCTCGGCACGAATGCAGTCGTCATCAACAACGCCCGTCTCTGCATTCAGGCCCGAGGGGACATCAATGGATACGACACAATCGGCGCATTCATTGACCGTAGGAATCCAAATGGAGAACGGCGCACGCAGATTCCCGTGGAAACCGGTACCAAAAATGGCATCGACAACAACATCGGCCTTATCGATCAAAACCTCGAGTTCATCACGCGAGGGGCCGACGCAAACGTGCACATCGCGGCCGGCAGTACGACGAGCAACATGACGTGCCAGAGCAGCAGGAATCTCATCCGGTTCAACCGGAGAAACGATATCCACGTCCACACCCTTATGGCTCAGGATATCGGCGGCAACCCAACCGTCGCCGCCATTATTACCAAAACCGACCAAAACGAGAACCCGATCGGGATTGAGCTTCAAGACCTCGTTAGCGGCAAACTCACCCGCTAGCTCCATAAGCTCGGCCTTCGAAGTCCCTTCGCGTTCGATGATATCCTCGAGACGAACGACTTCTTCGGTACTCAAAACCGGTTTCATCTATGCTCCTAGCGTATCTTGCGAAGCATCGCCCAGGTGCTCCGTCAATGCTGAATTCTGCAGCTGCTCGAGCTCATCTAATACAGAGCGAGCCTCTTTAAATGTCTGCGCAACGCGTTTCTTGGTGCTCACCTTTTCATCTTTTGGCTTAGGCCGAGCATCTTCGGTAATCGCGATGGCATTCGCAACGGCCAAGTCTCCCGTAAGCGTAATGGAAAGAGCGACCTCAACAACGCCCAGTTCTTGAGCGATCTCGAGAGCACGGCCCGAAAGCAGCGCCTTCGGTTTGCCGAGTTTATCACGCGTTACCGAAACATCCTTGCGACCCACGCCTTGACTAAAACCCGTGCCGAGAGCTTTAAGCACCGCCTCGCGCGAAGCAAAGCGGCTCGCATAGTGAGCAGCGGGACGCGATGATGCATCGCAATACGCACGCTCTTCTTCGGTAAACACACGCCGAGCAAACGACGGCGTCTTTTCAAGAATTGATTTCATGCGGGAAATCTCGACGATATCAACGCCGATACCAGCTTCAGCCATGTTCACCTCCATATCGCACAGACTAAGTTATTGTAGCCCGTTCGCAGAAGATGCGACAAACGAGGGTTATAAAACACAGCTACTATGTGAGACAAATTGCCCGAGATACAAAAAAGGGGGAGGCCGCGAGGCCTCCCCCTTCTTCAAGTCATC
>JAHYYO010000082.1:0-3445 GCA_019424925.1 Collinsella sp.
AAAGACGCGTTCCGACATATAAGTTGATAAAAGACCGCCGTTGCGGTTTTAAGTAGATCGAGCATATGAAGTTTGAGTTTTAGCGTGTAAGAGAAGGAAGATCGGCAAAGTACAACCCCAAACGCAATGACAACTTAATGAGGTAACTGCCACATGTGAGGCACCCAGGGCATTGCTGTCTCGATTTTGAGCACGATGCCTTCCGCCTTGCATGGGCCGTTCCATCCCGCCCCTGCAGCAACTGCCTCACGGGCTCATTGAAAACCGCATAGCACCCCAACGTCAGCACATCACCCACGGCAAGCACATCACTCACGACAACCAACACATCAACAAACAGCACGAACATCAACCGATTGGAGAAGCTATGACAAACCACCACGCTGAAGACGGCGATAAGAAAAGCATTCTGGATGCCCGCATTGAGCGAGCATATGCAAACGAATATGACGCCGCCTTTGCCGCCGCGACCATCAAGAACTACGCGTCGCTACCGCTCGCGACGATCTTGGCCGACCACCCTCAACTGCTGAAGCGCTGCACAAAGATCATGGGCGACCCCGACATTCGCAAGCTGACAGACCCCTATGCCCCAAAACGCGACAACGATTCGTACGTTCTTACCGTAGGCTGCCTAGCCCATATGCTTACGGCGCTCGACACGAAACTCAAGCTCGAATGGGAACCCGACGAGCGTCATGAACTCGAAAGCAAGCGGAACACCCTGCGCACCGCACTGTTCCTTCCGTTGGACGGCCTCAAGCGCTGCAACGTCGAGCTCAATACACAGGCGCGGCAAAAGCCCGGGACCACGGGGCAGAAAACTCCAAGACCCCATGCGGCCATCGTCGACCGCAACCGATATAACCGCATGACCGCGCATTTTTCTGCCGAGGGAGCAGCCATAAGGACGCTGATCGACCTGCTGTGCCTCCTGAGCATCAACGAGCTATTTGAGGGCTATCTCGCCCTTGTTCCCGCGACGGCACCCAAGTCGGTAGCAAAGATCATCGAGACCTGCAGACGCCAGTTTGAGCGCCATCGCAATGGCAGCGAGATGAACACCAGCATCGCGCAGTACTACGCGGCTCATTACAAAAATGACGGATGTGCCCCTGTCGAGCATCAGCTGCGGCTCGCCTACACCACGCCCGCCGCAACGCTCTATCGCTTTGGAGCCCTTGGCGCTTGCGAGCCGCACGAACAGGCAGCCTGCCCCACAACCGAGCTCGATCTCAGGCTCGGACGAACCCTGTAGCCCGCCAGCCCCTCCGCGGGCAACAATCCTATTCCACAACACAACCAACAGAAAGGAGTCCTCATGGACACCAATCATTCCCCCATCATCAGCCCCCTCACCATGCGTGAATCCGCCCGAGGTATCACGCTCACCAGCATTTACGATGAGATGCTCGCCCGTCGCGAGCTCTCCGTCATGGGAAACATAGAAACCCCGATGGCCCACGACCTATGCCAGCAGATCCGCCTGCTCGATGCCACCGACCCCAGCCGCCCCATCACCATATTTGTCGCCAGCGCCGGCGGAAGTGTGCGATCGGGTCTTGCGATCTATGACGCCATGCGCCTCGCATCGTGCCCCATCCGCACCGTCTGCCTGGAATTCGCCGCGTCCATGGGCGCCGTGATCTTTATGGGCGGCGACAATCGCCGTATGGCGCCCCATGCAGAGCTCATGATTCACGACCCGCTGATCCCCCAGGGGGCAGGCGGCTCGGCACTTGCGTTGCAGGAAACCAGCCGGCGTCTCATGCAGACCCGCAAGACCCTCACGCAAATCCTCTCGGACCGCAGCGGCCTCACGCCCAAGCGCATCCAGTCCCTCACTGCAAAAGACACCTACCTTTCGGCCGAGCGCGCCGTCGAGCTCGGCTTTGCCCACGAAATCCTCTCGACCACCAAGGAGGTCGCCCATGTCTAACCTCGCCAGCCGTCTCGCCGCATCTGAGTCCGCATCGTCCACCATCCTCGCCAAAGATCGAACGCTTTCCTGCGACACCCGCCAAACGGGACTCAACAACAATGCACTTGTGATCGGCCCCTCGGGAGCCGGCAAGACCCGAAACGTCCTCAAGCCCAACCTGCTGCAAATGAACGCAAGCTACATCGTGCTCGATACCAAAGGCACGCTCTGTCGCGAAGTGGGACCCGTGCTGGCAGCCCACGGTTACCGCGTGCAATGTCTCAACTTCGCCGACCTCAACACCGTCCCGGCCCTTGCGCCCGGCATCGAGCGCTGCGGCTACAACCCCCTGAGGCACATTCGCCGCAAGGCGGACGGCAGGCCCAACCAGCAGGACATCCTCTCGGTGGCAAAGGCCATCTGCCCCATCGAGGACAACAACCAGCCTTTTTGGGATCATGCGGCGGCAAACCTGCTGTCGTGTCTTATCGCCTACGTCACCGAACAGCTACCCGCCGACGAGCAGACGATCAGCTCGGTCATCAAGCTAATCGAGCACCTGCAGGACGGTGCCACGGGTCGATTGTTTGACGACCTGATCACGACCGACCCCCAAAGCTATGCCCTCTCGCTATGGCGGCGCTACGCCATTACGCAAAATGCCGAGCGCATGCACGCGAGCATCGTCGGCATCCTTGCCGAAAAGGTCATGTGTCTGGGATTCGACGGTGCGGCACAGCTCTATCGTGAGTGCCATCAGGTGGACTTCGCTTCCATGGGACACACCCCCTGCGCCCTGTTTGTAACCGTGAGCGATATTGACCGCAATCTCGATCCGCTGACCGGCCTCTTTATTTCGCAGGCGTTTATGGGCCTCATTCGCGAAGCCGATAGGCAGCCCGACGGCAGCCTGCCCGTACCCGTGCGCTTTATGCTCGATGACTTCGCAAATCTGCAGATCCCCCAGATCGACAACGTGCTCTCGATTATCCGAAGCCGCAACATCTGGGCAACGCTGTTGCTGCAGTCGACCAACCAGCTCGATGCGCTCTATGGCGAGGCACGCGCACGCTCCATCATGGGCAACTGCGACACGCATCTGGTGCTGGCGTTCCAGGATCCCGAGAGTGCCCGGGTGTTTTCCGACCGCGCCGACGCGCTGCCCAGCACGCTCATGGCGACGCCGATCGATCGCTCGTGGCTCTTTGTGCGCGGCCACACTCCCGAACAGGTCGAGCGCTTTAGGCTCGAAGACCATCCGCTCTACGGGGAGCTGCCCGAGGCGCAGCGAGACCATGCGGAGGCCGAGATCTAGGCGCAGGGTTCTCGCGGCGCGCGGCGCCCCGGCGATGTTCCACAAAGGCCGTGCGCCCCGGGACTACGGCAAAGCAAAGGGGCCCGCATCCGATAGGATACGGGCCCCTGACTATAAGGCGCGATGCGTTAACAGCAGCGACTACTTACGATGCGCGCGATAGAACTCGATGAGCGCCTGGGTCGAAGCGTCCTGCTCGGCCTTGGCGG
>JAHYYO010000083.1:0-3402 GCA_019424925.1 Collinsella sp.
CGCTCCCCTCTTGGTTGTCTTGCCACCATTATGGCTGCGAAACTGCAGGTGTGCACCGCGCGCGGCGCCAAGGTGACAGAACTGTTCGCGAACGAAAGCGTTTGGTTCGCCCCTCGCTCGCAACGGGAGCGAGGATCAAGTGATTATTAAATCCCCGTCCCAGAAAAATCATTTAGCGGCGGGCACGAAGCTTTTCGTAGCCGTCGGCAAAGAAGGCGACCGTGGCGGCATCGGAGTCGGCAGCGTCACCGTCGGTGGCAGGGACCACGCCGTGCTCGTCGCTCACCAGGAACAGCGCGCCCTTAAGCTGCGCGGGAATGTCTACGCGCGTGACCGGGATGCCCTTGGTCTGGGCCAGCTGCTCGATGAGCGTCGCCGTGCCACACAGGCACTCGTCCGCTGGCACCACAAAGGCGAGCTCGCCGTTGTTGACGGCGGCGAGCAGCTCGGGCGCCACGCCGGTTTCGTCGGCCTCGGAGCGGGCCTCAGCGGAGCGGGCGCGCAGCGCCTTGGCCGACGTATCGGCGAGCGGCTCGTACTCCCCCACCGTCATGGCGGCGTTGCCGTTGACGTCGATCACCAGCATGAGCACGCCGTCGTGCGCGGTGTAATCGCCCTCGGCAAGCGACCACTCAACGTGCTGTTTGGCCCAGCTGAGCATGTTATGGGTAAGCGGCTCGCCCTGCACCAGGCGCTCGGACAGTGCGCGGATGTGGCGGTTGAGCATGGGCACCTTTTTGTTGGACATGCGCCAACGGCAGACAAGCGCGGGCTTGTCGAGCGTGAACTTCTCGACCGCCTCCTGATTGGCGCAAAAGTCCTCGTACGCACGCTGATCCTCGGCATTGCCAAACAACTCGGCATCATCAATCTGGGGCATGGTTATACCTTTCGTGTTAGTCATTCCGTCCTCTTATACCAAAAAGACGGCCCTCCAAACGGAGCGACCGTCTTTTGCGGAGATTATTTTAGAAGCGAGGCCAATCCAAGGGACGAGATAACATCCCATCCTCCCCAGTCAACCTAACAGGTCGGCGAGGGTTGCCCAGGTGCCGCAGATTGCCGTGAAAGAGGAGCGACGCGTACTTGGGTACGCGAGCGACGAATGAACGGCAAGGTGCGGTGGCTGGGCAAGCCGCAGCGCCGGTTCCCTACTTAGTGGCGGAAGTGGCGGGCCCCCGTGAAGACCATCGCAATACCATGCTCGTTGCAGGCCTGGACGCTCTCGTCGTCGCGCTTGGAGCCGCCGGGCTGGATGATGCAGGTCACGCCGTGCGCGGCAAGCACGTCGACGTTGTCGCGGAACGGGAAGAACGCGTCGCTTGCACAGGCAAAGCCGCCCTTCTCCACGCCCTCGCGCTCGCAGAAGTCCTCGGCGCGCTCGCAGGCAAGCAGTGCAGAGTCAACGCGGTTGGGCTGACCCGGGCCCATGCCAATGCCGGCCTTACCCTTGGAGACCAGGATGGCGTTGGACTTGACGCCCTTGCAGACCTTCCAGGCAAACTCGAGCTCGGCCATCTCGGCGTCGGTGGGCTTGCGGTCGGTGGGGAACGTAAAGGTCGCGGGATCCTCGGTCACGTGGTCGACCTCCTGCACCAGCATGCCGCCGTCGACGGAGCGCAGCTCCACCTGGGCGCCGTGGTCCACGCCGCCGGTAGCCAACACGCGCAGGTTGGGGCGCTTGGCCATACGCTCGAGCGCCTCGGCAGTGTAGCTCGGGGCAATGATAACCTCGACGAACTGCTTGTTCTGATCGGCAAAGTGCTCAACCAGCTCATAGGGGACCTCGCGGTTGCAGGCGATGATGCCGCCAAAGGCGCTCTTGGGATCGCAGGCGAAGGCGCGGTCGTAGGCGGCCGTGATGCCCTCGGCCACGGCGGAGCCGCAGGGGTTCTGATGCTTGAGGATCACGCAGGCCGGCTCGTCGAACTCGCGGACCAGGTTCCAAGCGGCGTCGGCATCCAGATAGTTGTTGTAGCTGAGCGGCTTGCCCTGGATCTGCTCGGAGCCCACGAGCGGGAACTGCGAGCTCGCGGTGTTCTCGCAGCCCTCGGCAAAGCGATAGACCGTGGCCTTCTGCTGAGGATTCTCGCCATAGCGCAGGTCGTCGACCTTCTCCAGCGAGATCTCGAGCTTGGCAGAAGTGTCCGCCACATCGCTTGCCTGGGCGGCAAGCCAACGTGAGATAGCCGTGTCGTAGGCGGCGGTGGTCTGGTAGACCTTCACCTGCAGGCGACGACGGGTGGAAAGCGTGGTGCAGCCACCTGTCTCGTGCATCTCGGCCAGGACGGCATCATAGTCGGCCGGGTCGGAGATGACGGTAACGCTCGCGGCGTTCTTAGCGGCGGAGCGCAGCATGGAGGGACCGCCGATGTCGATGTGCTCGATGGCATCCGCGAAGGTGACCTCGGGGTTGGCGACGGTCTTCTCGAACTCGTACAGGTTGACGACGACCAGGTCGATCAGCTTAATGCCGTGCTGAGCGGCCTCCTGCATGTGCTGCTCGGAATCGCGGCGGGCCAGCAGCGCGCCGTGAACCTTGGGGTGCAGGGTCTTAACGCGGCCGTCCATCATCTCGGGATAGCCCGTGAACTCCTCGATGGGGGTTACGGGAACGCCCGCGTCCTCGATGGCACGAGCCGTGCCGCCCGTAGAGATGATCTCGACGCCAAAGTCATCGACCAGCGTCCGTGCGAAATCGACGACACCCGTCTTATCGGTAACCGAGATCAACGCGCGTGCGATCTTCACATCAGATCCCATGCAGTCCTCCTGTCTGGTACGCCGCCGTGCTCTGTGAGTCGGTGATACGTCGATCTGCAGCGCTCGCGCAGCGGCAATGAAAATACTGATTCAATGTAGCGCATCGAGCGCATCGATGCACCCCGCAACGGGCGCATGTGCAGAAAAAGTTTGTGAGCGGAGAGGATGGGCACAGCACCGGGCACGGTGAGTTCATGGAACACAGGGGCACCATAATTAGATGCCAATAGCGTGGTAGAACTGTGCTCGATATGCATCCGCAAAAGAAAGAGGCACCATGGTCTCGCGGGTTCTCTACCGACCGTTTGATACCGAAGACTTCGACGCCATCGCGCTGATTCTGCAGCAGCTTTGGCATAACAATTCGGATAACGATGAGTACAACCGCCTTGAGGCCGCGTGCGACCTCGCCCATTGCCTTTCGTCATCGACGTTTTCGCAGGTTGCCGTAATCGACGGTCAGGCGCGTGGCATTGCGCTCGCGCGCGCGGGACAGAGTTCCGGCGCCACCGTTAAGGAACACTGGATGGATACCGAACGCGCGCTGCTTTCGCAGATGCGCGAGCTGGAGCCCGATGTCTGCGCCGAGTATCTCTCGTTTGTGCGCGCAACCATCCGAACCAACAACCGCCTGCTCGA
>JAHYYO010000084.1:0-3401 GCA_019424925.1 Collinsella sp.
CTGCTTGTGAAGTCGCCCGTGGGGTACCATGTCTCTGATGATATCGACGCCTGCCTCAAAGAGGTGGGCTCCGTGCGCGGCGTGAGCGTGAGCGTTGACGTCGACGCCTATGATTTGATGTAACAACCCGAAAGGATGGCCATGGAAGCCAACGGAATCGTACTGTCGCCCGACCCTCGTCTGCGCCAGGAGTGCGCCGTCATCGAGGAGATTACCCCAGCGATCGAGGCGCTTGCCGAGAAGATGAAGAAGATGATGTTCGACAACGGCGGCTGCGGCCTGGCTGCTCCGCAGATCGGCGAGCTTATTCAGCTCGTCACCATCGACTGCGACTACAGCGACAAGAATGATTATGATCCGTACGTGCTAATCAATCCCGTTATTGTTGAGCAGAGCGACCATCTGGTACCGTTTAGCGAGGGCTGCCTGTCTATTCCCGGCATTAGCTGCGAGATCGAGCGTCCCGATCACGTTGTCGTCGAGGCGTACGACCTGGACGCAAATCTGATTCGCTATGAGGCTTCGGGCGACCTGTTCTGCGTGTGCCTGCAGCACGAGATCGATCACCTGCATGGCAACACCATGTTCGAGCGACTGAAGCCGATGCAGAGGATCAAGGCAGTCAAGGTGTACCAGGACGCCCTGGCCCGCGGTGCTCGACCGGGCGAGACGGAGTAGGTTTGTCCGTCCCCGGGGCGCCCGCCTATATCATCCCGTGCTCAAACATTCTCGCTGCGCTGCGAAACTGCGCGCGGGACGATATAGGCGGGCGCCCCGGGGACTACGTTGACGCTGCTTGTCTCGACCGGGTGCCGTCGGGCCAGGGATGGGCGTCTTCGCTGATAGGTGCTTTGCTGAAAGAGCTGCTTTTATTGCGGCTCTTTCTTTGGTTTTGGGTATATTTGTTTCTGTTGAACTGTTCATGCGGCTGGGTGCGCTTTCGACCTGGGCGCTGTTATTTGTAGCCGTCTCGGCTTTGGTTGAGGGGAGACGTCCTTTATGCGTATTGTGTTTATGGGTACGCCCGATTTTGCCGTGCCTTCGTTGACTTCGCTCGTCGAGGCTGGGAATGAGATTGCGCTTGTTGTTACTCGTCCCGATGCTGTTCGTGGGCGTGGTAAGAAGCTTGAGCCGTCTCCTGTTAAGGCTAAGGCACTGGAGCTGGGGTTGCCGGTCATTGAGGCGAATCGCATGGCCCCTGAGGTTGTTGAGGCGCTCCAGGCTGCCCAGGCTGATATTTTCTGTGTGGCAGCCTATGGTTGCATTTTGCCCGATGAGGTGCTGCATATGGCGCCGCTTGGTATTGTGAATGTTCATGCTTCGCTGCTGCCTCGTTGGCGTGGCGCTGCTCCTATTCAGCGTGCGATTCTCGCTGGTGACGAGGTTGCTGGCGTTTCTATTATGCGCATTGGGCATGGCGTGGATACTGGTGGTTATTGCGCCCAGGCGTCTACGTCGGTTGCCGGTAAGCATGCCGAGGCTTTGACCATGGAGCTTGGTGAGCTTGGCGGCAAACTGCTGGCTGATGCGCTTCCTTCTCTTGCCGATGGCACTGCCGTGTGGACTGAACAGGATGAGTCGCTCGTCACTCATGCTGCCAAGATTTCCAAGCAGGAGATGCGTCTGGATCCGCAGATGGCGGCGTTCGATTGCGTGCGCCATGTGCTTGCTTCGTCCGATACCGCGCCTGCCCGTTGTGTGATTGCCGGCAAGACGGTTCGTGTGCTCGATGCTGCGCCGGCCGATGTGTCGCTTGGCGAGGGTCAGGTTCTCGTTCAGGCCAAACGTGTTTACCTTGGTCTTTCCGATGGCTCGGTTGAGTTGCTCGAGGTTAAGCCCGATGGTAAGCGTGCTATGGCCGCTTCTGCCTGGGCTGCTGGCCTGCAGGGTGCCGATCTTATCTGGGGTGTTTTGTCATGAGCAAGCTGTCTCCCGCGCGCAAGCTTGCGCTCGATGTGCTAATGGAGGCCGATCGCCGCGGTATGTATGCGCGCGACGTGCTGTCCTCTCGTGCATCGGCCAAGGCTATTGACCAGCGCGATTCCGCTTTTGCCGCTCGCTTGGCGCTGGGTGTTGCCGCCACGCAGGGTATTTTGGACGAGCTGCTCGATCAGTTTCTTGATAAGCCTAAAAAGGTTGCGCCGCGTGTTCGTATGGCGCTTCGTATCTCGGCCTTCGAAATGCTCTACCTGCATACCCCTGGCCGCGTTGCCGTAAGTCAGGGTGTTGAGCTGGTTCGCTGCGGTGCTAAGTCTGCCGCTGGCTTGGCCAATGCTGTACTGCATAAGGTTGCGGATAACGTTGAGGACTTTGCTACGGCGTCCGATGTGAATGAGTCTGAGCGACGATTGGTTCGTCTGTCGCGTCTGATGGGTCTGCCGCGCTGGCTGTGCGCTCGCATTATGACATCCTTCGACACGCCAGAGGGTGCGCTCAACTTTGCCGGCAATCTGGCGCCCGCGCCGTTGGCTCTGCATGAGAACGCCTTTGCGACTAATCCCGATCCGTATATCTCGCAGCTCGTCGCGCCTGTCTTCCCGGGCTGTCATGCCCCGGTTGATGCCCAGGTTACCGTTTCGTCGGGCGTATTTGAGCGCGCTGCTGCCGTGGCCTCGGATCTTAACGCCCAGCTTATCGCCACGGCTGCCACGCGCCCTGGTAGCTGCCTTGAGATTGGTGCCGGCCGTGGCACCAAGACCTATGTGATGATGTGCCAGGCCAAGCGTGCGGGCTATGAGCGTCAGCATACGGCGCTCGATCTGCATGATCGCAAGTGCGATCTGAATCTCGCTCGTCTGCATAAGGCCGGTATTCAGGGCGTTCGCACGGTTTCGGGTGATGCCTGCGAGCTTAATGAGGTGCTCACATCGTTTGATGCCATGCTTGGCGAGCCGGTTACGTTCGACACGGTCTTTATCGATGCGCCGTGCTCTGGCACCGGAACCATGCGTCGTCATCCAGAGATCCCGTGGCGCCTGACCGAAAAGGATGTGACGGTTGAGCTGCCCAAGCTGCAGCTGACGATGCTCAAAGAGGCTGCTGCGCGCGTGGCTGCCGGCGGCGAGCTCATCTATGCGACGTGCTCGGTCTTCGACGAGGAGAATATGCAGGTGGTGGACGCTTTCCTGAACTCTCCCGAGGGCAGCGGTTTTAGCCTGGAGCCGCTCTCCGAGGCGCAGATTCTGCAACTCCCCGAGTTCGATCAGGCCAAGAAACTCGTCTCCGTTCGTCAGAACGATCGAGGCCTCTTCCAAAGCGTCCCCATAAACGCAGATTCCTACGACGGCCACTTTTGCGCCCGCCTGGTCCACAAGTAGCTACTAAGTTGCGGTGAAATAGGGATTGAATGGGGGTGCGGACAGAAAGTTGGACCGCGGGGCGGTCCGGACTGGAGGTTCGCA
>JAHYYO010000085.1:0-3287 GCA_019424925.1 Collinsella sp.
AAAGGTCCCAACGGTTAACATATACTCCATATGGGTAAAGAGACCAAAGCGCTGCCGCGGGCGGCGCTTTGCGTTTGAAAAAACTAGCTCGTCTAAGAGGAACTAGCATGTTAGACCGTTTTACCGATCGCGCGCGCAAGGTCATGTCCATGGCCAAGCAAGAAGCGCTCGATCTTCACTCAAATAAGGTGGGTACCGAGCACCTGCTGCTCGCACTCGCCAAGGAGGACGAGGGCATTGCCGCCGAGGCACTGCGTTCGCTCGATATCTCCTACGACGACATCATGGATACTCTTAAAGAGGTCCAGACCACGGTTCCCGAGCCCAGTGAGGAGACCGAGGCGGCCAAGCTCGCCTTTACGCCGCTCGTCATTAGCGTGATGGAGCGTTCATTCCGCGTGGCGCGTGAAAACAACCAGACCTACGTGTCGACCGAGCACTTGCTGATCGGCATCGTCGAAGAGGGCAACGGCATGGCCATGGACATCCTCATGCGCCTGGGTGTGTCGTCCGCCTCCATCAAAAAGGCTATCGAGAAACTCACCGCCAAGGACCAGGATAAGAAGCGCCCGCTCGCTGGCGCCGGTGCTGGTCGTCCCGGTACGGGCCTGCCGTTCTTTAGCGGCTCGGATGCCTCCCAGCAAAAGGGGAGCGGCACCGATACACTTAA
Source organism: Collinsella sp. (assembly GCA_019424925.1). Taxonomy (GTDB): domain Bacteria; phylum Actinomycetota; class Coriobacteriia; order Coriobacteriales; family Coriobacteriaceae; genus Collinsella. Next base: position 671 of record JAHYYO010000085.1, read on the forward strand.
GCAGTTCGCGACCAACCTTACGCAGAAGGCGCGCGACGGCGAACTCGATCCGGTGATCGGCCGCGAAAAGGAAGTCCAGCGCATGATGGAGATCCTTTCGCGCCGCACCAAGAACAATCCGCTTATCCTGGGCGATCCCGGCGTGGGCAAGACGGCTATCGTCGAGGGCCTGGCGCAGCAGATTGCTGCTGGCAACGTGCCCGAGAACCTCATGAACCAGAATATCTGGACGCTCGACCTGCCGGGTCTTGTCGCGGGCGCCAAGTATCGCGGTGAGTTTGAGGAGCGCCTCAAGAACGTGATCCAGGAGGCCACCGAGGCCGACGACGTCATCTTGTTTATCGATGAGATGCACACCATCATCGGTGCCGGTTCTGCCGAGGGCTCCATCGACGCGAGCTCCATGCTCAAGCCCGTGCTCGCGCGCGGTGCCTTCCAGATTATCGGCGCCACCACGGCCGAGGAATTCCGCAAGTACCTCACCAAGGACCCGGCCTTCGAGCGTCGCTTCCAGACCATCGATGTCGAGGAGCCGAGCGTCGAGGACACGGTCAAGATCCTGACCGCGCTCAAGCCGCGCTACGAGGAGCACCACCATGTGCGCTATACGCAGGGTGCTATCGAGGCCGCCGCGAACCTTTCCAACCGCTACATTCAGGATCGCTTCCTGCCCGATAAGGCCATCGACCTCATTGACGAGGCCGGTGCCCGCGCCCGCATCGCCGCCAACCGCGCGCCCGAGCCGGTGCGCGAGGCCGAGCATCGCATAGAGGAGCTCAAGGCCGCCGCGCAGGAGGCCACCGAGAGCGACGACATGAACAAGGCCGCCGAGATCACCGAGCAGCAGAAGGCTGCCGAGATTGAACTCGCCGAGGCCAAGGCTGCCTGGACCGCCGAGCTCGACGCCAGCCCGCTCACCATCGATGTCTCCCAGATCGCCGATATCGTGTCCGTGACCTCGGGCGTGCCGGTGTCCTCGCTTACCGAGAGCGAGAGCCGGCGCCTGCTGCAGGCCGAAAGCGTGCTCAAGACACGTATCATCGGTCAGGATGAGGCTGTCGAGGCAGTTGCCAAGGCCGTGCGCCGCAGCCGCTCGCCGCTCAAGGACCCGCGCCGCCCCGGCGGCAGCTTTATCTTCCTGGGCCCCACCGGCACGGGCAAGACCGAGCTCGCCAAGACGCTCGCCGAGTATCTCTTTGGCAGCAAGGACGCGCTCATCAGTTTCGACATGTCGGAGTTCGGCAGCGAGTTCGAGGTCTCCAAGCTTATCGGTAGCCCTCCGGGTTACGTGGGCCACGACGAGGGCGGTCAGCTCACCAAGGCCGTGCGCCGTCATCCGTACTCGGTTGTGCTGTTCGACGAGATTGAGAAGGCGCACCCCGATATCTTCAACATCCTGCTGCAGGTGCTGGAAGAGGGTCGTCTGACCGATAGCCAGGGCAAGACGGTCGACTTCCGCAACACCGTGATTATCATGACATCCAACGTGGGCGCCCGCGAGATTGCGCAGGATGCAAGCGTTGGCTTTGGCACCACCGGCGAGCAGGGCCTTACCTCGAGCGAGATTCGCGGCCGTGCGATGGGCGAACTCAAGCGCCTGTTCCGCCCCGAGCTGCTCAACCGTATCGACGACATCGTGGTGTTCCAGAAGCTCTCGGGCGAGAACCTGACCAAGATCGCGCACCTGCTGGTGGACGACCTGCGTCAGCGCCTGATTGCCAACGGCATGAACATCAAGCTCACCGATGCGGCCTATGACAAGATCGTGGCCGAGGGCACCGACCTCACCAACGGTGCGCGTCCGCTGCGCCGCGCTATTCAAAAGCTCATCGAGGACCCGCTGTCTGAGGAGCTTCTGGCTGGCGAGTGGGGCGAGGGCGATACCGTCCTGTGCGACGTGGCCGATGGCAAGTTTGTCTTTAGCCACGGCACGGGCGAGATCCCGGCACCGCGTCCGGCAGGTACGCTCGGTGGCGATACCGCCCCGGCGGCACCGCACACTGGCAGCGCCGCGCCCGTAAGCGGCGGCGTGACCTCGGGTCCCGGCGGCATGATGCAAGCCGGTTCCGGCGCGCTGTAAGGCGTAACAAAACCTTGTGTCCACGAGGGCGTTCCAAAGGGGCGCCCTTTTTCTGTTGGAAAGGCCCCTTCGTTCAAAGTGGATCTCATTAAACACATCAATGGCGTATGCATAAACGTTGATCAAGCGTTGAGGTTGGTTGAAGGGCCCAACGTCCCTTCGGTGCGGCCCGTCTAGCCTGCTTTATCTTAATAAAGTGGCGTTTCCTCACCGTTAGCCGATGATGCAAGGGCGCTCGGCGTTTTCGACTGGTTTATGCACGCAAAGTCTGGGAATATACAAGTCGCATATCTTACTGTCTAACCAGTTGCGCCAAGGAGGCACCATGGACTACAAGATTACCGGCTACGAGCCCGCCCAGCTGTTCCATTTCTTTGAGGAGGTCAGCGCGATCCCCCGTGGGTCTGGCAACGAGAAGGGCATCAGCGATTTCCTGGTTGCGTTTGCCAAGGAGCGCGGCCTCGATGTGTACCAGGACGAGGTCTACAACGTCATCATTCGCAAGCCCGCTTCTGCCGGCGCCGAGAATGCCCCGAC
>JAHYYO010000086.1:0-3168 GCA_019424925.1 Collinsella sp.
GCCGCAATCGCGGGCGTCTTGGCGCGGAACGCGCGACCCTCATGGAAGCCCACCGAACCGGCAGCGCCCATCGAAACGACAACCCAGGGAATACCGGCAAAACGACCATCGGCGGCAAGCGCCTCGCGCAGGGCATCGACATCATCGGTCGTAAAAGATGTACCCAGCAGGCCGTTAATCTCGGTCAGGTTGGGCTTTACGAGCTCAGGCTTAGCGTCGGACTCCAGCGCGGCCTCCAGCGATGCACCCGAGGTGTCGAGCAGCACCTTGGCGCCCGCCTCCTCGGCGATCTTGACGAGCTCGGCATAGTAGCCGGCATCGACGCCACGCGGCAGCGAGCCCGAAAGCGTCACAACGTCCGCCTTCGCTGCAAGCTCGGCGAACTTGGCCGTAAAGGCCTCGAGCTCGGCGGGAGCGATCTGCGGGCCGCTCTCCAGCAGCTCGGTCTGATTGCCCTCGTGCAGAATATTCAGGCAAATGCGCGTCTCGCCGGCGATGGGCACAAAGTCGTTCTTGACGCCGTCGGCATCCATAAGCTCGGCCATATAGGCACCCATGTGGCCGCCGAGCAGACCGGTCGCGAGCACATCGTCGCCCAACTGCAGCAGCACACGGCTCACGTTGAGGCCCTTGCCGCCAGCGGTCTTTTCGGGCGTCACACGGTTAACATCGTCGATGATCAGCTTGTCGAGCTGATAGCGCGTATCAATCGACGGGTTCATGGTAACGGTCAGAATCATATTGAACTCCTGTTCCGAGGCGGCATGACCCGCCCCAAACATACGATAGCTCGTTAAAGGATCTCGATCTCAAAGCCGCGGGTGACGGTCTCCCCCGGCTTGGCCACCAGGCAGCCACGCTTGTGCTCCAGAATATCGTCCTCGTCGGAGCAGGTGGACAGACCACCCCACGGCTCAACTGCCACAAAGTCGCCCTCGGGCTTGCTCCACACAATCAGGTACGGCATATCGGGGAACGTCAGGCGCACGCCCTTGTCCTCGGTTTTCTTGGTCAGCGTAACCACGCGGCTCTCGAGCACGTCGAAGATGGTCTCCGCGAAGTCGAAGAGTTCGTGGGTAAGCGGCAGGTTCTGGCCGATCATGGGGTTCTTACTGCAATGCTCAACATCAATCAGGCCCGTCGAGGGAACGGCGGTACAGAGCTCAGTGGCCTCACGCTGCTCAAAACGAAGCTCATAATCGTCATAGGACTCGCCCTCGTCGAGCGGGCACTTAAAGCCGGGATGACCGCCCACAAAGAACGGCATGTCCTCGGTGCCCTCATTGGTCACCTCGTACGACACGGCCACCTTTTCCGAATCGATCGTGTAACGAGCAACGATCTTAAACGGATACGGGTACTGCTCGAGCAGCTCGGCATGGTCGGCAGAGCTTAGGCTCAGCGCAACCATGTTGTCGCTCTGCTCCTCGAGCTTCCACTCCTGTTTGCGCGCAAAGCCGTGGCGGGCGAGCTTAACCTCGCGGCCGCTCATAGTCATCGCGCGACCGTCACGAAGGCCGCCGCAGATCGGGAAGCAAATAGGTGCCTGGCCCGACCAGACCGCCGGGTCACCCTGCCACAGGTACTCACGACCGTTGGCCGCAATAGAAGTGAACGATCCGCCCGCCGTGCTCAGTGCCACGCGAACAGAACCGTTATTAAGAACAAACTCCATAGGAGCCTTCCCTTTCGTACGCCAGCCCGCCAAGTCAATAGGGCTGATAGAAAACCGGCCCGCGCCCCCTCACAGAAACGCGAGCCGTCAATTGATAAGCTGCAGAATGCCGGGTATCGCCAAAACGAAGCACACAAGCTCAGCAAGCAAAAGTGTTATCGAAGCAGTTCGCTTGCCAGAAGACCTCGCAGTTCGCTTCAACGTCAGCGAGAAGCCAGCTGGTGAGGCAAGGTACTGTGAAGCGAGGCGGCATTGACCTTCTGGTCATGCCGCCGAAGCTGAACGGCAGATTGCCCGCCAGATGGCTTCGCAGCGTCGGCCGGTCCGGCGTTCGGTAGAACGCCGGAACCCCTTAGTCGTGGTATTCGCCGCGGTCCCACTTCTCCAGGAACTCGTCAAAGAAGTGCGGGTCGGCCTGAGCCTCGGCGTCAGCCTTGTTGCAGGCGTCGATCTTGGCAATCAGGGCATCGTGCTCGGGGGTCTTCTCGTAGGGCTCCTCCAGGAAGGCAAGCATGATGTCGGCCATCAGGAACTCGCCGGTGATCTTGCCGCCAAAGCCCACGATGTTGGCGTTGAGCTCGCGACGGGCATACAGGGCAGAGGTCATGTCGCGAACCAGGGCGCAACGGGCGCCGGGAACCTTGTTGACGGCGTTGGTGATGCCGATGCCGGTGCCGCACAGGGCCACGCCAAAGTCGGCCTTGCCGCTGGCAACAGCCTCGCCCACGGCCTTACCGTAGATGGGATAGTGCGTACGGGCGTGGCTGTAGGTGCCGCAGTCGAGCACCTTGTAGCCAGCCTGCTCCAGGCGGTCGGCCAGATAAATCTTCTCGTCCGTAACGATATGGTCGCAACCGATTGCGATGGTCTTCTTCATCAGAACGTCCTTTCGTCTGAATTCACAAGTTGAGGTAGAAGTTCGAATTCTCGGTGGCTCTCGTTAGGCCATCTTGTTGAGCATGTCGACACGAATCTGGTGACGGCCGCCGGCGTACTGGGCGCGCAGGAACTCGCGGGCGATCTTCTTGGCGACCTCGGTGCCCACAACGCCCGGGCCCATGGTGACCATGCGCGAGCCGTTGTGCTCGCGGGTCATGTAGGCGGAGCGCTCGTCGGAAATGTTGGCGACGACCATGCCCTTGATCTTGACGGCGGCCATATAGGAGCCGACGCCGTACTTATCGAATGCGAAACCCTGGGAATCCTTGTGCTCCAGCAGGTCCTTGGCAACGGCGGTCGCGGAATCGACAAAGTCCGCGGCAGGGGTCTCGGAATAGTCGACGACCTCGTGACCGTCGGCGATGAGCATCTCCTTGATGGACTCCTTCATCGACATACCGTCGGCATCGGAAGCGATTACAACCCTCATGACATCCTCCTTGAGAGATACGCAGGCGCGTAGTTTCTGTTTGGAAGTGTTGAATCGCGCTCAGGTCCGGGCATCTGAATGTGCGGTTCTTCACTGTTCATGTTTATTTGAACACATTCGAACA
>JAHYYO010000087.1:0-2879 GCA_019424925.1 Collinsella sp.
CGCAGCGCCACGCCCGAGGTGGCAGCCTGCATGTTCAAGGCCTTTACGCCCCACGCGATCGATGCTATGGGGCTCGATAACGACAAGTATGAGCTCAAGCTGATCATGGCTTTTGGCGTGCCGGCCGAGACGCAGATGATCGATGCGATCGATTCCAACCCCGACGGCTCAATTAATTACTGGCGTGACGATGCGCAGGTGCACCACGTACCCAAGCGCCCGCTCGCCGACGTGCTGGTGTAGCTGAGCGTCACCGCGGCGTGATCAGACGGTAAACCACCACAAAGGTGCCTGTCCCCTTTGTGGTGGTACGAGGGGAGGGTGTGTGGCAGATCTGTATTTGGTGCGGCATGGGCAGACTGAGCTCAATGTGCAGAGCATTTTGCAGGGCTGGCACGATTCGCCGCTTACGGCGCGCGGGCGCGAGCAGGCGCTGGCGGCGCGTACGGCGTTTGCGGCGCGTGGCGTGGCCTTTGATCATGTGTATTCCTCGCCGTTGGGCCGGGCGCGGCATACGGCCGAGCTTATCGTTGGCGAGGGCCGTTCCATTGAGCTGGTCGATGACCTGCGTGAGTGGCATTTTGGCTCGCTGGAGGGCACATCAAATCGCGAGATGCCGCCGCAGCCCTGGGGCGATTATCCGGTGGCCTTTGGCGGTGAGTCGGAAGTGCAGCTTCAGTCGCGCATGGTCGCGGCGCTGTCCCGCATCATGGCCAGGCCGCAGCACGACTGCGTGCTGGCGGTTTCCCACGGCTCAGCCTGCCAGGAGTTTCTTGAGTATGTGACTGGCGGGGGGGAGCTACCCGACAACGGTGCCGTGCTTCATTTTGGCTATTGCGATGGGGCGTTTTCGCTCTTGGGTTGGTAACGAACGAAAGGACCCCTATGAATAAAGATCTGTATCTGGTCCGTCATGGACAGACGATATTCAACCTTAAGCGTATCATTCAGGGGTGGAGTGACTCGCCGCTCACACAGCTGGGCTGCGATCAGGCGGCGCGTGCCGGCATGTTCTTGCGTGCGCGCGGCATTGAGCCCGACCACGCCTACACCTCTACGCTGCACCGCACCGAACAGACCATCGCCAACTTGTGGCCGGGCTTGGCGTACGAGCGCCTGGACGGCCTGCGTGAGTGGTTCTTTGGCGACTTTGAGGCCGAGCGCGTGATGCTCATGCCCGAGCGCCCGTGGCGCGATTTCTATCGCCAGTTTGGCGGCGAGGGTCAGGTGCAGGTGCGTGAGCGCATGGTGACGACGCTGACCGAGCTCATGCGACGCCCGGACCACGAGTGCGTCCTTGCGGTGAGCCACGGATCGGCCATCAAGGAGTTTTTGGACCACGTGAGGGGAGCGGCGGCCGACGAGCGCGAGCGCGTGCCGGGCAACTGCTCGGTGCTGCATTTCGTGTTTGACGACGAGGCCGGTACGTTTGAGCTGATTGAGATTTTTACGCAGGAGGATTACGCGCGCGAGCTGGGTCTTGAACCGCTTGTGGTTACTGCAGGTCCGCAGCGCGGATAACGCGAGCGTGGCGGCACGGGTCGCCGGCATAACTTCTCGATGCAAAAGGGGCGGAGATGCATGTACCTGCTGCATCTCCGCCCCCTGTTTGTTGAGCTGCCGATTTTTGTGCTGCGCGGTCTGGTCTTGCTAGAACCGCGCGACTTGGTGCGTGAGCAGACCCGTCGGAACCTGCGGTGCGCCGCCGCTGACCTGCGCAGCGGGGAAGAGCACGGCAACGGTAAAGTTGAACGGCTCCTTGCCGGTGTACGTTCCGGCGGAACGGGCCTCATCGGCCAGGAGCTGTGATGCCTCGACTAGTGCGGCAGCGTAGGCAGGGTCGTCGGACAGTGCCGGCTCCGGCGCCTGGTCGAGCATGGCACGGATGGCGCCGACGGCGTCCTCGCGCTTGACCTCCCACACGCGGTGCGTAATACCCGCGGGGTCGGTGACGGCGTAGAGCGAGGCGCCCTCTTTGGCAGCGCCCAGGATGATGTCCATGACGGGCGACGCCTCGTAGGCGAGCGACACGGGGCGCGGCTGCACCTTGAGCTCGGCGATCGCGCGCGCGGCGGCGGCCACGTCGGCGCTGGCATCGCCCTTGCCGCCCGCAAGTACACTCGTCGGGCAGATCGCCACGACACCCGTCACACGTCCCGGCTCGCCCGAGCATTCGTACACGTAATACGCCGCACCCGGGTCCTTGAGCATCAGACCATCGGCAATGGCTCCGCGCAGAGCATCGTTGCCGCTCATGATGCTGTCCATTGCAGGCAGCGCCTCGAGCACGCGGTCCTGAGCCGGGCGGATGCAGGGAAACGGAAGTGCTTTCATGGGCGGTCCTAACGCACGAGTCGGTTTGTTCGCGGCTTATTATGCCCCAACTTGGCCGCTCGCGTCCCAGAGCACGTTATCGGCGAGCGCGATTAGCACCTGCTGACAACGAACGATATCGGCGTGGGGCACATATTCGTTGGGCTTGTGCGCGAGCGCGAGCGACCCGGGACCGTAGCTCATGCAATTGCGGTTACCTGTCTTGCCGGCAATGACGGCGGTGTCGGTGTAGCCGGTAAAGAAGCCGACGGTCGTGTCCGCGTCCGTCACGTCATCGGCGGCACGCTTGAGCGCTGCTAGAAGGGGAGAGTTCGGGTCGCGCTCGATGGCGGGGCGGTCGCCCGTCACGGTGTAGCTGCCATGGCAACCGGGAACGGCGGCTTCGGCGACGGCGATGGCCTGCTCGACCATATTGATTGCGGCGGCCGTATCGGTCGGCGGGGTCAGGCGCATGTCGACCCAGACTTTGGCGCGGTCGGGTACGACGTAGGGGCGATATCCGCCCTCGATTTGGCCAAACGTGATGGTCGAAGGCCCCAGCTCAT
>JAHYYO010000088.1:0-2875 GCA_019424925.1 Collinsella sp.
AGAAGCTGCGCCGCGGGGGAGGCGGCCCCCAATGGCTTTCTCATATCGTCTTATGGGCCCACCGCAGGGACTTGAACCTGCGAAGGAGCAAGCGTAAAGAAAACGCGGAGCGTTTTTAGCGAGCTGGCGAGTCCGCCGGCAGGCGGCCGAAGCCGGTGCGGATCCGCGAAGCGGATACGCGGACGTCCTTTCGCCCGCACCATTGATTGAAAGAGCTCCCAGCAATGGGAGCTTTTTTGTTATGCACGATCTCCTTGGACGGGTATCCTAGTACCAACGTGTGCCTATCAGAGGAGAAACCATGCTGTTGTCCGGTATCATCGCTGCCCTTACGAGCCTTCTACTTCCCATCATCATCCTGTTGCTGCTGCTTCCCAACGCCTGCTATGTCGTTGAACAGCAGCATGCCGTGATCATCGAGCGCCTGGGCAAGTTCAATCGCATCGTCAATGCGGGCTTCCACATGAAGGTACCCGTGATCGACCGCAAGGCCGCCACGGTGAGTCTGCGCACCATGAAAAACGGTTTTGGCATCGACGTTAAGACCCAGGACAACGTGACTATCGGCCTTGAGGTCTCTGCTCAGTACCACGTGAGCTATGACATGGGCGCCGGCCCGGCAGATTCGGGCATCTACAAGAGCTACTACATGTTGCAGGAGCCCGTCGACCAGATGCGTGATTTCATCACCGACGCCCTGCGCTCTTCGATCCCTGTCTATACGCTCGATGAGGTCTTTGCCAAGAAGGATGACATCGCCAAGGACGTTAATGCCACCGTGTCCGAGCAGATGGCTGCCTACGGCTTTACCCTCGTGTCGACGCTCATCACCAAGATCGCGCTGCCGACCGAGGTCGAGAACTCCATGAACGACATCAATGCCGCCCAGCGAAAGCGCGCTGCCGCGCAGGAGCTCGCCGAGGCCGACCGCATCAAGCGCGTCACCGAGGCGACCGCCGAGGCCGAGGCGATGGAAAAGGCGGGCGAGGGCATCGCCAACCAGCGCAAGGCCATCGCGCTGGGTATCAAAGATTCGCTCGAGATTATCCAGGAGACGGGTGTCGGCAACGACGAGGCCAACCAGCTGTTCATGTTTACGCAGTGGTCCGAGATGATGACGGAGTTTGCTCGCACGGGTAAAACCTCGACGGTCGTGCTGCCGAGCGATTTCTCGCAGTCGGCCTCGATGTTCGAGCAGATGCTGACCGCCGGCAAGGTTCAGAACGAGTCGAAGGAGTAGACACGCGTGAAATACACCGTCGTTTGCGTCGGTAAGCTCAAGGAGCGCTTTTGGAAGGACGCGTGCGCTGAGTACACCAAGCGCCTAGGTGCCTATGCCAAGGTTGATATCCGCGAGGTGGCCGATATCGACCCGGCCAAGGCGGGCGGCGTGGATGCCGCGCGCGACAAGGAGGGGGCGGCGATTCTTGCTGCCTTGCCGTCTCGAGCGCATGTGATCCTGCTGGCTATTGAGGGCAAAGAGCGCTCGAGCGAGGAGTTTTCGGCGCGGCTCGATGATCTTATGCTGCGTGGCAACAGCGACATCGCCTTTGTGATTGGCGGATCGGACGGCGTGAGCGATGACGTGCGCGCACGAGCCGACGAGATGCTCAGCTTTGGACGCATTACCTTGCCGCATAACTTGGCGCGCGTGGTGCTGCTAGAGCAGATTTACCGTGCCTGCAAGATCAGTCGTGGCGAGCCGTATCACAAATAGGTCGGCAATACGAAACAATGGCGTGGGACAATACCTTTCGTTTTGAGGAATGTGTTTGAAAGGACTATGCGATATGAAGATTGGATTTGTCGGTTTTGGCAATATGGCGAGCGCTATGGCTGATGGCTGGATCGCTGCCGGTGTAGCTGCGAGCGACATGTGCGCCTGCGCGGGTCGCTACGACGCACTGGTTGAGCGCTGCGAGGCGCGCGGCATGGTCGCCTGCCACGATGCCGCCGAGGTTGTCGCCACATCCGATATCGTGGTCGCTGCGGTCAAACCGTACATGATCGAGAAGGTATTCGCCCCGCTCAAGGATGCTCTTGCCAAAAAGGTCGTTCTGTCGGTTGCCTGGACCTGGGACAGTGCCAAGTGGGAGCAGGTCCTGCCGGGCGTCGCGCATATCTCGACGGTGCCCAACACACCGGTTTCGGTGGGCGAGGGCGTCATCGCTTGCGAGAAGTCCTCTACGCTCAACGGCGAGCAGCGTGCTGTTGTGCTCGACCTGCTCGGTAAGCTTGGCGCTGTCGTCGAGCTCGATACGAGCCTGCTGTTCGTGGGCGGTACGGTGGGTGGTTGCGCTCCGGCATTTGTCGCTATGGCAATCGAGGCCCTGGGCGATGCGGCGGTCAAGCACGGTATCCCGCGTGCCGATGCCTATCGCATTGTGAGCCAGATGGTGCTGGGTACGGCAAAGCTGCAGCTTGCAACTGGCCAGCATCCTGCGGCGATGAAGGATGCCGTATGCTCGCCCGGTGGTGCCACCATCAAGGGCGTCGTTGCGCTCGAGGACGCCGGCATGCGCAGTGCCCTGGTCAAGGCAATCGACGCAACCCTCCAGTAAAACCTGCCATTTAGGGACAGGTTTATTTTGGCAGGTTTTTCCTGCTGTTTTGTCCTTTTAGCGAAAAGCGCCCCGCAACCGGATCGTTACCGGTTGCGGGGCGCTTGCGTTTGCCCAGATAAAACCGACCAAAATAAACCTGTCCCTTTTTGGCAGATTAGTCCCAGAAGCTGTCTTCCTCATCCTCGGACTTGGGTCCGCGGTCGACGTACATCTTATGGGTACGCTTCTCCATTACAAAGGCAAGAATCGCAAATAACAGGATGCCGCCGGCGAAAAGGATGGCAAAACCGGTGCGGGTGCCAAACAAAAAG
>JAHYYO010000089.1:0-2793 GCA_019424925.1 Collinsella sp.
TACCATAGCTCCACTATCAACTGCCGCTCAGCACGGCAGCCTTGATGAGCCCTTGCCCTTCTCCTGGGAATTATGATCGGGCATCAATCTGCTGAGTGGCCCGAATCCCAGGAGGGGACTCTATATGCAAAAGGAATACCTGTCCGCCGCGGCGGAGGTGCTCAGCGACCAAGGTGTCGATGAGAACCTCGGCCTGAGCAACGACGAGGCGTCTTCGCGCCTCGCCAAGACAGGCCCTAACAAGCTCGAGGAAGCCGAGAAGACACCGCTGTGGAAGCGTTTCTTTGAGCAGATGGCCGACCCCATGGTCATCATGCTGATCGTTGCCGCCGTCATCAGTGCGCTCACGGGCATGGTCAAGGGCGAGCCCGACTTTGCCGATGTTGCCATCATCATGTTCGTCGTTATCGTCAACTCGGTGCTGGGCGTGGTCCAGGAAGCCAAGAGCGAGGAGGCCCTCGAGGCCCTGCAGGAGATGAGTGCGGCGCAGTCCAAGGTGCTGCGCGACGGCAAGCTCGTGCACCTGCCGAGCGCCGAGCTCGTGCCCGGCGACGTGATCATGCTCGAGGCGGGCGACTCCGTCCCGGCCGACTGCCGCGTGCTCGAGAGCGCCACGATGAAGATCGAAGAGGCCGCGCTCACCGGCGAGTCCGTGCCCGTAGAGAAGCACGCCAACGTGATCGAGCTTGCCGCGGGCACCGACGACGTGCCGCTCGGCGACCGCAAGAACATGTGCTACATGGGCTCCACCGTCGTGTACGGCCGCGGCCGCGCCGTCGTGGTCGGCACCGGCATGGATACCGAGATGGGCAAGATCGCCGGCGCCCTGGCCGAGGCCAAGGAAGAACTCACGCCGCTGCAGGTGAAGCTCGCCGAGCTCAGCCGCATCCTCACCATCATGGTGATCGTCATCTGCGTCGTGATCTTTGGCGTTGACATCCTCCGCCACGGCGTGGGCAACGTCCTTACCGATCCGACCGCCTTGCTCGACACCTTTATGGTCGCGGTCTCGCTCGCCGTCGCCGCCATTCCCGAGGGCCTGGTCGCCGTCGTGACCATCGTGCTTTCGCTCGGCGTGACCAAGATGGCCAAGCGCCAGGCGATTATCCGCAAGCTCTCTGCCGTCGAGACCCTCGGCTGCACGCAGACTATCTGCTCCGACAAGACCGGCACCCTTACCCAGAATAAGATGACCGTCGTCAAGCACGAGCTCGCCGCGCCCAAGGAGAAGTTCCTGGCCGGTATGGCCCTGTGCTCCGATGCCCAGTGGGACGAGGAGCTGGGCGAGGCCGTGGGCGAGCCGACTGAGTGTGCGCTTGTCAACGACGCCGGCAAGGCAGGCCTCACCGGCCTGACTGCCGAGCATCCGCGCGTGGGCGAGGCCCCGTTTGACTCGGGGCGCAAGATGATGTCCGTGGTCGTCGAGACCCTGGACGGCGAGTACGAGCAGTACACCAAGGGCGCGCCTGACGTGGTGATCGGCCTGTGCACCCACATCTACGAGGGCGATAAGGTCGTCCCCCTGACCGAGGAGCGCCGCGCCGAGCTCGTGGCCGCCAATAAGGCCATGGCCGACGAGGCTCTGCGCGTGCTGGCGCTGGCAAGCCGCACTTACACCGAGGTCCCGAGCGACTGCAGCCCCGCTGCGCTCGAGCACGACCTGGTCTTCTGCGGCCTGTCCGGCATGATCGACCCGGTCCGCCCCGAGGTCGCCGACGCCATCCGCGAGGCCCACGACGCCGGTATCCGCACCGTCATGATCACGGGTGACCATATCGACACCGCCGTGGCCATTGCCAAGCAGCTGGGAATCGTCACCGATCGCAGCCATGCCATCACCGGTGCCGACCTCGATCGCATGAGCGACGAGGAGCTCGACGCGCACATCGAGGACTACGGCGTGTACGCCCGCGTCCAGCCCGAGCACAAGACCCGCATCGTCGAGGCCTGGAAGTCGCGCGATCAGATCGTGGCCATGACGGGCGACGGCGTCAACGACGCCCCGTCCATCAAGCGCGCCGACATCGGCGTGGGCATGGGCATCACCGGTACCGACGTCACCAAGAACGTTGCCGACATGGTGCTTGCCGACGACAACTTCGCCACCATCATCGGTGCCTGCGAAGAGGGCCGTCGCATCTATGACAACATCCGCAAGGTCATCCAGTTCCTGCTTTCGGCCAACCTTGCCGAGGTGTTCTCGGTGTTTATCGCCACGCTCATCGGCTTTACCATCTTCCAGCCGGTGCAGCTGCTGTGGGTGAACCTGGTCACCGACTGCTTCCCCGCGCTCGCGCTTGGCATGGAGGATGCCGAGGGCGACATCATGAAGCGCAAGCCGCGCAACGCCAAGGACGGCGTCTTTGCCGGACATATGGGTCTGGACTGCGTGGTCCAGGGCCTAATCATCACCGTGCTGGTGCTGGCGAGCTTCTTTGTGGGCGTGTACTTTGACATGGGCTACATCCACATCGCCGATATGATCGCCGGCAATGCCGACGAGGAAGGCGTGATGATGGCGTTCATCACGCTCAACATGGTCGAGATTTTCCACTGCTTCAATATGCGCAGCCGTCGTGCGTCGCTGTTCACCATGAAGAAGCAGAACAAGTGGCTGTGGGCTTCCGCCGCGCTGGCGCTGGTGCTGACGGTGATCGTAACCGTGCAGCCGACGCTTGCCGAGATGTTCTTTGGCCCCGTGACGCTTGAGCTCAAGGGCGTTGTCGCTGCCCTGGGCCTTGCCTTCCTGATTATTCCGCTGATGGAGATCTACAAGGCGATCATGCGCGCGGT
>JAHYYO010000009.1:0-23633 GCA_019424925.1 Collinsella sp.
AAAGAAGCTGCGCCGCGGGGGAGGCGGCCCCCAATGGCTTTCTCATATCGTCTATTTGACACCAAGGGTGACACCAAAACTGACACCAAATTTTCGATTTTTATTAGCATGGGGTCCTATTTTTTATTGATCGCAAACCCTTCATAGTTCCTACATATTGAATATAATTTTCGTTCGTTGACCAACTATAGAGTGACGTCGTCGAACATTTTGAAAATGGTTCACGCGCTCTTTCAATGAATTCTTTGCATGATTCATACGCAATTGTGGAGAAAAAGACCACTGGCTCACAGCTCGTACCAGCACATTCACGCCTCGTGACAACCTTTCAACACATCCCATCCATTTTTTGGTCAGCGTTTGGTCAGCTTCCGGTACTTACCCGCATGATGCCCCAGTAGATAATCGTCCACGACCACAACCGCATGGCCTACGGCCGATACCAGGGGAGGCGCAAATGGACGAAATCGTCTGCGCAAACACCGCATTCCGCTATTGGCGCTGCCCGCCGCAGGTGCGCGACCTCTACCCGCGCATACCCAGCTCCGATGACGGCTGGCGAGCCCTATCCCAAGCCCCTTTCGTAACCGACGTCCTCAAGACGCCAGTCATCACAGCAGCATCAACACGAAGCAACCTGCATTCCGAGACAAGACGGACCATCCGATGGAACAGCGCCTATACAGAGAAAGTTTCCATCGACACGGGTATGGGCTTTAGCGTCACAGACCCTCTTAATACGCTATTCACCATGACTCGAAGCGTTTCTTCATGCGACTTGGTTCTGGCTATGTACGAGTTTTGCGGATGGTTCTCGGTTTTTAAACCATCGCCCGCGGTCGACATGGCACTTGAACAGGCTAAATCAGAAGAAGAGCAGTACACCACAGAAAGTCTGTTTGAACTAGACGAAACACAAGACGAGGCCCCATGGAAGCGAGTCTATGCTCAGAAGCACCAGAAGGATAGTGATAATAATCAAAGTGGGCAGCAGGATAACGGATCCGGTAATAAAGCTAACGGAAAGGGCACATCGCTCTGGATGAGAAAGCCTCTTATTGAAATAGAAGAACTGCACAGATTTGCAGCGAAGGTTAGGGACGGGATGTGGGGAAAGCAATTCTACGAAGCCGCACAGCAGGTAATGGGTATTGCTGCATCCCCGCTAGAAGTTGCTGGAATAATGTTGCTAAGTCGTCCGAGGCGTGCTGGCGGAGCGGAGTTTAAATACATATACGTCAACGACTCAACACCGCTGTCGAATTCAGCTCGGAAAATCGCAGGTCAGAAAGTCTGTTACGGCGATATCGTCATCGTAAACCCAATAAAAATGAAGGCTGTGATTATCGAACTTCAAGGAGAGGTTATCCATGGATCGGGCGCTGTGCTTGACCACGATGCCTCTCGAATGACAGCATTGCAAAGCATGGGATACGACGTATTTCTTGTAACTCATGACATGCTCAATGATCACGAACAGCTTGATGCCATCATTCACAGTGTGTGTAAGCGATTGGAGTTGCGCTACAAGCCAAAAACCGAGGGGATGAGATGTGCTGAGACCAGATTGCGCGCAAACGTTCTGTGCAATTGGCTTGGTATTGGTAAGTAATAATGGCCTAGTGAGCATTTTTAATACTTTATATGCTGCCAGTAATTAAGTCCCATTTTAAAACAATGCCGGTTTACTACGTTGGATTGAGGGTGGCTGAACACACCGAATTCGCCGCTCGTAAAACCGCAGGTAGATTGCCTGCCCGTTTTGCGAAAGCAGGCGTGAGGTCGGAAATCCGGGAATCGTCGTAGTAAACCGGTCCGTTTATGAAGCGACCAGCTGGCGCGAGCTGCGCACGATTCAGTAAATTGACCCGAAGGCGCGGAGAGGGGCTCAGACGAAACCCTCCCGCGGAAGCACCGCGGATTGCTTTGTTCTGGCCGGCGGCACCTGGGGCGCGCCCCGCGGGCTATTTCGGGCATCGTGTGTCTCTTCGTCCTCGTGCCTGTTCCACGCGCCGCAGAATATTTCCAAAATTGTCCTTGCATCGGCGGGGGAGTTCCCGTATAGTACTTCTTCGCACGGGGGCGTAGCTCAGCTGGGAGAGCGCTTGACTGGCAGTCAAGAGGTCAGGGGTTCGATCCCCCTCGTCTCCACCCGAGCATTGAATGAGGCTCCAACGCAAGTTGGGGCCTTTTTTCTTATCTAACGATTGAAGCCATGTGTTGGTTGGGTAGCATCTTGGCGACATTCCCATTGTTAATTACGAATATGAATGTTAATAACTTTACGTCTCTGGATGGCAAAGCTAGTTTGCAGCGCTAACAACAAAGAGGCCGGGCGTAATGCCCGGCCTAAAATACTCTGGTGGGCCCTCCGGGATTCGAACCCAGAACCCAGGGATTATGAGTCCCCTGCGCTAACCGTTGCGCCAAGAGCCCTTATGAACGGTGAATGCAATTCTAATAAAGGCATCTAAGGCCTAATTTCTTCGCTTCACGTCGTGAAATACTACCATGCACGAGCAAGTCGCACAACGCAAGATCAAGTCCAATGCTAAACAACAACCAATCTAGGCGCGTCGCAGAAAAGACGTGTTTTAGAAAAAGTTAAGGCCATTAATTCAGGGCTCAAACACATTTAACCGCGAAATCAAGCTGATGCCATTTCAAAACACCGCCAGTTTACTACGACTGATCGGCGACTCCCGAGCACCGCGTGTTCCCCGTTTGCAAAACCGCAGGTAGGGAGCCCGACGGTTGCGTGAAAAGGCGTGCGTGGTCGAACATTCCTGATTCATCGTAGTAAACCGGCATAGTTCTGAGGCGCAGAGGAGGGGCGGTTCGCAATCGGGTCCGATAATGGGACTGGCGGAGCACGGGAAACCCGGTTGAGCGGGCGGGTCGTGTTTCGCCCGTGCCGGCACGGGCGAAAGTTTTTCCAAAATTGCCCTTGCATCGCCGTCGGAGTTCCCGTATAGTACTTCTACGCACGGGGGCGTAGCTCAGCTGGGAGAGCGCTTGACTGGCAGTCAAGAGGTCAGGGGTTCGATCCCCCTCGTCTCCACCCGAGCATTGAATGAGGCTCCAACGCAAGTTGGGGCCTTTTTTCATATTGGCACACAAGGTCAAAGGCGGCACCATGATCCTCCTGGTCGACAAGATCGAAAAAAGCTTCGGCGCACGCGTCCTCTTTAGCGGCGCGTCCTTCCAGATCAACCCCGGCGAGCGCTTCGCGCTCGTGGGCCCCAACGGCGCTGGCAAAACCACCATGCTCAAAATCATCATGGGCATCGACAGTCCCGACTCCGGCCAGGTCCAGTACGCAAAGGACTGCCAGGTGGGCTACCTAGAGCAGGAAACTAATCTGGAACAAAAGGACACCACCATCCTCGCCGAGGTCATGGCCGCCGCCAAGGAAATCCGCCGCATGGGCGAGCGCGCTAACGAGCTGCAGGCCCAAATCACCGAGCTCTCCGAGCAGGGCAAGGACGTCGACGCACTCCTCAACGAGTACGGCCAGGTCCAGGACCGCTTTGAGCACCTGGGCGGCTACGAGCTCGAGAGCAACGCCCGCAAGATCCTGTCCGGCCTGGGCTTTAAGGTCACCGACTTTGAGCGCCCGTGCTCCGAGTTCTCGGGCGGCTGGCAGATGCGCATCGCGCTCGCCAAGCTCTTCCTGCGCCATCCCGACCTGCTGCTTCTGGACGAGCCCACCAACCACCTGGACCTCGAAAGCGTCCAGTGGCTGCGTGGCTTTATCGCCAACTACGACGGCGCCGTCCTCATCGTCAGCCACGACCGCGCCTTTATGGACGCCTGCGTCGACCACGTCGCCGCGCTCGAAAACCGTCGCGTGACCACTTACACCGGCAACTACAGCAGCTACCTCAAGCAGCGCGAGGACAACCTTGAGCAGATGCGCGCCAAGCGCGCCGCCCAGGAGCGCGACATCGCCCACATGCAGGTCTTCGTCGACAAGTTCCGCTACAAGCCCACCAAGGCCGCCCAGGCCCAGGAGCGCATCCGCAAGATCGAGCAGATCAAAAAGGAGCTTGTCATCCTACCCGAGGGCCACAAGCACATCGACTTTAAGTTCCCCGACCCGCCGCGCTCCGGCGACATGGTCGTGGGCCTGGAGGGCGTCTCCAAGTCCTACGGCAACAAGCACATCTACAGCGACATCGACCTCAAGCTCTACCGCGGCGAGCACGTGGCGCTCGTCGGCCCCAACGGCGCCGGCAAGTCCACGCTCATGAAGATCATCGCCGGACTGGAGCCGCCCACCACCGGCACCCGCGACCTGGGCACCAACGTGGGCGTGGCCTATTACGCCCAGCACGCGCTCGAGGGCATGACCGAGTCCAACACCGTCCTGCAAGAGATCGACACCGTCACGCCCAAGTGGACCGTGCCGCAGCAGCGCAGCCTACTGGGCGCCTTCCTGTTTAGCGACAACGATTCCATCGAAAAGCAGGTGCGCGTCCTTTCCGGCGGTGAAAAGGCGCGCTTGGCCCTGGCTAAGATGCTCGTGGCCCCC
The DNA here is from genome assembly GCA_019424925.1 of Collinsella sp. Classification (GTDB taxonomy): domain Bacteria; phylum Actinomycetota; class Coriobacteriia; order Coriobacteriales; family Coriobacteriaceae; genus Collinsella. The sequence continues at coordinate 4,535 of JAHYYO010000009.1, forward strand.
GAGGCACTTCTGTGCCTGGACGAGCCCACCAACCACCTGGACATCGACTCGGTGGACATGCTCGAGAACGCCCTGCAAAACTTCCCCGGCACCATCGTGCTAATCAGTCACGACGAGCACCTGGTACGCGCCGTGGCCAACCGCGTCATCGACATCCGCGACGGCAAGGTCACGGTCTATGACGGCGACTACGACTACTACCTCTACAAGCGGGAGGACCTGGCAGCCCGCGCCGCTGCCGAGGCGGCAGGGGAGAGTGCTCCGGCCACGGCCAAGTCCGCCAAGGTCACCGCAGCCCAGCCCGATACGCCCGCCGCTGCTTCCAAGCCTGCCGAGGGCAAAAAGACCAAGGAGCAAAAGCGCGCCGAGGCCCAGGCCCGCGCCGCGCTCAACAAAAAGCTCAAGGGCGTGCGCAACCAGCTCAAGAAGATCGAGACGGAGCTCGATAAAAAGCGCGCCCGCTATGACGAGCTTATGGAATTGATGGCAAGCGAAGAGCTTTATGCCGATCAAGACAAGTTCAACGCCGCGCTGGGGGAATATAACGGCCTTAAGCAAGAGCTACCCAAGCTCGAGGACGAATGGCTGGAGCTTTCCACCCAGATCGAAGAGGAGACCGCGCGTGAACTCTCGTAAGGCCACTGCCGTGGCGATGAGCATCATCGCCATCGCGTGCCGTATCTGCGGCATCTTTATGAGCGCGATGACCGTACTGCTGTGCTTTAGCGGCCTCACCGCCAAGCTGCAGATCGTGGGCTTTGTCGTTGAGCTTTCTCGCGCGCTGCCGAGCGCCATCGCCGGCTACGGCGTCATCACGTCGCCCTTTGGCGGCGTGTTCCGCTTAGATTACGCCATCGTGGCCGTCATCTTGTTTGTGGCAGATTACCTGCTCACGTGCGCCTCGCGCCGCGTCCGCTAGGGGATTGTCATGTCCAGCAACTACCTCATGAACCTGCTCGCCAGTGCTGTCGCCGTCATCGTCGGCATCGTGATCCACGAGAGCGCGCACGCCGCCGCGGCCTGGGCGCTCGGCGACAAGACGGCCCGTTCACGCGGCCGCGTCTCGCTCAACCCGCTCAACCACATCGACCCGTTTGGCACCATCATCCTGCCGCTGCTCATGCTTGCCGCCGGCGGCCCGGTTTTCGCCTTCGCCAAGCCCGTGCCCGTGTACCTCAACAACCTCAAACACCCCAAGCGTGATGAGGTCCTGGTGAGCGCAGCCGGCCCCGCATCGAATATCGCGCTCGCATGCCTGGCCGCAGCCCTCATGCACGCTGCATACGGCAACCTCTACGCCAGCATGTCCTTTGCCGTGGCGACGCAAATCATGAACTTCGGCGCCACCTTTATCGTGGTCAACCTGTCGCTTGCGTTCTTTAACCTCATTCCGATTCCGCCGCTTGACGGCTCGTCGATTATCGTGCCGTTCCTCAAAGGCAAGGCGCTCTCCACCTACTACCAGCTGCAGCGATACGCCATGCCCATACTCATCATTGTGCTGTATCTGCTGCCCATGTGGACTGGCATCGACGTGATCGGCCGCTATTTCGACGTTACCGTGTATCCGTTGGCCGAGTGGCTGCTCAACTTCGCAATCGCCGGCATCTAAGGTAAACTTACAGGTCGACCGTGCAAAACGGTCGTAATATGCACCCAAACCGCGCCGCGAAGGCGCCGTCAAAGGAGGTCGAAGATGTCGTATCGCGTGTCGACGCAGGTCTACAGCGGACCGTTCGACCTGCTGCTGCAGCTGGTAACCCGCCAAAAAGTAGATATCGGCGCCATCTCGATCAGCGAGGTGGCCGAGCAGTACCTGGCCGAGGCCGAGCGCATCGAGGCGCTAGACCTGGACGTGGCGAGCGACTTTTTGCTGGTCGCGGCAACCCTTTTGGACATCAAGGCCGCCTCCCTGGTCCCGCAGGAGGCCCCGCGCAAAGCCGATGACGACGATGACGAGTTCGACGAAGACCTCGAGGAACTCAGCGCGCTCGACGGCGACGCCTTGCGCGAGGTCCTGATCCAGCGCCTGATTGCCTACAAGCAGTTTAAAGGCGCGGCTGCGGCCCTCGGTGCCCGCATGCAGGCCGAAAGCCGTATGCATCCGCGTGTGGCCGGCCCCGACCCTGAGTTCCTAGGGCTCATGCCCGACTATCTGGCTGGCATCACCCTGCGCGGCCTGGCCGTTATCTGTGCCGACCTGGACGGCAAGCGCCAGACCTTCCTGCTGGAGGCCGAGCATGTGGCGCCGCATCGCGTACCGCTCGACCTGACCGTGGCCTCAGTCGACCGCTTTACCATGGCGCACCAAACCTGCACCTTCCGCGAGCTGTTGGACGGCGACGCCACCACCGAGCAACTCGTCGTCACCTTCCTGGCCATGTTAGAGCTCGCAAAGCGCGGTTCGCTCACGCTGAGCCAGGACGAGATCTTCGGAACCATCTGCATCAACCGAGTCGAGGGCGCCGAGGCATACGTGCCCGGCGAGGGCCCCGAGCTCACCGAATAGGAGCAGCAACCATGTCAACCCTTTCAACGCTGGAGGCAAACAGCCTCAAAGGCGCCCTCGAGGCGCTGCTGCTGGTGTCGAGCGACCCGGTGAGTGCGCCCGCGCTCGCCGGCGCACTGGATATCGCCCCCGGCGAGTGCGCATCGCTGCTCGCCGAGCTCAAGGTTGAGTACGAGGAGGCCAACCGTGGCTTTCAGCTGCGTGAGGTCGCCGGCGGCTGGCGCCTGTTTACGCACCCCGCCTACCACGACGTGGTCGAGGCCTATGTGTTGAGCTGGGACACGCAAAAGCTGTCGCAGGCCGCGCTCGAAACACTGGCCGTTATCGCCTACCACCAGCCCGTCACGCGCGAGGTGGTCAAGGGCATCCGCGGCGTCAATTCCGACGGCGTCATCGCGTCGCTCGTGGACAAAGGTCTGGTGCGCGAGCTCGGACGCGACCCCCAGCGCGGTCAAGCCATCATCTACGGCACGACCAACGCCTTCTTGGAAAAGTTCGGTCTGCGCTCCACCCGCGATCTGCCCGATCTGGAGCAGTTTGCCCCCGACGAGCAGTCGCGTCAGTTTATCCGCGAGCGCCTGAGCGGCCGCAGCATTCAGTCCACGCTCGAGGAGCAGGCCGATGACCTGGACGAAGAGCGCGAACTGCTCGATACCGATGTTGAGGACGCCGATGGCGAGGACCTTCTGCCCGCCGGCGATACCTCGGAGGATTTGCATGACGAGGACTAACGAAGCAGGGGAGACGCACATTGCCGGCGCTACGGGCGCGCCCGCAACCGACGCCCAGCCCGTCTACCCACACACGATGCGCCTGCAGCGGTTTTTGGCGCGCGCGGGCGTGGCGAGCCGCCGCGGCTCGGAGGACCTGATGACCGCCGGCCGCGTGACCGTCAACGGCCAGGTCGCGACCGAACTGGGCACCAAGGTCGACGTCGATCGCGACCATATCGAGGTCGACGGCATGCCTGTCAAGCTCAACCAGGGCGCCGTGTACCTGATGCTCTACAAGCCGACCGGCTACCTCACCACCATGAGCGATCCGCAGGAGCGCCCCTGCGTGGCAGATCTGGTTCCCCGCGACCGATTTCCGGGCCTGTTCCCGGTGGGTCGCCTGGACCGCGACACCACGGGCCTTTTGCTCTTTACCACCGACGGCGACCTGTCGCAGGACCTGCTGCACCCTAGCAAGCACGTCTACAAGACCTACCAGGCGCTCGTAGACGGCCACCTGACCGATCGCGACTTGGAGCCACTCCGTCGCGGCATCGAGCTCGACGACGGCCTATGCCAGCCGGCGATCTGCCGCGTCATTACCGCGCGCGAGGCAGAGGCTGTGGCACCGCAAGGCGTCAAGCCCGGTACCACCGCTGTGGAGGTCATCATCCGCGAGGGTCGCAAGAACCAGGTCAAGCGCATGCTGAGCAAGATCCACCATCCGGTAATCCGCCTGCATCGCTGCAACTTTGCCGGCCTTGAGCTCGAGGGCGTGGCCAAGGGCTCGTGGCGCGAGCTCACCGACCGCGAGGTGCAGATCCTCAAGGCCGGCGGCATCCCGCCCAAGCAGGCCGTCGGCAAGCGCGGCGGCGCGGCGGCGACCAACGCCGCGACCCGCACGCGTCACCACGGCAGCCACGGCTCCGCACCCAAGCGCAATACCTACCGCGAGCGTTACACCGGCTAGGCAGACCGCCAACCAATACAGCGCCCGCGCATCATACCAGCACGTCAACCACCGAAAGGAAGCATTGCATGATCGTCGCCATCGACGGCCCCGCCGGTTCCGGCAAATCCACCATCGCCAAGGAGATCGCCCGCCGGCTGGGCTTTAACAAGCTCGACACGGGCGCCATGTATCGCGCCGTCACCTTCGCCGCGCTCGACCGCGGCATCGATCTGGACGACGAGACGGCCATCGACGCCCTCGCCGAGCAGATCGAGATTCGCTTTACCAACGGCACCGGCGAGGACACGCGCCTGACCATTGACGGCCAGGACGCTTCGGCCGCCATCCGTACCCCGCAGGTCGACGCCAACGTATCCAAGGTCTCGGCCTACCCGGGCGTGCGCGCCGCCATGCTCATTCACCAGCGCCGCGCCGCCGAGGACCGCGATATCGTGGCCGAGGGTCGCGACATCGGTACCGTCGTATTCCCCAACGCGCAGGTCAAGGTCTTCCTGACCGCTGACCCGCGCGAGCGCGCCCGTCGCCGCGTGCTGCAGCGCCACCAGAACGACGCCCAGACGCTCACCACCGAGCAGCTCGAGGCCGAGGTCGACGAGACCCTCGACGCCCTCAAGCAGCGCGATAAACTCGACAGCAGCCGCGAGGTGGCGCCGCTCGTGCCCGCCGAGGACGCCGTGCACGTCGACTCCACCGCCCACACCATCGACGAGGTCGTCTCGATAATCGAGGACCTCATCAACCAAAGGAGGTAGGCCATGCGCCTGTTTAAGCAGACGCCCGAGGATTATTACAACGCTCCCTATGCCGAGTTCCCGGCGCTCATCCGCGGCACCGTCGTCGTAGTCATGGCCATCCTTTGGGCCTTCTCCAAGCTCATGTGGCGTTGGAAGGTCGAGGACGCTGACCTGCTGTTTGAGCGCCAGGACGGACGCGGCAGCGTGGTCATCTGCAACCACACCTCGATGGCCGAGCTCTTGGCCGTGGAGACGGCGCTGTTCTTTGGCGGGCGCCGCATCCGCCCCATCTTTAAGTCCGAGTTCGCCAAGAGCAAGATCGTACGCTGGGCCTTTAGCCGCGTGGGCGGCATTCCCGTGGAGCGCGGCACCGCCGACATGAAGTGCCTGCGCGCCGCCCAGCATGCGCTGCAGCGCGGCGAGGACGTCCTGATCTTCCCCGAGGGCACGCGCATCCGCTCGCGCGAGATCAAGCCCGAAGTCCATGGCGGTTTTGCGCTCATCGCTCAGATGGGCAAGGCGCCCGTCAACCCACTTGCCATCTGTGGCTGGTCCGACATCACGCCCGCGGGCAAAAAGCTCATGCGTCCCAAGAAGTGCTGGATTCGTGCCGGCAAGGCCGTCTCGCTTTCGGACGCGCCGGCCGGGCTTAAGCGTACGGAGCGCCTGGCCTGGTTTGAGTCCGAGGCCATGAACCGCGTCTACGCCATGCGAGACGAGCTGTGCGCCGAGCATCCGGGCAGGTTCTAGCCATGAGCGAGAACGTGACGAACACTGCCGTGACCGCGTCCGACCAAGCCACCGCGCCTACCATCGAGATCGCCGCCCACGCCGGCACTTGCTACGGCGTACAGCGTGCGCTCGATATGGCGCTGGCCGCTGCGCCGCAGGCAGGGGAGTGCACTCAGGTCCATACCTTGGGTCCGCTCATCCATAACCCCATCGTGGTACGCGAGCTCGCTCAGGCGGGCGTTGGCTTGGCCGAAACCCTGGAAGACGCCGCAACCGGCACAGTGATCATCCGCGCCCACGGCGTGGTGCCGCAGGTGATCGATGCTGCCCGCAAGCGCGACCTTACCGTGGTCGACGCCACCTGCCCCTACGTGAAGAAGGTTCATGTGGCGGCCGAGCGCCTGGTGCGAGAAGGCTACCGCATGATCGTCGTGGGCGAGCCGGGCCACCCAGAGGTCGAGGGTATTCTAGGCCACGCCGGCAATGACGCGCAGGTCGTGAGCTGTGCCGCCGACGCCGATGCCCTATCGCTCAAGGGCAAGGTGGGCCTGGTTGTGCAGACCACCCAGACCGCGCAGAACCTCGCTGAGGTCGTGGCCGCTATCACCCCGCGCGTGCAGGAGCTACGTGTGATCAACACCATCTGCGCCGCCACGAGTGAGCGTCAACAGGCAGCAGCCACACTTGCCAACCGCTGCGACTGCATGGTCGTGGTGGGCGGCAAGAACTCGGGCAACACCCGCCGCCTGGCGCAGATTTGCGCAGACGCCTGCGAGCGCACGTATCACATCGAGGAAGCTTCCGAGCTCCAAGCCGCGTGGTTTACCGACGCTCACCACATCGGCATCACTGCCGGAGCCTCCACCCCGCAAGAACACATCGAGCGCGCCGTCGAGCGCATCAAGGAGCTTTGCCGCTAATCATGGACCAGACCGTACCCGCATACGCCGCCGAGGTGGCCGATTACGGGCGCAGCCGCGACCCCGAGCCGGGTGAGGGCGCGCTCGTCAAGAACGTGCGTCCCGAATCGCCCGCATGGGATGTGGGTATCGAGCCGGGCATGCGCGTGCTCACGGTTAACGGTGAGCAGCTTACCGACATGATTGTGTGGCTCTGGGAGGCCGACGATGATACCGTCGACCTCGAGGTTTTCGACCCGCGCGACGGCACCGTCACCCCCGTCGAGCTCGACCGCTTTCCCGGCGAGGATTGGGGTTTTGAGTTCGATGGCCCCATCTTCGACGGCATGCGTACCTGCGTCAACGCCTGCGTGTTCTGCTTTATGACCATGCTCCCCAAGGGCGGCCGCTCCACGCTCTATATTCGCGACGACGACTATCGCCTAAGCTTTTTGCAAGGCAACTTTGTCACGCTTACGAACCTCACCGACGAGGACGTGCAAAACGTCATCCAGCGCAACATGAGTCCCATGAACGTGTCGGTCCACGCTGTGAGCCCCGACGTCCGCCGTCGTATGATGGGCCGTAACGCTCAGCGAGGCATGGACGTACTCGAGACCATCATGGCCGCCGGCATCGAGATTCACGCGCAGATCGTGTTGTGCCCCGGCATGAACGACGGCGAGGAGCTGGAAAAGACCCTGCGCTTTTGCGAGGAGCACGAGCAAATCACAAGCCTGGGCATTGTGCCGCTCGGTTTTACCAAGCATCAGAACCGTTTTAGCTGGTCCTACAGCGACAAGCCCGAGCTAGCGCGCGAGACCATTGCCATGATCCGTCCCTACCAGGACCGCGCCTATGAGCGCTTTGGCCGCCACACCTTCCAGATGAGCGACGAGTTCTATCTGGACGCCGGCATCGATCCTCCCGAGGCAGACTTTTACGACGGTTACCCGCAGTACTACGACGGCATCGGCATGATCCGCTCGTATCTGGACGAGACCGACGACGTGCTGGCTACCGATGCCGAGCGACTGGCCCGCGTCCGCGAGGCCATCGCCGCCCGCAGCCAGCACCTGCTGTGCCTCTCGGGCGCCAGCGCACGCGACACGGTGGCCCGCTTTGTGGAGTCGCCGCATGGTCTCGGCGGCACTGTTACGGCCATCAAGAACCGCTACTTCGGCGGCAACGTGGACGTGACCGGCCTCATCGTCGCGTGTGACATTCTGGAGCAGCTGCCCCAAGACCTGTCGGGGGTTATGCTCTTTGTGCCTAAGCTCATGTTCAACGCTGACGGCATGACGCTTGACGAGTATCATCGTGACGATTTACTCGCAAGCCTTACCAGTCGCGGCGCCGAGGTTCATGTGGTGTCAACCATGCCGCATGAGCTGCTCGATACCCTGGAGCATATCCTTGGCATTGTGCCTGCCGACTCTAACACTTCCACTGACCCTACCCATTAAAGGAGAGCAGATGAAACCTATCGTCGCCGTCGTCGGACGCCCCAACGTGGGCAAGTCCACGCTCGTTAACCGCCTGGCCCAGACCTCGGACGCCATCGTCCACGTGTCCCGCGGCGTCACGCGCGACCGCTCGTATCACACGGCCGATTGGAACGGCCGCGAGTTCACCATCGTCGACACGGGCGGCATCGAGCCGCTCAAGAGCGACGACGTCTTTGCCACGTCCATCCGCGACCAGGCACTTGCCGCCGCCGAGGAAGCTGCCGTCATCCTGTTTGTGGTCGACGGCCGCACCGGCGTCACCGAGGAGGACGAGTCGGTTGCCCGCATGCTCAAGCGCTCCGACAAGCCGGTCTTTCTGCTGGTGAACAAGCTCGACAATCCTGATCGCGAGAACGACAACATCTGGGAGTTCTATTCGCTTGGCATCGGTGAGCCCACACCGCTCTCGGCCCTGCACGGCCATGGCACGGGCGACCTGCTCGACGACATCGTGGCGCTGCTGCCCGAGGAGGAGGACGAGGTCGCCGACGAGTTCCCCGATGCGCTGAACGTGGCCATCATCGGCCGCCCCAACGCCGGCAAGTCCTCGCTGTTCAACCGCATCCTAGGCGCCGACCGCTCTATCGTGTCCAACATTGCCGGCACGACGCGCGACGCCATCGACACCGTCGTGGAGCGCAACGGCAAGCACTACCGCATGGTCGACACCGCGGGCATCCGCAAGAAGAGCACCGTGTACGAGAATATCGAGTACTACTCGATGGTCCGCGGCCTGCGCGCCATCGACCGCGCCGACGTGGCGCTGCTCGTCGTCGACGCCTCCGTGGGCGTTACCGAACAGGACCAGAAGGTCATGGGTCTTGCCATCGAGCGCGGCTGTGCCATCGTTGTGCTGCTCAACAAGTGGGACCTGCTCGACGACGACCGCAAGCGCGAGGCCTGCATGGAGACCATCGACCGCCGTCTGGGCGTCATGGCTCCCTGGGTCCAGTACCTGCGCATCTCTGCCCTCACTGGCCGCAGCGTCGAGAAGATCTGGGCGATGGTCGACGCAGCCGAGAAGACGCGTTCGCAAAAGATCAGCACCTCGCGCCTCAACACGTTCCTCACCGACCTACGTGAGTTCGGCCACACCGTGGTGGACGGCAAGCGCCGCCTGCGCATGCACTACGTGACTCAGACGGGCGTCAATCCGCCGACGTTCACGTTCTTCGTCAACCACAGCGATCTGGTCAACGACACCTACCAGCGCTACGTGGAGAACCGCATGCGCTCGACCTTCGATTTTGCCGGCACGCCCATTCGACTCTTCTTTAGGAAGAAGGAACAAAAGGATGCATAATCCGATTCTGCTGACCGCCATCTGCGCCGTGGTCTCGTTCTTTATCGGAGCGATTCCGTTTGGCCTGATCCTGGGCCGCGTGTTCAACCACACCGACATTCGCAAGGCGGGTTCCGGCAACATCGGCACAACCAATGCACTGCGCGTGGCCGGCCCCAAGGTGGCCGCGCTCACGCTACTGCTCGACTGCCTTAAGGGCGCCATCTGCGTCCTTATCGCCCGTCCGCTCATCGCGAGCGTGGGCTATGGCTTTCCGCCGAGCATTATGGCTCCCGGTGCTGCCGGCGATTGGATGCTCGGCGTCATCTGCCTGGCGGCCGTATGGGGCCACATCTTCTCGCCGTACCTCAACTTCCACGGCGGCAAGGGCATCGCGGTTGGTCTGGGCGTCATCCTCGCCTGGTACTGGCCCATCGGACTGTCGCTGCTGGGCATGTTTATCGTGGCCGTCGCCATCACAAAGTTTGTGTCGGTGGGCTCGCTTGCCGCGGCCATCGGTCTTCCCATCGCCGCCTGCGCGGTCTTTCCGTACAGCAGCCTGGGCCTTAAGTTTTGCATGGCGATGATCGGCATCACCGTAGTGTGGGCCCATCGCGCGAACATCAAAAAGCTCATGACGGGTAAGGAGTCCAAGCTCTCGTTTACCAAGCGCGTCACCGAGCCCGACGATAAGTAGGAGAGAGCCATGAATGTTGCGCTGATTGGCTCCGGCTCCTGGGGAACCGCCGTCGCCGGCCTCGCCGCCGCGCGAGCCGAGCGCGTGACCATGTGGGCCCACAGCGAGCAGACGGCCGCCGGCATCAATGACGAGCATCACAACCCCCGCTACCTTGTGGGCTACGAGCTGCCCGGCAACGTTGTCGCCACCACGGACCTTTCGCAGGCGCTCGACGGCGCCGAGGCCATCATCTTCGCCGTTCCTTCGACGCACCTTCGCAGCGTGTGTCACCAGGCCGCGCCCTTTATCGCCGCCGATACTCCGGTACTCGGCCTCACCAAGGGCATTGAGCCCGAGTCCGGCCTGCTCATGAGCGAGGTCATCGCCAGTGAGATCGGCAACGAGACGCGTGTGGCGGCACTCTCGGGCCCCAACCATGCCGAGGAAATTTGCCGCGGCGGGCTCTCTGCCGCCGTCATCGCCAGCGAGGATCCGCAGGTAGGGGAGACCTTTAAGGACCTGCTTCTATCCACGGCCTTCCGCATTTATCTGTCGCAAGACATGACCGGTGTCGAGGTCTGCGGCGCCATGAAAAATGTCATCGCCATCGTGTGTGGCATCTCCGCCGGCACCGGTGCCGGCGACAACACGCTCGCCCTCATCATGACGCGCGGCCTGGCCGAGATTAGCCGTCTGGTGCATGCCCGCGGCGGTCAAGCCATGACCTGCATGGGTCTTGCCGGCATGGGTGACCTCATTGCCACCTGCACCTCCGAGCATTCGCGCAACCGCACCTTTGGCTACGAGTTTGCCCACGGCATCTCGCTCGACGAGTACCAGGCACGTACGCATATGGTGGTCGAGGGCGCCGTCGCGGCCCGCAGCGTCAGTGAGCTTGCCCGTTCACTGGGCGTAGACATTCCGCTCACCTTTGCCGTGGAGCAAACGCTCTACAACGGTGTTACTTTGGATAGGGCGCTCGAGATTCTCACAGATCGCGTCCCTTCTCAAGAGTTCTACGGACTCACCGACTAGCGCAGAAAGGCTTCTACCATGGGTTCCATCAAAATCGCTCCGTCTGTCCTTTCGGCCGACATGGCCAACCTCAAGGGCGAACTCGACAAGATCGCCGGTGCCGACTACGTGCACTTCGACGTTATGGACGGTCACTTTACCGGCAACCTCACCTTTGGCGTTGACATCCTTAAGGCCGTCAAGCGCTCCACCGATGTACCGGTCGACGCGCACCTCATGGTGACGAACCCCGACGAGACGGTCGATTGGTACGCCGACGCCGGTGCCGACATGATCACCGTGCACTACGAGGCTTCCACGCACCTGCACCGCACGCTCACGCATCTGCAGCAGCGCGGCGTCAAGGCCGGCGTGGTGCTCAACCCCGCCACCCCCGTGTGCGTGCTCGAGAGCATCATCGACGTCGTCGATATGGTGCTGCTCATGAGCGTGAACCCGGGCTTTGGCGGCCAGAGCTTTATCCCGGGCACCATCGCAAAGCTTCACGAGCTCAAGGCCATGTGCGAGCGCCACGGCGTGTCGCCCCTGATCGAGGTCGACGGCGGTATCTCTTCCAAGAACATCGCCGAGGTCGTCAAGGCCGGCGCCAACGTGCTCGTGGCCGGCTCCGCCGTATTTAAGTCCGAAGATCCCGCTGCCGAGGTTGCGCTGCTGCAGAAGCTGGGCAACGAGGCCGCACAGGAGGCATAAACCCTTATGACCGCAGGTCAAAACCGCATACCCGTGAATCTTGACTATGCCGCCTCGACGCCAATGCGCGCCGAGGCGCTCCTTGCGCAGCGCGAGTACGACGACAGCGAGCTTGCCGGCGTCAACCCCAACTCGCTGCATTCGCTCGGCCGCAAGGCTGCCGCGCGTCTGGAGGTTGCACGTCGCGAGATCGCCCGCAGCTTTGGCGCGCACGTCCGCCCGTCCGAGATTGTACTGACCAACGGCGGCACCGAAGCCAACCAGCTGGCGCTGCTCGGTCTTGCCGAGGGCGCTCGTCAGCGCGATCGCAAGCGCGGTCGCGTAATCGTTTCGGCCATCGAGCACGATTCGATTCTGGACAACCTGCCGCTGCTGCGTGCCGCCGGCTTTACCGTCGACCTGGTGCAGCCCTGCCGCGCGGGCTACGTTGAGCCTGCCACGCTTGTCGAGCTGCTAGGCGACGACGTGGCGCTCGTGAGCATTATGGTCGCCAACAACGAAACCGGCGTGGTGCAGCCCATCCGCGAGCTTGCCGCAGCTGCGCACACCGCAGGTGCCCTGTTCCACACCGATGCCATCCAGGGCTACTTGCATATTCCACTCGATGTCACCGAGCTGGGCGTCGACGCCATGTCCGTCGCAGCCCACAAGATTGGCGGTCCCGTGGCATCTGGCGCACTCTACCTTAAGAGCCGCACGCCGCTGCGCCCGCGCATCTTCGGCGGCGGACAGGAGGCCGGTCGTCGTGCCGGCACGCAAGACCTGCGCACGCAGCTCGCCTTTGCCGCTGCCGCCTCGTCTCTGACGCCCCATGTGGCTCAGGAGCGCGCGAAGCTGCAAGCCCTTTCCGACAAGCTCTACGCCACGCTTACGGCCCATCCGCGCATTCACGCCACCATGGGTGACTACGCGCAAGCCGACCGTCTGCCCGGCATGTTATCGATCTACATTGACGGCATGGACTCAGAGGAACTCATCATCAAGCTCGACGCCGCCGGCTTTGAGGTTTCGGCCGGCTCGGCGTGCTCGAGCGGCAGCATGGACCCGAGCCATGTGCTCAGCGCCATGGGCATTGGTCGCGAGCAGGCACTAGGTGCACTGCGCATTTCCTTTGACGACCGCGTGAATCCGGACGATCTGGACGAGTTTGCCCAGACGCTGCTCTCGATCGCAGGTGCCGCATGATCGTCGCCGAGCTCGAGCGCGCGCTACTGGCACGCTATCCCAAGACGGACACCGAGCCCTGGGACCACGTAGGACTCTCCGTTGGCGATCCGGCCGCGGAGATCACCGGCGTTGCCTGCGCACTCGATGCGACTGAGGCTAATGTTCGCCGCGCCCAAGAAGCAAGCGCCAACGTGCTGCTGACGCATCATCCCATATACATCAAGGCACCCGAGGCCTTTTGTCCGGCGGATGCCACACGACCCCAGTGCAGTGCGGCCCTCTACGAGGCTGCCCGCTGCGGGGTGAGCATTATCTCGCTCCACACCAACCTGGACCGCTCGCACGAAGCCCGTGTCTGCCTGAGCAAGCTGCTGGGTGCCGCACCCGTGAGCTCACTGGAGCACGTGGACGACCCCGAGGCCACCGGCCTGGGCGCACTTGCAACGCTCAACGACCCGTGCACGCTGCGCGATCTTGCCACCCGTGCTGCCACGGCCTTTGGCAGCGACCCGCGTGTGTGGGGCAAAGCTGATCGCCCGTGCCGCACCGTCGCCATTTTGGGCGGCTCCCTGGGCGACTTCGGAGAGCTCGCCATCGCCGCGGGCGCAGATGTTGTCGTGACGGGCGAGGCGGGCTACCACGTGGCGCAAGACCTTGCCTTGCGCGGGCTGTCGGTGATCTTGCTCGGCCACGACCGCTCCGAGGAGCCGTTCGTTGATATATTGATGAACTCTGCAGTTGACGCCGGGGTCGACCCCCGTCATGCGATTAAAATACTGAACCCTTGCCAATGGTGGACTGTGACAAAAGGAGAGAACTTATGAGCGCCGGCGCTACGCTACTCAAGCTGCAACAGATCGATTTGGAGCTCGCCCGCAACAAGAGCGAACTTGCCAATATGCCGGAGCTCAAGGAGCTCGCTTCCAAGCGCAAGACCTATGTAAAGCTCAAGGCCGAAATGACCAAGCTCTACGCTCAGCGCAAGGACCTGGATATTGAGCTCGACGATCTCAACACCACCGAGATCCAGACCAATAACGCCATTGAGGCCGCTAAGAAGCGCCACGTCGACGGCTCTGACTATCGCGAGGTTCAGGACCTGGAGAACGAGCTCGCCACCCTGGCCAAGCGCCTGGACAAGATCGAGCACACCCGCAAGGACGTCGTAGTCGCCCACAAGGAGGCGCTCGACCGCGAGGCTCGCGCACAGGCAATCATCGCCAAGTTCGAGGAGGGCGTGAAGGCCGACACCAAGGCCGCCCGCGCCAAGGCAGCCGACCTCCAGGCCCAGATCGATGCCGCCACCAAGGAGCGCACCGCGCTGGCCGCTACGCTGCCCACCGACGTGCTCAGCGACTACGAGCGTCTGCTCAAGCAGTTCCGCGGCTTGGCCGTCGAGACCATCCAGGGCAACATCCCCACGGTCTGCCACACCGCGCTGCAGGCATCGTCCATGAGCGACCTCAACCACGACGGTAGCGAGATTACGCACTGTCCGTACTGCCACCGCCTCCTGGTGCTCCCGAGTAAGGAAGCCTAGCGATGACGGCGGCATCCAACAATTCAATGCAACTTGAGGGAAAAACGATCCTGCTGGGCATTACCGGCGGGATCGCCGCCTATAAGTCGTGCAATATCGTGCGCCTGCTGCAAAAGCGCGGCGCACGTGTCAAAGTCGTTATGAGCGAGCATGCCACGGAGTTTGTGGGGCCGCTTACCTTCCGCGCGCTCACCAACGAGCCGGTCGCGGTTGGGCTATTCGACGATCCTTCCGACCCCATCCACCACATTTCGCTGGCGCAGGAGCCCGATCTGGTGGCCGTGGCGCCCGCGACGGCCAATATCATCGCCAAGATGGCCAACGGCATTGCCGATGACCTGATTTCTACGACGCTACTCGCCACGCCGCGACCCATTGTGATCGCGCCGGCCATGAACAATGGCATGTGGAAGGCGCCGGCAACCCAGGCCAATATGGCCACGCTGCGCGACCGCGGGGTGCACGTGGTTGGGCCCGGTAGTGGCTACCTTGCTTGCGGCGACGTGGACACGGGGCGCATGAGCGAGCCCGAGGACATCGTCGAAGCCATCTGCGAGGTGCTCAATCCCGTGCCGCAAGACCTGGCGGGCAAGCGCATCGTCATCACTGCCGGTCCTACGCACGAACCGATCGACCCCGTGCGTTTTATTGGAAACCGATCGTCGGGCAAGATGGGCATCGCCCTGGCGGGGAAGGCCGCTCGCCGCGGTGCCGAGGTCACGCTCGTGCTGGGACCGACATCGCTCGATGTTCCCCGCGGCGTGGCGTGCGTAAGCGTGCAGACCGCCGCAGAGATGCTGCAGGCGGCGCTGAGCGCCTTCCAGACGGCCGACGCTGCCATTTGCGCCGCCGCCGTCGCCGACTACACGCCGGCGGCCCCGGCGGACCATAAGCTCAAAAAGGCCAACGAGCGCCTGGATCGAATCGAGCTCGTCGAGACCGTTGACATCTTGGCCGAACTCTCACGCCAAAAGGGCGATCGCCTCGTAATCGGATTTGCTGCCGAGACCGATAACGTCGTCAAGTACGCCGAGCGCAAATTGGCACGCAAAGGCTGCGATGCCATTATCGCCAACGATGTCTCACGCGCCGATTCGGGCTTTGGAACCGATACCAACAAGGCCTGGATTGTGAGCACAACGGGTACGAAAGAACTTCCCGTTCTAACAAAACCCCAGCTCGCAGATACAATTTTGGACTTGCTTCAAAATTTATAAAAAAGTTCTTGCACAAGTCTAAAGTTTCGGGTTAATATACTCCCTGTTGCGAGCGAGAGCAGAGCAACAAACAAAAGCTTCGGGACGTGGCGCAGCTTGGTAGCGCACTTGACTGGGGGTCAAGGGGTCGCTGGTTCGAATCCAGTCGTCCCGACCAGAAGTTTGCAGGTCAGGTATCTAGTGCCTGACCTTTTTTGTTTTAAGCAATTGCTTAATTTTGATTAAGCAACGGGGTGCCAAAAATCTACCTGAGCGATAATCGCCTTTTGCGGTTACTTGCGCGTTTTGCACACGCTTGAGCCGATTTATTAACGCGATATGAATCTACATACGCGTAGTTGGTATACAGCCGAGTACAGGCTGTATTTATCGCGGCGATTTATACAGATATAGCGACTGTAACGGACAAGCGTGTCGCTGTATTTATTCCAGTAGTTCACTTGACCGGTGGACAAGTGGGCGATTGCAACGATATGCCAAACGGTATGGGCTCTATACGAGGACGCCGCAGAGGTAATGGCGGGGGAGTGCGGCAAGCGCTCTGAGAGCTGCTGTATGACCCCATTTCTCCTTAACTCGATAATTTGTGTTTCAAGCCACGAATCGGTCGAGCAATTGCCAAAAGTAAGGCCCATGCAGGATTGCACGGGCCTTACATCAGATCAAATTTGAGCTAGAAGCACCAAACGGGGCAGACGCAACACCATCTCGTCGCGGCCTCGGCGAGCGACATATCGCAGTCGAGGTAGACATCGAGGAAATCGTCAGATCCCGCACAGGGGGACCGCGATGGTGGCCACCGCACCGCCCGAGGGGCCGTTGGCGAGCGAGACGGATCCCCCGTGGGCGCTCGCGGCCTCGGAGGCGACGTGGAGGCCGAGCCCGTAGTGGCGGCCTTCGTCACGCGAGGAGCGGGAGGAGTCGTCTGTGAAGAGGCGCTCGCAGCCGCGTTCGAGGGCGGCGGGAGAAAAGCCCGGTCCGTCGTCGGCAACCTCGATGACGAGGTGCCCGCCCGCGACGTCGCAGGAGACAGCCACGCGCGAGCGTGCGTGCTCGGCGGCGTTGGCCACGAGGTTCGCGGCGGCTCGCGCCAGGGCGGTTCGGTCGAGCGCGGCCTCGGGCGCGCCCGCGACAGCGGGGCCCGTGGCCGCGTCGAGCGTCACGCCTCGCGCCCGGGCGATCTGGGCGGCCTCGGCGAGGACCTGCTCGCAAAGCTCGGCCGGCCGCATGGGGGCCCTCTCCGCCCCGCCGGACCCGCGCGAGGCCTCGATGAGCAGGCGCACGTAGCCGTCGAGCCTTTCGACACTGCCGGCTATGTCGCGCGCGGCGGCCGCGAGGTCGGCGTCTTTCTCGTCTTCCAGCTCCTCCGCTACGAAGTCGGCGTTGGCGCGCAGCACGGTGAGCGGCGTCTTGAGGTCGTGGGCGAGCGACGTCATCTGCTCGCGCTGCCCCCGCTCCGCGGCCCAGCGGGCCTCGAGCGACTCGGCGAGGGAGGCCCGCATGGCGTCCATCGCGGCGAGGACGTCGTTCACCTCGCGCACGTTGGTGCTGCCGACCGCGAAGTCGAGCTCCCCCGCGCCGACGCGCCCCGCCGCCTCCGCGAGCGGCGCCATCTTGCGCGAGATCACGCGGCTCGCGCGGCGCGCGACGAGCGCAAGCGCAAGTGCGCTTCCCGCCGTGGCGCCGACGAGCATGAGGTTCTGCGGGTTGGGAAGTAGGCCGGCGAGGTCGCGCGAGACCCACTGCGGCAGATACTCGCTGACGAGCGCGCAGGCCCCGCCACCTTTGAGCGGGAACGCGGCGTAGGTAACGCCCGAACCCCCGCCCTCGATCTCCACTGTGCCCGGATCCGCGGCGAGTGCCGTACGAGCCATTTCCTTCGCGTCCTCGAGCCGCGTGCTCTCGAGGTCTGTCATCAGCACGTTTCCGTCCTTGTTCAGGATGAGGTAGCGGTACGCCGTCGGCACGTCCTGCTGCCCGCAGACGCCGTCGCGTGCCAGGCCCTCCGCGACCTCGCGCGCATTGGCCGGCCCCCAGCTTGCCTCGTAGACGAAGCCCGCGTTGATCGCCACAGAGAGCATCATGAACGAGGCGAGCCACGCCGTGGCGACTGCCGCGAACGCGTAGGCGAAGTAGCGCGCGATGACGAAGGAGAGCGGCATGCCCCCGCGACCTCGCGCCCCGATCCTCAGAGCTGCCACTTGTACCCCATCCCCCAGACGGTCGCGATCGGATCGGCGCCGGCCTCGGAGAGTTTCCTCCGGGCGCGACTGACCTGCATGGATATGGCCGCGTCGTCGGCGTCGCTCTCCCAGCCGAGCACCGCCTCGCGTATCTGCGCGCGGCTCATGACCTGCCCGGGGTGGCGGGCGAGGTACTCGCAGATGGCGTACTCGGTGGGCGTGAGCGGCACGGCCTCGCCGCCCACGGCGAGGCCGCGCGCCCTGAGGTCGATCCGCACCTCCCCGAAGGAGAGGGCGTGCGAGCGCGGCCGGCGCTCACGGCGTAGATGGGCCGCGACCTTGGCGCGCAGCTCCGCGGCCCCGAAGGGCTTGCGGACGTAGTCGTCGGCGCCCAGGCCGTAGGCGGCCACGGCATCCTCCTCGGCCACGCGAGCGGTCAGGAAGACGATGGGGCCGTCGAAGTCCGGGCGGATCTGCCGCACGAGCTCGAAGCCGTCGAGCCCCGGCATCATGACGTCGCAGAGCACGAGGTCGAAGCGCGAGAGGTCCATCCCCGGGACCGCCGTCGGGTCCTCCGCCTTGACGACCTCATGGCCGTCGCGGCCGAGGACGCGCGCAAGCGCGTCGAGGATCGCCCGTTCATCATCCACTGCCAGTATCCTCGCCATGTTCGACCTCCTGAAACTCTCGTCGGAATTGTACTAACGCCGCGCTCAGCGGTCCAGAGCCCTGCGCGCAGCCACGGGTGTCTCGGCCGCGTCGCACGCGCGGTAGCGCACGCCCGAGCCGCCGCGCGCCTCGATCTCGAGCCAGCCCTCGCCGTCCGACTCCCGCCCGAAGAAGATGAGCTGGAGCTCTCGGACATTGCCTCTGTCGTCCGCCGCGTCCACCAGGTAGACGTAGTTTGCCCCCGCCCCGGTGGCGTCGGCGTAGGAGCTCGCGTGGCTGCCGGGCTCGGGCGCGGGCGCCCACATGGCGATCTCAGGGTTAGGCAGCACGCGGTCGGCGATCGAGCGCAGCGCCGACCCCCAGCCGGCGTCGAGCAGGGCATTCCCGCCCAGGACGAGCGCTGCGGAGAGGAGGACGAACATGGCGGCGAGCGGCTTCCTACGCATCTACCCTCCCGTCCTCGAAGCGGCAGAACCAGGCAAGAAGGACGGCGTCGGCTGCCAGGGTGAGAACGAGGCTAGCGAGCGCAGTCGTGAGGAGAGGGCCCGCCGCGCGTGCGGCGTCGATGA
>JAHYYO010000009.1:23733-56076 GCA_019424925.1 Collinsella sp.
AGGCTAGCGAGCGCAGTCGTGAGGAGAGGGCCCGCCGCGCGTGCGGCGTCGATGAAGGCCTCCACCCCGAGCGACCCCAGGCGCGCGGGCCAGGCGAGCGGCACCCAGCTCAGGGGCGTCGCCAGAGCGCCGGTGAGCTCGCCGGTCATGAGGCCGTGCGCAAGTCCGCCCACCGAGAAGAACGCGAGGAGCACCCCCGCCGCGCCGGCGCCGATGGCGGCGTTGCGGCCGAGGCGCAGGGCCACGCCGAGCCCCAGCGCGTAGAGGGGCAAGCTGCCCAGCACGATGCCCGCCCAGGCGGCCGCAAGCGGAGCGGGCCCGAGCGGCAGGCGCCCGGCGACGGCGAGCACGGCCCCGAACACGCCGAGCGCCACGGCCAGCGCGCCCGCGCCGAGCGCCGCAAGGGCGAGCAGCTTCGCCGCGACGGCGCGCCCGCGCGAGGGGACCGCCGTGAGGTTGGCGAGGCGCCCGGCAGCGCGCTCCTCGTCCACGGCGAGCCCGCAGACGATGGCGGACATGAGCGGCATGAGGGCGCCGAGGAACTGGGCGTAGGCGTCCGCGCCCAGCGCCGGGTCCCATCGGGTTACGGAGAAGTACTCGCCGCAGGCAAGACCGGCTGCCAGGCCGCAGGCGAGGTGCACCGCCGAGAGCGGGGAGCGCGCCAGGCGCAGGGCCTCGGAAAGCAGGGCCCGCGGGAGAGTCATGCGCGGCGTCGGATCGGAGAGTCGTGTCATGGCCATCACCTCTCCTCGGAGTGCGCAAACCAGGCCGCGCCCGCCGCCGTGAGCGCGGCGAACGCGAGCGCACTGACCGCAAGGCCCGCCAGCGTGAGCATGCCGTCCGCCGTGAGCGCCCCGCCGAGCGCCATGTCCGCCGCGAGCGGCTCGCCGCTCGGCAGCACGGGAATGAAGCTCGTGGGGATGACCATGCTCGCCGACGGCGGAAAGAGCTGCGGCAGCGGCATCAGCGACCAAGCGAACCCACCCACGAGCTGCGCGGCGAGCGGGCAGAAGATGCCCGCGAGCATGCCGAGCCGCGCCGTGAGGAAGAGCCCTGCGGGGATCATCCACGCCGCGGTCACCGTGTTGGCGAGCGCGCAGAGGAGCATCGTGAGCGTGCCCGCGGCCGTGAGACCCTGCGAGGAGAACGCCGATCCCGCGAGGTAGATGCCGAAGACCACGAGGTTCGAGAGCGTGCAAAGAGCAAGGCACCAGAGCGCCTTGGCCCACCAGGCGCGCCCGAGCGGGAAGCCCAGGCCCAGAAGCCCCCGCATCCGCGTGCGAGCGTCCGCCCGTGCGACGCACGCCACCACGAGCGATAGAGACACGGGCAGGAAGAGCGCGTACCAGTAGTTCCACGCACTAAAGATCTGCACGCCCCGGTAGGGCATCGCGCCGAGCAGCGGCATCGGCAACGCCATGAGCACGGCCAGGCGAACCGGTGCCGCGTGGCGCGACTTCAGGGCCTCGGCGCGCAGGCCCGCGAGCAGGCCGCCTTTCTCGCCCGTCATGCCGCCACCTCCCCGCGTGCTCGTCGCCCTTCCCGACAGAAGCTCATGAAGAGTTCCTCGAGGTCCTGCCCGGGCCGAAGCGCATCCTCGTAGGCGAGGCGCCCCCCGCAGATGATGCCGATGGTGTCCGCCATCTGCTGCACCTCGGAGAGGATGTGGCTCGAAACGATCACCGTCGTACCCGCCGCCGCGAAGCCGCGGATCTGGTCGCGCAGCTCCTCGATGCCGATGGGGTCGAGGCCGTTGGTGGGCTCGTCGAGCACGAGCAGGCGTGGCCGGGCGATCAGCGCCAGCGCGAGCCCCAGGCGCTGCCGCATGCCCATCGAGAAGCGCCCGGCGCGCTTCTTCCCGGTGTCCGCGAGGTCCACGGCGGCGAGCACCTCATCTATGCGGCTCTCGGGAAGGCCCAGCAGCGTGGTGCGCACGCGCAGGTTCTCGCGCGCGGTGAGGTTGGGGTAGAGCGGCGCCTCCTCGATGAGGCTGCCGATTGCGTAGAGGTCCTCGCGGCGCCAGGCGTGCCCGGCAAAGAGGATCTCCCCGGCCGTCGGCCGCAGCATCCCGCAGATCATCTTGAGCGTTGTCGACTTACCGGCGCCGTTGGGACCGAGCAGCCCGTACACCTCGCCCTCGCGGATATGAAGGCTCACGTCGGCCACGGCGTCCTGCGCCTGGTCGCCGCGGCCGAAGCGCTTGGTGAGCCCGCGCGTCTCGAGCATGTAACCCATGGGTTTATCCTTTCTCTTCCGGGCGCGCGGGCCGAGCCACCGTGCCCGCACGCTTTACCTTTCGGGTTCACCATCCATGGTGGGGCGCGTTTCTAACGAAGCCGTAACGGCCGTTGGGTTCTTTTAGCGCCAACCCTTCTCGACCCGCACATCATGATTAATTCGCTTAAGGCAACAACTTTCCCGATCGATGTAATCACCGAATCAAAACGTGTACATCAGCCATCAAAGATGCCGAAAAATGTCATATTTGGAGGCTGATGTACACAAATGCAGAATCCCGCACAACCCAGTAGCATCCTCCATATGTCTGGACTCTCTATGCTTACGCTGGATAGACATCGCCGGAACGGGTATAGTATCGAAAGTTTTGTCGTTAACCAGCGGGGGAGTCCTGTGGGCATCAAAAAGAAGATCAAAAAGGAGCTTATCGGCACTTCCGATTACCCGTCGAATAAGATCTTTACGATCTCCAATTTCATCACCTTTACGCGCCTGATCCTCACCCTGGTATTTCTGTACCTGTTTGTGACGGATAACAACCGCGTCATCGCCATCGTTATCTACGCCGTTGCCGCCTCTACCGACTGGATGGACGGTCAGATCGCCCGCATGACCAAGACGGTCTCGTGGCTCGGCAAGGTCATGGATCCCATCTGCGACCGAGCGCTGCTGTTCACCGGCGTACTTGGGCTGGTGGTTCGCGGAGAGCTGCCAATCTGGGTCTGCGTGCTCATTATTGGCCGCGACATCTATCTGGGCATCGGCACGCTTATCGTTCGTCATTATCACCGTCGCCCCATCGATGTCGTCTTTCCCGGAAAGATTGCCACTGCACTGCTCATGACCGGCTTCTCGCTCATGCTGCTCGGGTTCCCCGTTATTGACGGCCTGCATCTTTTACCTTCAACCCTTACGGCCTTCCCGGGCCTCAACGGAAGCTCGGTGCCCCTCGGCATCTTCTTTGTGTACGGCGGCGTGATCTTCTCCATGCTCACGGCTGTCATCTATTCCATTAAGGGCGGAGTGGCCATTAAACAGGCTCTCGCGCATCCCGAGGACGAGGACATCGACTTTCTGAACCCTGAAATCGAAGACTGATTCGTTGGGGTATGATTACGTACGGTTCATTATTTGCGGCACGTCCGCGATAAGTTAGGGGTTGTCATGGACAACATGGTTAATAATATGCCTCAGAATGATAAGACTGCTGACGCTACCTGCGTATTCCGCGTGCCTTCAAGCGACGTCACCGTTCCCGACCTCATGGCCAACGTGCGCATCACCGCCCCCGTTCTGTCCATCGTCAAGGGTCCGCAGACTGGTGCCGCCTTTGAGCTCGAGGACGACGTGACCACCATCGGCCGCGATCCTGCAAACGGCATCTTCCTCAATGACATGACCGTTTCGCGTAGCCACGCGCGCATTATTCGCGAGGGCCTCGGCGCTCGCATTGAGGACCTGGGCTCGCTCAATGGCACCTGGGTCGACGGCGCCATTGTCAACGCGGCCCCGCTGCACGATGGTTCTTCCGTCCAGATCGGTACGTTTACGCTCATCTACCACGAGAGCACGCCGGAGCGCATCGAAACCGGTGAGTAGGGCATGGCCGAACGCAACTATCTGAGTATCGGCCAAGTCGTCAACCTTCTTCGAGGCGCATACCCCGATCTTTCGAACTCAAAAATTAGATTTCTAGAAGATGAGGGGCTCATTACCCCTCATCGTACGCCTAAGGGATACCGTCAGTACTCTAAGGAGGACGTTGATCGCCTGGAGGTCATCCTGCATTTGCAGAAGACCCGCTACATGCCTCTCAACGTGATTAAGCAGCGCTTGGAAAACGCCACGGACCTGTCAACGCTCGCTTACGAGGTGGGCTTGCTGTCCGATGTTCCGCTCAAGACGGAGCCCAAGGAGACTAAGCAAAAGCTGCATCCCATTGAGACCATTCCCGATATGCTGGGCGTCGAGATTTCGTTTATCCGCTCGCTCGCCGAGAACGACCTCATTCGCATCATCAAGAGTCCGCAGAATCGTGAGCTCGTCGATGGTCGCGATTTTCCAATCATCCGCTACTGCTCCGAGCTGTCACGCTTCCATATCGAGCCCCGCAACCTGCGTCAGTACGTGTCTTCCGCCAACCGCGAGTCCTCGATGTTTGAGCAGGTGCTCGTGAGCATGCTCGGAATGGATACCTCCGATGACGAGCGCGACGCCAAGCTCGAGCGTGCGTTTAAGAAGCTTCATGACCTGACCGAGGGTGTGCACACTGCGTTGCTCAAGAACCGCGTTTTTGAGTCGCTCAATGCCGTGGTCGAGGACGCCGACATCGATGCACTCGATGAGGAAATCACTCGCTCCGAGTCCACCAAAGCCAAAAACGAAGAGATAGCCACGCCGGCTTCGCACGAGGATTCTCTCGTAAAGCCGCTCAAGGTCGTCGCCCCTTCGCACTCCGGCACCGCCACGGAGGGCAAATAACCGCTGCCGCTTATCCGGCAACCCATTGAAAGGTCATGCAATGTACGACTTCGAATCTCAAATCGTCGACATCCCCGACTATCCCGAGCCCGGAGTCATCTTTAAAGACATCACGCCGCTCTTTGGCAATCCCGAGGCGCTCAAAGCCATGACCGATACCCTCGCCGAGCACTTTGCCGGCATGGGAATCACCAAGGTCGTGGGTCCCGAGGCTCGCGGCTTTATGGTTGGCGTACCGGTGGCTGTAGCCCTTGGCGCCGGCTTTGTTCCCGCACGTAAACCGGGCAAGCTGCCGCGCGAGACCGTAAGCCAGAGCTACGAGCTCGAGTACGGCACCGATTCAATTGAGATCCATGCCGACGCTATCAGCTCTAAAGATACCGTGTTGATTCTGGACGACTTGGTCGCGACGGGCGGAACCGTCGAGGCAACAGGTAAACTGGTGCGAGATATGGGCGCAAAGCTTATCGGTTACGGTTGTATACTTGAGCTTGCGTTTCTCAACCCGCGCGAGAAGCTCACGCCGTCTGATGACGATGTGGAGCTCTTTAGCCTGGTGACGGTAGGCTAGCCGTTACCCTTAGTTACTGGAAAGGAAGCTACATGCGCACAGCAAACACGCACAAAAATATGGCACGCTGCGCTGCTACGGCAACCCTCGCTTGTGTTTTGGGCTTGGGCCTCGCGGCTCCTGCCTACGCCGATACCGCATCCGACCTTGCCGCTGCTCGTACGAAACTCGAGCAGATCGGCACCCAAACCCAGCAGATTTACGATGAGCTTGCCACGCAGACGCAGGCGCTCGATCAGACTGCCGGCGAGATCACGCAAAAGCAGCAGGAGATCGCCGATGGTCAGGCCAAGCTCTCGACCTATGTCGCCGGCGAGTACAAAACCGGCGGTCTGAGCCTGCTTCAGGTTTTGACGGGTGTCGATGATCTGAGCGATATGCTCAACCGTCTGTTCTACTACGGCAAAGTTTCCGATAAGCAAGCTCAGACCATTCAAGAGGTCAAGGAGCTTAAGCAGCAGCTCACCGATAAGCAGGCCGAGCAGGAGAAGAACGTCGCCGCGACGCAAAAGAAGGTCGACGAGCTCAATGCCCAGCAGGCTGAGGCTCAGAGTGTCGTGAACTCCCTGGATTCGCAGCTGCAGGCCGAGCTCGCTGCCGAGGCCGAGGCCAACGCTGCGCTGCAGGCTGGCATTAATGCTAGCACCGCCGAAAAGGCCACGGTGAGCAACGACACCGCCGGTACGACCGAGAACACCAACAATGGCGGCCAGACCAACAATAACAACAACCAGGGCGGCAACACGCCGGCTCCCGCACCGCAGCCTGCCCCCACGCCCGCTCCGGCTCCCACGCCTTCGGCACCGAGTCAGTCTGTTGATGGTGGCTCCGTTGTTTCGCGCGCCTACAGCAAGCTCGGCTATGCGTATTCTTGGGGCGGCATTGGACCGAACAGCTTTGACTGCTCCGGTTTTGTAAGCTATTGCCTCACGGGACGCTACTGCCGTCTGGGCACCACGGTCGACTTCATGGGTTGGACCCGTGTGTCCGATCCGCAACCCGGCGATGTTGTGGTTAACTCCTACCATACCGGCATTTATATCGGTAATGGTCAGATGATCCATGCTTCCGACTACAAAACGGGCGTCATCATCAGCTCCGTTGCCGCCGGCATGAACAACAACTATATCTTCGTGCGCTACTAAGTCATCTTACACAGCGTGTGAATGTGGACCTCGTGGCTTAAAGTCGCGAGGTCTATTCTTTTGTCTCTAATCTTGTACGGCTATCTAGTATTCAAAACTAGATAGCCGTACATTCGGTTTGCAAGAAGGCTATAATTGTTGAGGAACAATTAGAAAGGACCCTCTATGAGCTGGGCACTTATCTCAGATTCAAGCTGTAACCTCCGCGATTGGCAACCGACCGCGCCCCATACCACCTTTGCATTTGCGCCCCTCAAAATTCGAGTGGGGGAGCGTGAATTCGTCGATGACCTTTCGCTTGATGTACATGAGCTCAACTGCGCTGTTCAGGCGGAGACGAACGCTTCTTCGAGCGCTTGTCCCAGCGTAGGGGAGTGGGCCGAGCTCTTCAAATTGGCCGACAAGACCATCTGCATGCCGATCTCTGAGGGCGTGTCGGGCAGCTACAACGCGGCAGCCACGGCTCGCGATATGGTTCTTGCCGAGGAGCCCGACCGACAGATTCATCTAGTCAATTCACGCGCAGCTGGCGGCAAAATGGATCTCATTTTCTTGCTGTTCGACCGCTATCTTGTAAGCAACCCGGATGTCTCATTCGAGGATGCTTGCGCATACTTCGATAGCCTTGAACAGAACAGCAAAATCCTCTTCAGTTTGTGCAATTACGAAAACCTCGCCAAAGCCGGACGTATCCCTAAGGCAGCCGGCGTCATTGCCAACAAGCTCAATATCCGCATTTTGGGCACGGCGAGCGAGGCCGGTAAAATCGAACTCGTCGGGCACACGCGTGGCGAAAAGAAGATGCTCAACAAGATCATCGACACCATGGAAGCCGAGGGTTTTACGGGCGGCGAGGTCATCATCGATCACGTTGAGAACGAAGCTGGAGCCCAGGCGCTTACTGACCGCATAGTCGAGCATTGGCCCGGCTCCAAGACCATCATCATGCCCTGCAACGGCCTGGATTCCTATTACGCCGAGATGCACGGCCTCATCATCGGCTACGGCATGGGCGTAGCTTCGGGCAAGTAAAGTCCAACCAAGCAAAAATATGGGCGGGGCAAAGCGACAGATGGCTCTTTGCCCCGCCCGTTTTACACGTCGGCTAGCTATTAAACCCATTAAACTTTAGATAGCTCATCAGGTACGCCTTCGAAACGAAGGATGAAACTGCACTGCGCACAAGCAGCGACTCACGCGTTACCTGATGCGCCGTATCGGGAACCGGCGTCTGCTCAACGGAAAACGCCGAACGAATCGATGCCTCGAGCTGATCGACCACATAATCGAAGGCAGTCGGGGCATCGTAGCTCAAACGCTGAATGTTGAAGAGTGCCTGCACCGCAGCAATAGGTAGCACCTGTTTAAAGAGGCAGATAGCGATCAGGCGGGCAATCTGCTCGCGGCCATATTGCTTTTTGACCGGAGCAGGCACCAGGCCGACCTTAACGTAGTTATTGATCATCGATGGCGTAATGACAGGGTGCTCAACGCAAATGGACAGCGGCTCCATCCACAGCGCAACATACTCAATGACCTGGTCGCGGTAGAGCGTCACATTGGGCAACTGGTCATAGCGCGACAGACTCAACGTATTGAGTTTGCACACGATTTCGGACTGAATAAATGCATCGGGCAGCACAGTGGGCTGAATATCCTCAGGCTTAATACTGACCGACGAATCGGACATCGGAATAACGTGTTTAACGTGGTTCATAAAGGTCCTCCGTTCATTTTCTATATTGTATTCTAGGTTATCTAGTTTTGCATACCACATAGCCGGCAAGTAAAAGTGGTTGGACAACACATTGATGCATCGTCCAACCACTTTGTTTGAAGATAGCAACCTTACATAAGATATATTATCGTACTTATTCACGGAGAAACGAGTATGCGCTCGTTGCTGCTATGGCTCCGTCCGAAACGGCGGTCACAACCTGGCGTAAACGCTTGGAACGGATATCGCCGGCTGCGAATAAGCCGGGCGTACGGGTGGCCATCGAATCGTCGGTGACAATGCCGCCGTCAGGAGCCAGATCGACTAGATGCTCAACCAGCTCGGTATGCGGCAGCATCCCCGTAAAGACAAAGATGCCAAACGAGCCAGGTTCAAATGACTCGGTATGAGTCTCGCCAGATGCATTGTCCTTAAAGGTAATCGTCGTTGGCATGGCTTCGCCCGATAGCTCCACAATACTAGTTTGGTACCTAACTGTAATATTGTCCTTTGCGAGTACTTTCTGAACAACACCATCGGGCGCACGAAACTGGTCGCGGCGCAGCACGATGGTCACACTGCTGGCAATGTCGGACAGGAACAGCGCCTCTTCGCATGCCGAATTGCCACCACCGATTACAAAAACCTGCTTGCCGCGGAAAAACATGCCGTCACATGTTGCGCAATATGAAACGCCACGACCGCGATACGTATCCTCGCCTGCGAAACCTGCCGGACGCGGCGTGGCACCCATGCAAGCGATAACGCTCGAGGCCAGCGTATCGCCCATATCGTGATGCACCGTAAACAACGCTGCATCGGCATCGTAATCGATACCCGTAACCATGCTCCATGTAACCTGTGCTCCCAGGCCCTCTGCATGCTGCTGAAAACGCTCGCCAAGTTCGGCGCCACTCAGGAGCGGGAAACCCGGATAGTTCTCGACCTCATTGGTTGTGGCGATCTGCCCTCCCGACATGCCCTGCTCAATCACGGTCGTCGTCAGGTTGGCACGCGCAGCATAAATGGCGGCAGCATAGCCCGCGGGGCCGCCACCGATAATCGCAACATCGATCGGCTGATCGGTAGTCATGGAACATCCTCTCGTCGAAACATTGACGTTCTTTGCGCTCATACCCAAATTTACGTGAACGTGACACTCATGCACTACAATGATAAATCCGTATTACAAAGCTGAAGGGGAGTTATCGATGGACCAGGCGCAGACGAGTGACGACGCTCCCCTGCTCACGCACAGCACTCCCCAATCGGAGCAAACCACGCTCCTGGCTCAACAAAAACCTCTCGTGACCATCGTGCACGCCTCCGTTGGCTCGGGCCACAAGGCCGCCGCAAATGCGATAGCGCAGGCATTCGACCTCATCCGCGGCACCAATGGCATCCCCGAGGATATTGAGATTGAAGTGCTCGATATCCTTGATTTTGGACGTATTAAATTCGACGGCAATAAGACCGCGGCTTCTTTTACGGGAGCCACGCGCCCCATTTACGACCTGACCTGGCGATATACGCTTACGGGACATCTTCTCTGGGGTGGCGGAACGGCATGGTCGCGAATTATGTTCCCCGCCTTCAACGAATATATTCGTAGCCGCAGGCCCATAGCCGTGGTTGCAACGCACATCACAGCAGCCAATGTTGCCGTGGGCGCCCGCGTAATTACGGGTATCGATTATCCGGTCATCTGCGTACCGACCGACTACGAAGTCGAGGGATGGTGGCCCCACAAGGACACCGATTTATTCTGTGTTGCCAACGAATTTATGGCCGAAACGCTGCGTCCGCGCAAGGTGCTCGAGACAAAGATTCGCATTACCGGCATTCCTATTCGCGCCGGATTCGACACGGATTACGATCGCGAGGAAGAGCTAGCTAAGTTCAACCTCCCCACCGACAAGACCGTCGTGCTGGTAATGGCCGGTGCCAGCTTGCCTCAACCGTACGTTCGCTTTCGCGCGGAGATGGACCGCACCCTCCCCTTCCTACGCAGCTTCGAAGACATGCACTTTGTCTTTTTGCCGGGCAAAGACACCGAATATGCCACCCGCCTCAAAACGCTCTTCGACGCCATGAAGCTCGAAAACGTCACGGTTCTGGACTATGTCGATGATATGGCAGCGCTTATGCACGGCTGCGACCTGGCAATTCTCAAATCGGGCGGACTCACCGTCACCGAATGCCTGTGCGCACACCTGCCGATGATCCTGCTGGGCAAGTCCTATGGCCAGGAAAAGGCCAACACCACCATGCTCACCGGCATGGGCGCCAGCATGCATGTCACCACCGCACGAGAGCTCATCGTGACGTTGCGTCATCTCCACGATCATCCTGAGTCGCTCAAGGCACTGCTCATCAACGGCGAAGTACTACGCCGCCCACACGCAGCCGAAGACATAGCCATCGCAACCATGGAGCTCGTAGGCAAACCCCAAAAGCGCAAAAGAGCCTTTTGCCGCTTCTACTGGGGCGGAAAACCCGCGCATATCCGCTAGCGTCTTTATGTCCGCTTACCTGCGGGAGGCCCCTATATATCATCCCATGCTCAAACATTCTCGCTTCGCTGCGAAACTGCGCGTGGGACGATATATAGGGGCCTCCCGCAGGTAAGCTGCGTTTACGTACTAGCAGCTATACCAGATTCCCCACCACTAGAACCTTCAAAGGCGAAACCGGAAAATCTAAATACAGTAAGCCAATGCGACAAAGGGATTGTTCCTTTGTCGCATTGGCTTACTAGAAAGTAAATATTTTTTCAAGCGAGTAGCCGCCCGCCCGCCTCTCTCACATATCGTTCCACGCGCAGTTTCGCAGCGAGCGAAGCGACGCGAGAATGTTTGAGCATGGAATGATATAGGTAAGCCCCGGGCGGGAGGGATACGAGCGCCCTAGGCGATGCCGCTGGAGCCGAAGCCTCCGTTGCCTCGGTCGGTTTTGTCTAGTTCTTCTACTTCTATGAGGTTGACCGTGGGGACTTCTTGGATGACGAGTTGGGCTATGCGGTCGCCTTTATTGATTTGAATGTTAATGGAGGGATCCAGGTTGATGAGGATAACCTTGAGTTCTCCTCGGTAGTGGGCGTCGATGAGGCCCGGCGTGTTGACTATAGACAGGCCCTGCTTGATGGCCAAGCCGCTGCGGGGCTGAACGAAGCCGGCGTAGCCATCGGGCAGGGCGATGGCCAGCCCCGTAGAGACCAGACGGCGTTCGAAGGGCTTCAGGACGCAGTCCTCATTGGAGCGCAAATCCAAGCCGGCATCGGTGGGATGGGCGTATTTGGGAAGCTCGACGGTGGGATCGAGACGCTTTATGTTGACGGTAATGTTGGACATGGAATCACCTTAGCTTGTCGAGCTCTTGCAGAAACTCATCGACGTCTTTGAAATCGCGGTAGACCGAGGCAAAGCGGATGTACGCCACCTTGTCGATCTTGGCCAAGCGCTTGAGCACCATGTCACCCAACTCATGGGACGTGACGGCCGTCAGTGTGCGAGAGCGCAGCTCGACCTCGATGTCATCGATAATCTCATTGAGCTTCTTAGTGTCGATATCGCGCTTGATGGTGGCGCGCATCAAGCCGACAAGAAGCTTATTGCGATCGAACCGCTGCTTAGTTCCATCTGACTTAATGACCTCGATAGGGTCCTCGCATCGCTCAAACGTTGTAAAGCGGTAGTTACACGAGCAACATTCGCGACGGCGCTTAATGGTGTTATTTGACTCCTGCATACGGGAATCAACGACGCGGGTATGTGCCTTGCCGCATTTGGGACAGCGCATGGTACCTCCTCTTAAACGATAACAAGGGTACCATGCGCAGCGCAATAATGATTACGAACGAGCAGGAACCTTAAGATGCGCACCGGCGGCGAGCGAACCATGCTCCAGATGATTGACGCTACGGATCATGTCGGAAGTCTCTTGCGTGGAAAGGCCTTCGATTGGATATTCTTCGGCAATCGACCAAAGAGAATCGCCAGGCTGAACGCGAATGGTCTCGTAGGTAATGTTGGAAACGGACTCGGCATACGCGGCGTGACGAGTGCTAAAGACCGACATAGCGAGGACAAAGAAGAGCGTAAGCGCAACGGCGACGGCGACAATCGTCGGAACCTTCAGGGCAACGCGGGCCGGCGCGACTACAGCCTGCTGATTGCGCGCAGGCTTTACGGTCAAAGGCTGAAAGCCGGAGCGGCCACCCTGAACAACCGTAAAAGTGGGTTCTGCAGGCGTCTCGAGCTTAAGGGCGAGGTTTCCCTGGACCATATTCGTTACGTTCATCATGTTCTCCTCTCGCGTGTTTTGCTGAGAACAGTTTTATCAAGCCGCGCGGACAAAAATGTCTAGCGCGAGAACGAATGTTCGGTTATTATTATCTTCGAACAGTTGTTCCTGTCAAGCAAAATTCGAACATTTGTTTGACATGGGTAGAGAGGATGCCCTGATGGCTCGCAAAATTACCAAGCGTCAGCAGCAAATTTACGACTTCATCAAGGAATATCAGCAGGAGAAGGGTTATCCGCCCAGCGTGCGCGAGATGGCTTCTGCCGTGGGCCTTTCCTCCCCCAGCACCGTGCACGCCCATCTCTCTGCCCTGGAGGCGCGCGGGCTACTCAAGCGCGATGCCACCAAACCGCGCGCCCTGGAACTCTTTAACGAGGATGGTTCCTCTGTCTCAATTTCTAAATCTGACGAGCCCACCGCACCTCGCGGAACGGTCTCGCTACCGCTCGTTGGTCGCGTCGCGGCTGGGATTCCCATTCTGGCCGAGCAGAATATCGAAGACACGTTTACTATCCCGACCGAAATCGCCACTGATCAGGGTTCCTTTATCCTTGAGGTGCATGGGAGCTCAATGATCAATGTCGGCATCTTCAATGGCGATTACATCATCGTCCGTGAACAAAAGAGTGCCATGAACGGCGAAATTGTCGTGGCCATGATTGATGGTTCGGCGACCGTCAAGACGTTCTACAAGGAGCAGGGGCGTGTGCGCTTGCAGCCCGAGAACGACACCATGGAACCTATCTATGCAACGAATCCCGTTATCCTGGGCAAAGTCGTCGGCTTGATGCGCCGGTTCTCGTAATGCAAAAACGCATCACCATATTTGATACCGTCCGCGGGTTTACGATGATTTCTATGGCAGGTTTTCACGCTTGCTATGATCTCGCCTACCTGTACGGCTGGGATATGCCCTGGTTTACCCAGTCAGCCTTTCAAGACATCTGGCGCGCCAGCATCAGCTGGGTATTTTTGTTTATCGCCGGTTGGATGTGCACCCTTTCGCGCAACAATATCAAACGTGCCGCCAAATACGCCTTAGCAGCACTCGTTGTCTGGTTGGCAACAACACTTGTCTCAGTCGACGATTCGGTTAATTTTGGCATCATCTACTGCATGGCCGCATGCACCGGCATCGTGGCGTTGACCGATCCCGTCCTTAAGAAGATAACGGCGAGATGGGGCATGCCCCTATGCCTTATGTTGTTCGTAATCACCTGGAGCATCCCCAAAACGATCTACCCTGTCCCCTACCTGGCGTGGCTGGGATTTCCGAGCCCTGGGTTTATCTCAGGTGATTACTACCCCATCATCCCGTTTATCTTTATGTATCTTGCAGGATACTTCGCCGCACACATAGCGCAGGGAATCGATAAGACCGTCCCTAGCTGGGCCTACGCCAACCCCCTGCCGGCGCTCGCCAGCCTTGGACGTCACGCTCTCCTCTTTTATCTGCTGCATCAGCCCATCATTCTGGGCATTTTGGAGCTCGTCTACTCGGTGCGATAACGCTCGAGCAGCGGTGAAATACGAGCCGGCAACTTCGCCACAATGCGAACGCCGTCCTCGAGATATTCCTCATGCAGAAGGGTTCCCTGCTCATGCACCAGCGTGATGAGAGCGCCCTCACGATACGGGATATCAGCGGAGAGCAACACATCGGTGGCAGCTGCCTCGCGAGCAATCCGGTCGACGAGATCGTCGAGCCCCTCGCCCGTTTGGGCCGAGAACAGAACGGCCTCCGGATAGCGACGACGGAAACTCAATCGATCGACGCTATCGAGAAGATCGATTTTATTGAATACGGTCAGCGTTAAACGCTCTCCGGCGCCGATCTCATCAAGCACGCGGTCGACAGCCTCCAGCTGCCGCTCATAGTCCTCGTCAGACGCATCTACGACTTTGAGAATTAGATCGGCGCCCAAAACCTCGGACAGCGTCGATTTAAAGGCATCGACCAGACCATGGGGCAGCTTTTGAATAAAGCCGACGGTATCGGTAATCGTCATGCCGCGACCGCCGGGCAGACGATACGAACGCGTCGTCGGGTCGAGCGTAGCAAACAGCTTGTCCCGCGAAAGTACCGTAGAGCCGGTCAGACGATTGAGTAACGTCGATTTACCGGCATTGGTATAACCGGCTAACGCGACGCGAAACGCCGGTGACTCAATGCGACTCTTGGATTGAACATCACGACGCTGTTCAACCTGCTTGAGCTCACGACGAAGCGCAGCGATCTTATTACGAATGAGGCGACGGTCGACCTCGAGCTGACTTTCGCCCTGACCAAAACGTGAGCCGATGCCGCCGCGCGTCTGCTCCTTGGCGAGATGGCTCCACATGCCACGCAGGCGAGGCAACAAATATTGAAGCTGTGCCAGCTGTACCTGCAGGCGTCCCTCACGCGTCTGAGCATGCAGGCCAAAGATATCCAGGATCAGTGCTGTACGATCGATAATCTTTACCGGCTCGCCCACGGCTTTCTCCAAATAGGATTGCTGCGAGGGGGTCAGGTCGTCGTCAAAAATAACGACATCGGCATCCATGCGATGCACCAGGCCGCACAGCTCTTCAACCTTACCGGAACCGATAAACGATTTAGGATACGGCTTTACCAAACGCTGCGACAAGCGTGCCACGCACTGGGCACCAGCCGTGTGGGCAAGGCGTTCCAGCTCATCGAGCGATCGATCGAGTGGCCATGCATTGTCGCGCCACTCAACACCAACTAAAATGGCACGCTCGGGCTCGGGTGCCGTGGGAACAAGGGGGAAACGGGCCATTAGGCAGCCTCAATACGATGCAGGATATCCTCAACGACCCCATCGATCGTACATTCATCCATATCAAACCACACGATACGGTCATCGCGCTTAAACCACGAAAGCTGACGCTTGGCATAACGACGCGAACGCATCTTAATGAGTTCGCGAGCCTCATCCATGCTCATCACGCCATTGAAAGCATCGATGATCTCTTTATAGCCAATTGCCTGCATCGACGTCAGGGCATCTCCCAGCCCCTGGTCCATAAGACCGCGGACCTCGTCGACAAGACCCTGCTCAAACATCAGATCGACGCGCAGGTTAATGCGTTCATAGAGCACCTCGCGATTTCGCGTCAGGCCAAACCATAACGCATGATAATGCTCGCGCGGAACACTAAACTGCGACTTTTGCTGCGCATAGGAAACCCCATCATCGTGCATTTCGAGCGCGCGAATCACACGCCGCACGTTATGGGGATGAATAACAGCAGCTGATTCTGGATCACGCTCGGCAAGCAGGGCATGCAGTTCTTCCTCGCCAATACGCTCGGCAAGCTCCTGATAGCCCGCACGACGATCGTCCTCAAGTTCACCCGAGGGAAAGTCCATCTCATCAAGGGCGGCCTTGAGATATAGCCCCGTACCTCCGCAAAAAACCGGCAGGCAACCCGAACCAAGGAGACGTTCAACATGCACGCGAGCGTCAGCCTGATAAAGCGCAGCAGAATATGCCACACCCGGCTCTACAATGTCGACGAGACGCAGCGGCGCCGTACACTCATCGGGCGCCATCTTTGCGGTACCGATGTCCATGCCGCGATAGATTTGCATCGCGTCGCACGACAGCACTTCGGACGAAAGACGGGCTGCCAAACGGTCGGCAACATCGCTCTTACCAACCGCCGTCGGACCGACGATCGCAACGGCGGAAAGACCTGCCCCGGGAGCAACCATTAGCGAGGCTCGCCCACAACGGAGCCGGACAAATACCAGGTCTTGGCAACGTCAACGTCAACATCAACGATCTTGCCAACAAGCTGATCGATGCTGTAACCCTCGGGGATAGGCGCGTGCACAGTCTGATTCTTGGGACTCTTGCCCAGCAGGACCGCGTCGTTCTTTTTACTCGTTCCCTCAATGAGCGCCGGAACCACAGTATGAAGCTCACCCTGGTTATACTCGTATGCCGTGGTCTCGATAACCTTAACCAAGCGGTTGAAACGCTCGAGAATAACCTCATGCGGCGTAGGATCGTCAATCTCGGCAGCCGGGGTACCGGCGCGCTTGGAATAGATGAAGGTATAGGCCTGAGCATAGCGGACCGTCTCGGCAAGTGAGAACGTCTGCTCAAAGTCCTCTTCAGTCTCACCCGGGAAGCCAACGATAATGTCGGTCGAGAGCGCGATGTCGGGCATGCGGTTGCGAATGCGATCGACAAGGCCCAGATAGTCCTCGCGTGTATAACGGCGATTCATCTCTTTGAGGATCCGCGTCGAACCTGACTGGACGGCCAGATGCAGCTGCGGCATAACGGCAGGCGTCTCGGCCATGGCATCGATGGTCTCGGGCAGCAGGTCCTTGGGATGTGAAGACGTAAAGAAGATACGCTCCACACCCGTATCGCCCACGGCACGCAGCAGATCGGCAAAACGCGGCTTGCCAAACAGATCGCGACCATATGAGTTAACGTTTTGGCCCAACAGCGTAATCTCACGCACGCCCTGGCGTACCAAACCGGTCACCTCGTCGACAATCTCCTCGAAGGGGCGGCTCTTTTCGCGACCACGCACATACGGCACGATGCAATAGGTGCAGAAATTATTGCAGCCTGTCATGATGGGCACCCAAGCGTGATACTGGGTCTCGCGATGCCACGGCATGCTCATGGCGTCCGTATCCTCATGCTCATTGGCACGGATATGACGCTTACCATCAAGGAACGCCTCGGCAATGAGCTCGGCCACATGTGCGATGGAATGCGTGCCAAAAATGACATTGACATTATCGACGTTGGTGAGCAGGCCCTCGCCATCGCGCTGCGCGATGCAACCGCCAACGGCAACCACGCGCTTGCCCGAAGGCGAAGGCGGCAGGCTTTTGCAGGAATTGCACTGACCGTACAGGCGAGTATCGGCGGCCTCGCGCACGCAGCACGTCATGAAGACAACGATATCGGCATGCGCGGGATCGAGCGCCATGAGGCAGCCATACGAATCAAGCAGACCGCTCACACGCTCGGAGTCGTGCTGATTCATCTGGCAGCCAAAGGTGCGGATAAAGTAGGTTTTACCGGCAAGAATATCGCGTACGGAACGCTGGTCCATGTGCATAAGTCCTAACGATGGGGAGCGAAACAAGGCAAGCAGAAGCTATGCCACAGGCTTAACATCATCCATGACGACGTTATCCATAGCAGCTCGATTGATCTGGTGAACGTAGATAGAAAGGCGGATGGCCGTGCGCGACTCCCCGTTAATGAGGATGTCGGAGAACACGGGCGCGCAGGAAATATCAAACCCGGTTGGAATCAAAAAACCGCGCGCGATAGCAACGGCCTTAATAGCCTGGTTGACGGCACCGGCGCCGACACACTGGATGTTGACGGGTACACCATCCTTGACCATGCCGGCGATGGCGCCGGCAACGGACGCGGGCGATGATTTGCTTGATACCTTCAGGCAATCCATGAAGAAACTCCTGCATTTAAAAGTACGTTTTAACTGCAATAACTGTATCGTACCGAGTGGACTCGGTAAAGGCACTATTCCTCTTTGGCAAGATCAAAGGTCACGGTGATTCGATCACGCGAAACACGGATCTTTGGGTCGCCGCAAAGGTTGAGATAGTACCGGGTGGCAAGGTCATTAAAGTCGCGTTCCACAGCGCGCGAAAACTGTGCCATGTCATCCTTGGTAATACGTAGCCCGCGACGATCCTTCGCGAGATCGACAGGAGCCGGCGCATGCGAGGACGAATCACGCTCGCGCAGCAGACGCGCGGTCACACCGCGAACGGGCTTAATCTGCCCTGCCAAAATGCGATGGGCCGTGCGCTCGGACATCTCAAGACCCAAACCCGAACAAATACGGATAAAGTCCTCGGCATCAGAAGCAAGGCCTAAACGATCGACAACCGGAAGCTCGCTCTCGTCATCAATGAACAGGAGACGAGACGTATCGAGCCGACTTGACGCTTGAGCATAAAGGGTCGCGGCAATCTCAGACGGAGAACCGAGATAGACATCGCAACCACGCAACTCCTCGAGCGCAAACTCACAAGCAGCGCGAATAATATTATGTGGACCGCGAGCGCAGACATAACGTCCGTCCTCATCCTTGACGGCCTGGGGCCAGCTGGACTGATCGGCACGCTCACTGAGGTGGTCGGCCGCAACGCTCACCTTGAAGGCTGAACCAAGATCGACGCCGGACGTGACCACACGGGCCTCGTCGGTGTTCTGCTTAATCGAAAACAATGCCATGCCACG
Organism: Collinsella sp.; assembly: GCA_019424925.1. Lineage (GTDB taxonomy): Bacteria > Actinomycetota > Coriobacteriia > Coriobacteriales > Coriobacteriaceae > Collinsella. The sequence goes on from JAHYYO010000009.1 coordinate 42,442, forward strand.
ACCGTGAACGCCCCAACGGTCCATCTTCATGCTCTCGAGCTTGGAGGTAACGCGGGCATCAAAGATTCGCTCTTGCATATCCTGCGGAACGCCAGAACCGTTATCCAGAAAGACAAGCGTGCGGACGCCATCTTCCTTGGTCGTGGCGAGATAGACCTTGTCGGCGCCGGCATCGCGAGCATTACGGAGCATTTCGATGACGATGTCCTCGACATGCTGAATGTCGTGCTTAGCCTGGCGCCGCTCGGCCTCCGAAACGCGGAGGCGGACATACCCCTCGCCAAGGTTCTCCTCGACGCGAAGGTTGCCCTCCCCCGACATCGACGCGATAAATGAGATGAGCTCGTTCGCGTCGCTCATGTTATTTAGCGATATCGACAGCGCGGCTCTCGCGAATCACGACGACGCGCACCTGACCGGGATACTCCATCTCTTCCTCGATCTGATGGGCGATATCGTGAGCCAGGACCGTGGACTGGGCATCGGAGATCTTGTCCGGCTGGACCATGACGTGGACCTCGCGACCGGCCTGCATGGCATAGGTACGTTCGACGCCGTCATGGGAGTTGGCGATCTCCTCAAGCTTCTCAAGACGCTTGATGTAGTTCTCGGCAGACTCGCGACGGGCACCGGGGCGAGAGGCAGAGACAGCATCGGCGGCCTGCACCAGGACATCGAGCACCGTGTTGGGGTCGACATCGGCATGGTGAGCCTCAATAGCGTGGACGATAACGGGCTTCTCGCCATAACGGCGGGCAAGCTCGGCGCCGATGACGGCATGCGGGCCCTCGACGTCGTGGTCGATTGCCTTGCCCAGGTCATGAAGCAGGCCGGCGCGCTTGGCGGCCACAACGTCCAGGCCAAGCTCGGAAGCCATCACGCCGCACAGATCAGAGACCTCGAGGGAATGCTGAAGCACGTTCTGACCAAACGAGGTACGGTAGCGCAGGGCACCAAGGGTCTTGACGATCTCGGGGTGCAGATCGTGGATGCCGGTATCGAAGGCAGCCTGCTCGCCAGCCTCGCGCACGCGCTGCTGAACCAGGTCGGCGGCCTTGTGATACATCTCCTCGATACGGGCAGGGTGAATGCGGCCGTCGGCGATGAGGTTCTCGAGGGCGACGCGGGCGGTCTCACGACGGACCGGGTCGAAGCTAGAAAGAACGACGGTCTCGGGCGTGTCGTCGATCACGAGGTTGACGCCGGAAACCTGCTCGAAGGTCCGGATGTTGCGACCCTCGCGACCGATGATACGGCCTTTGAGGTCATCAGAGGGAATGTGCACGGAGGTAACGGTGACCTCGGCAGTGTGATCGGCAGCGCAGCGCTGAATCGCCAGAGACAGAATCTCCTGGGCGGTCTTGTGGCACTCGGCGCGAACCTGCTGCTCAGACTCGCGAATGATCGTGGCGGCCTCGTGGGTGACCTCGCCGCGAACCTTATCAAGGAGCTCCTTGTGCGCGTCCTCGCGGGTAAGGTCGGCGATACGCTCGAGCTCGGAGGTCTGCTTTGCGCAGAGCTCCTCGAGCTCACGGGAGCGCTTCTCGACCTGACCGGCCTGGCTGGACAGCTGATGCTCGCGCTTGTCGAGAGCGTCGTTGCGGCGATCGAGAGATTCCTCGCGCTGCATCACGCGGTTCTCGAGCGTACGAATCTCGTTCTTACGCTGCTTGTCCTCGGCCTCAGCGGCCTGCTTGTTCTTGATGATCTCCTCTTTAGCCTCGAGCAGAGCCTCTTTTTTGAGGGTCTCGGCCTGACGCTTAGCATCACCGATCAGGGACTCAGCCTGTGCGTGTGCCGACTGGATTTTTTCGTCGGCCTCGTGAAGACTACCCTGCTTGGCGGTGCGCATGTAGGCAATGGCGGCGATGGCACCCAAAATGATGCCAACGAGCGCTGCGATGATAGGCATGCTCACTCCTTTTTATGGATTCGTTACACAACAAAGCGAACCGTCCTTACGAACGGCTCGCGACATTTGAGTAATATGGGCGCAGCTTATGCGGGTCGGATACAGATAAACATATAAACAAACTCATCACAGATGAGCACATATCACAAAGCAAATGACAGTGTTTATCGTACGTTGAACCACAACAACTGTCAAATAAATGGCCCCAGCACGGCGGCTAAAACGCGGTGAACGGCAGGGCCACAAAACGCATACGCCTAAACCGCACATTCCTCACGTTCGGCATCGAGACGTGCCTTAACGGCATCGGCGGCGATGTGATACGAGAAGCCCTTGCCCATCAAAAACCGAACCAGTTTTTCGAATCCGCGCGTCTCTGGAACACGCCGCTTGGCGAGCAGGGCTGACGCACGCGCCAAATCGTCTTCGACGGCAAAATAATCCTCGGGATAACCGGGAATGTCATCGAGCACGACATGACGGCGCTTGAGCTCGGTCTCGATTTTACGCTGTCCCCAACCGCGCCGCTTGCGTTCCTCGATAAAGTACGAGCAAAAGCGGTTCTCGTCTAAAAAGCGATACTCGGTGGCGCGCTCGACGGCGAAATCGATCGCGGGCTGGCGAAAGCCGTAGCGTGCCAACTTGTCACGGACCTCACCCGTCGCATGGTCGCGTCGCGATAGCATCTCGGTCACCATGGTAAGTGCACATTTACGCTCGATGAGCTGCACCGCTTCACGAAAGTTATCCCAATCACAGGGAAGATCGGGGCGATTTTTGACATACAGGCGCGCGACCCGCACGGGAATCCAAATGGACCGCTCAAAACCGCCCTCAAGCTCACAATCGATATGTGCGCAAGGCTTTTTGGACGCATACCCGCTCGAGAACGAGGAGGCCGCCTTCTTATCGGGAAAGACGACCGTGGCCTCGGTCACCGTATACGACATGAGCGTAACCGCTACTCGTCGTCATCATCGAGCATGGCGGAACCATCGATGGCGTAAAGCTCGTCAAACTCCTCAGGCGCAGGCTGATCGGTCAGCTCGACCTCGGACGGAGCATCGTCATCAAACTCAAGCCCGCAGGCAAGGCGGACCTTATGCTCAATCTCGTCGGCGCAATCGGGGTGTTCGCGCAGGAACGCCTTGGCGGCCTCGCGACCGTTGCCGAGCTTGTCCTCGCCATAGGCAAACCAGGAGCCCATCTTCTTGCAAATGCCGCACTCGACAGCCATGTCCAGAATCGAGCCCTCCTTAGAGATGCCCGTACCGTACATGATGTCGAACTCAGCAGAACGGAACGGAGCTGCCACCTTGTTCTTAACGACCTTGGCGCGCACGCGGTTACCGATAACCTCATCCTTAAGCTTAATGCTGTCGATGCGGCGAATGTCGATACGCACCGAAGAGAAGAACTTAAGGGCGCGGCCGCCCGTCGTGGTCTCAGGGTTGCCGAACATGACGCCGATCTTCTCTCGCAGCTGGTTAATGAAGATGCATGTCGTGTTGGACTTGGACAGCGAGCCGGCGAGCTTGCGGAGCGCCTGACTCATCAGACGAGCTTGCAATCCGACCGTGGTATCGCCGATCTCTCCCTCGATCTCGGCACGCGGGGTCAGCGCGGCGACGGAGTCGACGACGATGGCATCGATGGCGCCGGAACGCACGAGCATGTCAACAATCTCGAGCGCCTGCTCACCCGTATCAGGCTGGGAAATCAGTACCTCGTCGATATCCACGCCAATGCGCGCGGCATACGTGGGATCGAGCGCGTGCTCGGCATCGATAAATGCCACCACGCCACCCATTGCCTGGGCTTCGGCCAGGATCTCGAGCGAAAGCGTCGTCTTACCGGAGGACTCAGGACCGTAAATCTCGACGATACGGCCGCGCGGCACACCGCCGATACCCAGAGCGGCATCGAGTGCCAGAGCGCCCGTGGGGATGGCCTCAACCTCAAGCTCGGGGCCGCCGTCACCATACCTCATGATGGAGCCTTGACCGAACTTCTTCTCGATCTCGGCCTTGGTGGTGGCGATCATCTCATCGCGCTCTTTACCCGTCGTGCGAGCATGAACGGTACGTACGGGACCTGAATTCTTGGCCATGAATAGCCCTCCTCTTAACAACCTGCATCGATAATAAACGAACGGCTGTTCGTGGTCAACCGTTCAGGCCAATCATATGCAGGCAGTCTTTCCAAAACCCAACCAAACGCCGACCAAACACTGACCAAATGCTTGACCACAAAGGGGCAAATAAGAACAAGAAAGGCAAAAATACACCTATGACCAGCGCAAACGCTAAATTCGTCAGGGGTCCCTATCTCCACAATTAAGGGGCCCGAAGGCCCCTTAAAACACGTCTATTCCATAGAGTTGAGCACAAGGGCAATGCGTCCCAATGCCTCCGCGACCGCATGGGCACGAACACACGAACGGTCGCCCTCATAGTGGCAGCGCACAGAGTCCACGACCGGCACTTCCCCATCAGCCGCGCGATACGCCCAGCCAATATAGAAAGTGCCAGCCGGATCGTCCTCAGTGCCGCCGCCGGGGCCGGCATAACCCGTTGCGCTCACTGCAATATCGCTCTGGTACAGCTCCAGCGAACCCGCCGCCATCTCGCGCGCGGTCTGATGCGACACCGCGGTATAGCGGTCGAGCGTCTCCTGATCAACACCCAAAACGCGATGCTTGATCTCATCGCAGTAGGTCACCGCACCGCCACGCAGCACCGCCGAGGCGCCCGGGATATCGGCAATCGTCGAGGCGATCATACCTGCTGTCAGCGACTCAGCCGTCGAAACCGTCACGCCCCGAGCGCTCGCGCGCTCGACAATATGACGCGCCAGCTCCTCGTTATGTGCGGAGATCTGCTCAAAAGAGTCCGTCATACCCACCAGAACCTAGACCGAAAAGACGATCTTGCGGCAGTTCCAGAAGTACTGGGCGCCCGAGATAACGGTCAGGACAACGGCAACGGCGTACAGGAAGCGCGACACCGAGTAGATGCCGAGCGTCAGCGCCAGCGGGCCAAGGTGCAAGCCGGCCATAGCAAAGACGCACAGGTAACCGCAGATGGAGACCATCGTGGTCGCCGTCTTGTACTTGCCAAGCTTATCGGCGGCAACGACCACGCCGGCGGCACTCGCGACCATGCGAAGGGCGCTCACCAGAAGCTCACGGAACAGGATAATGAACACGGACCACACGGTCACAGCGCCAAAATCCAAGAACAGCAGCAGAGCCGAGAACACCAGCAGCTTATCGGCAATGGGGTCCAAGAATTTACCGAAGTCGGTAATCTCATTGCGCGAACGCGCCAGATAACCGTCGACCTTATCGGTGCACGACAGGATCACATACAGAATGAAGGCAGCGGCGGCGAGCGGGCCGTCGAAGGTGCTCCAATCTGTACCGGCAACACTCGTGTGAGAAAGCGCCGACACGATCATGAACACCGGGATAAAGACGATGCGAACGCACGTCACGATGTTGGCGGGCGTCCAAACACTCGTCAGTTCCTTATTGCTCTCGTTTGCCACGATGCTCTCCTACTCCACAACATGGCCGATAAGCTCATAGCAGAAGCTATCGGTAAACTCGACCGTCAGAATATCGCCCACGGACGCCTCACTGGCGTCCAAGTGCACCGCGCCATCGGAATCGGGCGCCTGGAACCAAGCATGGCCGATCAGCTCGGCGCCGTCCTCGGTCTCCTCGATGCCGTCGACAATCACCTGGGCGCGCTCGCCCACATGTGCGGCGGTGGCGGCAAAACCGAGCGACTCGGCCAGGTCCATGGCCTCCTGGGCGCGCTCGAGCTTGACCTCCTCATCGACCTGACCCTCCATCTTAGCGGCCAGGCTGCCCTCCTCCTGCGAGTAGGCAAAGACACTCGTGTAGTCAAAGCCGACGGTGTCCATAAAGTCGATAAGGTCGCGGAACTCGTCGTCGGTCTCGGTCGGGAAGCCGACCATGGCCGTGGAACGGATCACGATGCCGGGGATACGCTCACGCAGATCGCGGAACAGGTCCTCGAGCTCCTGGCGCGAACCAGAACGGCGCATAGCCTTGAGGATGCGCGCGTCGCAGTGCTGCACGGGGATATCGATATAGGGCAGCACCTCGGGCATATCGCGAATCGTATCGATAAGCTCGTCGGTCATGCCCTCGGGCTGCAGATAGAGCACGCGGACCCAGACGTTGTGCGGGCGCACGGCCTCGGCGACGGCATGCAGCAGCTGCGCCAGATTGCGCGGCGAGCCATCGGTGGCGTCTTCGTCGGCAAAGTCGGTGCCCCAAATACCCGTGTCCTGGCCGATCAGCACGATCTCGCGCACACCGCCGGCAACCAGGTCGCGTACCTCGGAGATAATGCTCTCGGCATTGCGCGAGTGATAACGACCGCGGATATACGGGATCATGCAGAAGCTGCAGAAGCGGTTGCAGCCATCGGAAATCTTGACGTAAGCAACGGCGCCCTCGACAGTGCGCTTGACTTGCGGAATATAGGCAGCGATCTCACGCTCGACACCCAGCACGCCATCGATGACCGCCACGACGCCGTCCTCCTCGTCGGCCTTCACAAAGGCAGCGACCTCGGGCAGCTCGTCAGGCAGGTCGTCGCCATAGCGCGACGGCACACAGCCGCACATGACGATGGGACAAGAACGAACGCCGTCCTGAACCTCGTTGGCGAGCTCGAGCGTGGTCTCGATGCTCTCGGACGTTGCGGAGGCGAGGAACGAGCATGTATTGACGATGGCGATATCGGCATCCTGTGGGTCGAATGCCTCCTCGTAGCCCGCGGCGGTCAAAAGAGAACGCATGCGGTCGGTGTCAACCTCGTTCTTAGCGCACCCGAGGGTGATGTAGAGCACGGAGCCCAACGGTGTATCCATGTTGGAGAGCAGTCCTTTCGAATGATATTAGCGGTAGTTGGTGAACTGCAGCGGCTGGCCGTAGTCCTGGTCGCGCAGGAACTGGATCACGGTCTGCAACGCGTCTTTCGAAGCAGAGGAAACACGCAGCTTATCGGCCTCGATAGTCACCTTGACCTTGAGCTTTTGGTCCTTGATGTCCTTGTTGATCTTCTTGGCGGTCGCCTGGTCGATACCCTCGACGATATGGCCGAGCACGCGCACGGTGCCGCCCGATGCCGCCTGCGGAGCATCCCACGAGACAGCCTTGAGGTCGATGCCGCGCTTGATGAGCTTGGAGCTCAGCACGTCGATAATCTGCTTGGAGACAAAGTCGGCCGGGGCGTTGATCGTAAAGAGCTTGTCGCCCTTCGAAAGCTCGATCGTGGCGCCGGAATCCTTCAGGTCATAGCGCTGGGAAATCTCGCGCGTGGTTTGCTGGAAGGCGTTGTCGACCTCTTGCATGTTGACCTCGGACACGACGTCGAAGCTGGAATCTTTAGCCATGATGTTTCCTTTCGCGTACGAGCGACTTAGTAGCTATCGTACGAATAGTCGGTAGAATCGGTGGACGTCTGGCCGTCAGTTGCGGTATCGGCGCCATCCGTGGACTGGGCATCGGTGCCGTCGGTGGTGTCGGTACCATCGGTGGTGTCGGTACCATCAGAACTTTCACCATTCTCGGAACCAGTCGTCTCCTTCTTGGGAACGGTGATCGTCACACGCGCCACGCCCGAGGTCTTGGTATCGTAACGGACCTTTTCGCCGTTCTTGGTAACGGTGACATCGGAAGGCTTGGACGTGGTGATCTCGATCGAGGACTCAGGCGTGTACTCCTGCTCAAAGGGGCCAGTCGCCTGGGCGCCATAGACCGACTTGCCATCGACCTTGACCTCAATCCAGGCGGTCTTTCCCTTGGCAACGGAGACCTTGACCTTCGTTACCTCGTTTTCTTCCTTTTTAGCCGTCGTCTTGGTGGCGTCCGAATCGGTCGACTCATCCGTCGCCTCATCGGTGTCCTCATCCTCGTCGACGATTTCGGTCTTCTTAGAAGACTTCTTGGTCGTCGTCTTGGTAGCAGTGGGCGTCTCGGGCGTGGTCTCGGGCGTCGAAGATGCGCAGCCGCGCAGAAGTACCACGATGAGCACGATCAGCAGCAACGCCACGGCACCGATACCGGCGTAGACGATACGCGGATCGAGCCCGTTGTTTTGAGGAGCACGGGAACCGCCGCGTCCACGACTGGAACTGCTGCGGCCGCCTCCCTGAGGCATACGGCCACGATGGCTATCGGAACGGCCGCGATAGCCACCCTGGCCCTGAAGGCTGCGCTGACCCGATCGGGGCGCAAGTTCACCGCGGCCTTGATAGCCACGCTGGCCCGCACGCGGAGCCGAAGAGCGCTGGCCATACGGCTGTGATTGAGAGCGAAGACGCGGCGTCACCTGCGTGGCATCGGCGTCCGCATAGCCGCCGAGAGCACGACCGGCAGAGACACCACGGTAGCCACGATCGGAATAGCCGCCGTCGCCGTAGCCGGCACGAGGGTCACGCGCCACGCCGCAGGCAGCGGGAAGTGCACGGTCCTCGGGCATCGGCGTACTGCGGAACCGGTCACGCTGCGAGCGAATCTCCTCGCCCGAACCCGTCTCGGTAATATAACCGGCCTGCTGAGGACGCTGTCCATAGCGAGTCGAACGACCGCCCTGAACCATCAGGAAGCGCCCGTTATCGACAGAGGAACGCGAATTGACGTAGCCGGCGGCGTCCTGGAAACGACCGCCCTGCTGCGACGTCTCGCGTTCGTATGCCATCAGTTCGTCAAAGTAGGCATTGACGACCTCGCGCGGATTGAGGCCCAAAAAACGAGCATAGCTCGAAATCATGCCCTGCGCATAGCCGCGCGGCGGCATCGAAGCAAAGTTACCGGTCTCGAAAAACTCGATGATCTGCGGCCTGATTTTGATGGTGTTGGCGACCTGCTGAATGGAAAGGCCCATTCGGCGACGCTGCTCGAGCAGCATGTCACCAAAGCGTGCAGCCATCAGAATCCTCCAAACTCACGATCTTCACGTGCCATCTCGGCGTCGACAGATTCCAGCGCGGCAAGCCCTTCCTCGTCCAACAGGACCTCGCGCGGCTTGGAACCGTCGGGCGGGCCGACGACACCCTTTTCTTCCAGCATGTCCATAATACGCCCGGCACGCGCATAGCCAACCTTCAGGCGGCGTTGCAGGCCAGATGTGGAGCCCAGCTGCGATTCCACCACAATATGGGCGGCTTCCCAAATGAGCGGATCATCGTCTTGCGGCTCGGCGACTCCGGTGCGGACAATGCCGCCACCAGCCATGGACATGGAAGCGGGCGCCACGGCGGACAGAATCTCCTCGTGGTAGTCGGGCTCGCTCTGCGACTTGACGAACTCGACAATCTCGTTGATTTCGTCGTCCGAGACAAAGCAGCCCTGGATACGGCGGGGCTTGCCCCAGTCGACCTTGGAGAACAGCATGTCGCCCAAACCGGTGAGCTTCTCGGCACCCATCTGGTCGATGATGACGCGCGAGTCGATGCCCGTGGCGACGTTAAAGGCGATGCGGTTGGTGATGTTGGCCTTGATAAGGCCCGTCACCACGTTGGAGCTGGGGCGCTGCGTGGCAACGATAAGGTGAATACCGGCGGCACGGCCCAGCTGTGCAATACGCACGATCGAGGCCTCGACATCCTTACCGGCGACCATCATCAGGTCAGAGAGCTCGTCAATGATAATGACCAGGTAGGGCATCTTTTGCGGCGGGTTGTCGTAATGCTCAAACTCGCCAGCAGCCTGCTTTTCGTTGTAGGTCGAGATCTTACGCACGTTGAGACGCTCGAAGACCTTCAGGCGACGCTCCATCTCGGACACAGCCCATTGCAGAGCGCTCGCGGCCTGCTTAGGCTCGGTCACCACGGGCACATAGAGATGCGGAAGACCGTTATAGCCCGCAAGCTCGACGCGCTTGGGGTCGACCATGATCAGGCGAACGTCCTCGGGAAGGGCGCGCATGAGCAAGGTCGTGATGATGGAGTTGATCATCACCGACTTACCAGAACCGGTCGTACCGGCAATCAACAGGTGAGGCATCTTGGCGAGGTCGGCGACAACCGGCGTGCCCTCGGCGTCGCGGCCGATGGCGAGCTCGAGCGGACCGCCCTTCACATAGGGCAGCACGTCGCCCAGATTGACGTTCTGGCGCTTGCGGTTGGGAATCTCGATGCCCACGAGCGAGGTGCCGGGGATCGGGGCAAAGATACGCACCGACTGGGCAGCGAGCGAAAGCGCGATATCGTCCTCGAGGCTCGAGATTTTGCTCACACGCTCGCCCTCACCGGGCTGCAGCTTAAAGGTCGTCACCGTGGGGCCGGCGATCCAGCCGACCACGCGGGCACTGCGGCCAAACTCAAGCAAGGTGGATTGCAGTGACTCAGCGGTCTGCTCCAGCTCCTTGTCCGAAGACGCGGCGGAAGCCGACTGCGGGTTGGCATGCAGGATTTCGAGCGGCGGAAGCTTGAGGCCGTCCTCCTCTTCGCCCTCGTTATCTGCGGCGCCGTCGTCCACTCCCCCATCACGAGCCGCAGCCGATTCGATAGCACTCGTGGCAGGCGCATCGGCAACCTTGGGATGCTTTAAGAAGTCGGGAATCTGAGGTGCGGCCGAAACAGGGTTCACGGCAAACGGCGGCTCGGACTCGTCAACCTTGTCCGGATCGTCCTCCATCGAAAGCTGTCCAGTGACCTGCCCGCGCTTGGCGTGGCGACGCGGCAGCAAGGTTGTCTTGGCGGTCTCGAGCGGAGCCTCGTCGTCCTCGTCGTCACCCTCGGTGAGCTCAATCTCGCTATCGGACCAAGACGGGTCGGGCTCGCTTGTGTTGAGCTTGGGCGCAGCCTTGCCCTTCTTGGCATGGCGGCGCGGCAGCAGCGTGGTCTTGGCGCGCTCGGCTTCAACCGACTCGGATACGTCGACAAATGGGTCATCGTCCTCGTCGTCATCCAAAACCGGGTCGACATCGCCACCCATGACCGTGGTCACCGCGGCGTCAGTCCCCTTCTGGCGCAGAATGCTCAGGTGCGGACGAGCGACGCCGGGAACAGACAGGGCCTCTTCATCGCCCCACGGGCTCGCATTGACATCGGCACGTCGACGCTCGGCAAAATCGGCAGCGCGATCGCGTGCGGAGCGCAAAACGCCACCCACCGAAAAGCCGATAATGACCAAACCAACGACGACAAGCCCCAGCAAGACAACCATGGCGATAGGTTTACCCAGGGCGTTTTGCAAGGCACTTGCGATAAAGGCGCCAATGTAGCCGCCCGACACGGAAAGGTTCTGCGGCGTAAACATAAGGTCGCACGAATCGCTCGTGCCCGGCACCATCAGCGAAAGAATGGAGACGACGGCGATAAAGACCAAGGCGCCGCCCGCAACAGAGCGCACGTTGAGCGGCGAGTCCTCACCCAAAAAGAGCGTGGCGGCAAACAGCAAGATGACGATCGGCAGCACGTAGGCGCCCAGGCCAAAGCCCAGGTGATAGAACCCGGCAACAGCAGCCGTCACGGGCGCTGTTGCCGGTGAGATCACGGCAATGAAGGAAGCGATCGCCAAAACGGCAATGACCACGCCGGCGATATCGCGATTGGCCGAAGGCTCGACCAAGGGCTCAAAATCGTCGAAGTCTGCCTCATGGCCCTTATTGGCACGCAGATGGGAACCGGCACCCTTAGCAGATGCCGGTTGGTTATTGGCCTTATTGCCTTTGGCGTTTTGTGCAGATCCGCGCGCCAAACTAAACCTCCATGACGACCGGGATGATCATCGGACGGGTGCGCGTACGGCTCCAGATAAAGTTAGAGAGCGAATCGCGCACGGCCTTGCGAATGGCATCGGAACCGCTGCTGGTAAAGCTAAACTTACCCTTCTCGATCGTCTTCATAATGGACGCGGAGGCATCCTCGGAGAACTGGTCGTCGATGGCAAACGAGACGCCGCGGCCCGAGAACTCGATGGCCTCGATCTTCTTGTGTTTGAGGGAGACGATGGCAACGGCCGTGACCATACCGTCGTTGGCGAGCTTCTGGCGATCGCGCAGGACGATGGGGTCGGTATCGCCGATACGCAGGCCGTCGACGTAAACGACACCGGACTCGACGGGCGTACCGCGCTTGACGATACCACCGCGCATCTCGAGCGTGTCGCCGTTATCGAGGATAAAGATATGATCGTCCTTGATGCCCATCTTGCGGGCCAGCTGGGCATGGGCGCGCAGATGCACGGCCTCACCGTGAACCGGCATAAAGTACGTGGGCTTGGCCATGGCCATCAGGAGCTTGAGCTCCTCCTGGCTACCGTGACCCGAGACGTGGACGAGAGCGCGGTTCTTATCCCACACGTCGCAGCCGAGCTTGGCCAGGCTGTTGACGACCTGCTGGACGGCCTTCTCGTTGCCAGGAACGGGAGTTGCCGAAAGGATAACGGTATCGCCCTCGTGGATGGAGAGCGTCTTGTGCTCGCCATTGGCCATGCGGGACAGGGCCGACAGCGGCTCGCCCTGCGAACCAGTGCACATGACGACAATCTTATCGTCGGGCAGGTTATCGATATCGAAGGCATCGATGATATCGGCATCATCGATGTTGAGGTAGCCCAGCTCACGCGCCACGCGGGTGTTCGTGAGCATGGAGCGACCGGTCACAACGACCTTACGGCCGCACTTGCGGGCGGCATCGCAGATCTGCTGCAAACGATGGATGTGGCTCGAGAACGATGCGACGAACACGCGACCCGGGGCGTTCTTGATGGCGTGCAGCAGGTTGGGACCAACCTCGGCCTCGGACTTGGTAAAGCCGGGAACCGTGGCATTAGTGGAGTCGGAAAGCAGCAGGTCGATGCCCTGCTTGGCAAAGCGGCTGATAGCGGCATAGTCGGGCGTGACGCCATCGATGGGCGTCTGGTCGAGCTTAAAGTCGCCGGTGTGCATAACGGTGCCCTGATTGGTGCGGATGAACACTCCCAGAGCGCCGGGGATGGAGTGCGTCATCGAGAAGAAGTCGAGCGAGATGCCGCCGAGGTTGACATGACTGCCGCCCTTGACCTCGCGGAACTTGGGTGCGCGGATGCGGAACTCAGAAAGCTTGCCCTCGATAAAACCGAGCGTCAGCTTGCTCGAGAAGATGGGCACCTTGTTGTTGAGGTCCTGCAGCAGGTACGGAAGCGAACCGGTGTGGTCCTCGTGGCCGTGAGTAACGATGATACCGCGGAGCTTCTCCTCGTTCTCCAGAACATAGGTGTAGTCGGGAAGCACCAGGTCGATACCGGGCTGGGAGTCATCCGGGAACATAAGACCGGCGTCGACGAGCACCATGTCGTCGCCGCACTCGAAGACCGTCATGTTCTTGCCGATGCCATCAAGGCCGCCGAGCGGGATGATCTTCAAGGGAGATGATTTTTTAGCTGCCATAGGTTAGTGTGGTTTCCTTTCTTCGAAACGGGTCTGGAACAACCGACGGGGCGCTTCTGGCAAACCGACCGTCGGGAACGTACAAACATGCATCACAGAGTCGATGCAGTAACCACAGTATGATACCCATTTGCACAACAACAGACCACCCATGCATCAAAGCCCCATCTGAACCCGTCTATCCCGCCGGTCTGGTCTCAGCGGGCCCGGCACGGGCTAAGTTTCCTGCTCTACAGTCCTGCGCAAGGGTTGATTTCCGATCTCAGCCGAACACATTGAGCAAATAGGCCATTCCCGCAGTTAGCT
>JAHYYO010000090.1:0-2745 GCA_019424925.1 Collinsella sp.
TTCGACTATCTGCTCAAGCCCGTGACTTACGAACGCCTGGCGCAGTTACTCGACGAACTTTCGAGCATGCGCCCGGCGGCAACCGACGAGCTCGTGATCAAAACGTCCTTTGGCTACCATGCCCTGCGCCTGTCCGACATCGAATATGCCGAGGCGCGCAACAAGCACGTGGTCTTCCACCTGCGCGACGGGCGCGATATCGAGGCACTCGAGTCGTTCCGCAGCGTCGAGGACCGTTTGGCGCAAAATGCCACCTTCTTTAAATGCCACCGTAGCTACCAGGTCAACTTGCGCAACATCGACCACTTCGATCGCACGGACATCGTCATGCGCTCCGGCGCGTGCATTCCGCTGTCGCGCAGCAGCAAACAGGGGTTCCAAGACGCCTACTTTGCGGTGCGCTTTGAGGGCGGGAGGCGCTGATGATCTCCTCGGTCGAAATGGCCCTTTGGGCAATCCACCACGCCACAACGCTACTCTTTGGCGTCTTTGCCTCGGCGGCGCTGTGCGGTATCGAAATCAATCGACGCCATGCACTCGAGTTGGTGGGGGTCGGAGCCGCAACCGGCGCTGCCTTTTCGATCGCCAATGTCGTTGGCGGAGAGCTTTTTGCCCGTCAGGTCTATCCGCTCGTCGTGCACTTGCCGCTTACCGTCTACCTATGCGCGCGCTACCACTTGAGTCCGCTACTCGCGACGTTGGGCGTCACCAGCGCCTATCTGAGCTGCCAGTTCAGCAATTGGATGGGCATCGCCGCATTTGCCGCAACCGATTCTCAGATCGCGTACTATCTGGCACGCATCGCTACCACGCTCGGCGTCTTTGCCGTCCTGCTGCATTGGGCCGGCGACATTGGACCCCGCCTGGCGATTAAAAGCCCCACCGAGCTGGGCATCCTTTTAATCCTGCCGCTCGTCTATTACATCTTTGACTACGCCACCAACGTCTACACCACGCTGTTCCACTCGGGCTCGGTGGTGACAGTTGAGTTTTTGGCATTTGCGCTCTGTGCCTTCTATCTTATGTTTCTTGCCGTTTACCTGCGCGAATACGAAGAAAAGGAAACCGCCGAGCGAGAGCGTTGGATGCTCGAAACCCGCGACAGCGCCGCCATCAAAGAGCTCGAGGCTTGGCGTCAATCTGGGCGCGAGCTGTCGATTCTTCGCCACGATATGCGCCACTTCCTACGCGGCCTGGCCACTTTAATTGAGGAGGGCCACACCGACGAGGCGCTCAACCGCATCGACGAACTCTGCGAAGCCGGCGACCGCACCGCCGTACGCCGCTTCTGCGCCAACGAGACCGTAAACATCGCGCTTTCGTCATTCAACTCAGATATCAATAGAAACGGCATTACCGCCAACCTGCGCGCCGCCGTACCCGAAACCGTCCACGTAGGTGACGCCGACCTGTTTAGCGTGCTCTCAAATGCCTTGGAAAACGCTATCACCGCCGCAAGCGCCGCACCCCAAGGAAAGCGATTCGTCGACCTTGACCTGCGACTTGAGGACGGCCAGCTGTTGCTGTTAGTTTCCAACACGTTTGACCGCGCGCCGCGCATGGTCGACGGCATGCCCGTGACCCGGCATGCGGGCCACGGCTTTGGAACCAAGAGCATCAAACTTGCCGTGGAGCGCATGAACGGCAACTGCCAGTTCCGCATTAACGGCGATCGGTTTGAGCTGCGCGCTGTGATGTAGAAGTACGGCGCCGATCTCGCGGCGCGCCTCGCCCGCCAGGCAATCGCTCGCCGGTGCCGATCCGCTACAGTGGAGCGACCGCCGGGGTCAGCTGCTTGATGTAGGCCCACATACGCTGCTTGGCCGCTTTGTCGGTCAGCGCCGCCTCAAAGCCATCGAGCGCGAGCACGCGGCGGCCCTGCACATGGGCGACCAGGCCGGGCTTGAGCATGGCGGTGTCGAAGTCATCAATCGCCACGAGCATATCGGCGTAGGTTTCGCGCATGACATCGGCCGCACTGTTGTCGAGCAGCAGCACCGCCTCGGGGTCCAGAGCCTCCAGCGCCTCGCGGAACAGGTCGCACGGCAGAGTCTCGCCCACCGCGACCGCTCCGTCACCCGCGCCGGCGACGCTTGCCAGCACGCAAAAGTCCTCGGGGGCATATCCGATGGCGCCGAGCGCCTTGCGCAACGCGGCGCCATCCGCGCCGGCAGCCAGCTCGCCGCCCGAGCACTCGGCTTCATCCAAATCGCCTTTGACCAGCACAATCGGCGAGCACGCGTTGCCCGCGATACGCACACCGCGACCTGCAAGCGACGCGAGCTCCTGCTCGGCCGCCTGAGCGATGGCTTCTTTTTTCTGGCTTTGTGACGTGGGCATGCGCTCTCCAATCGTTTGCGTGCCCACCATTATATAAAAGAGCCGCCCGCGAGTGGTTGCTTTGCGGGCCGCTGGGTATAAGCACGGTCGTACTGAGTTTTACGCGGCCGAGCCGCGTCGTATTATGGAGGTCACCATGGCTGACATTAAGCAGATTACCCCCGAGAACTTCGATTCCATCGTTAACGACAGCCTGCCCGTACTGGTTGATTTTTGGGCCCCGTGGTGCGGCCCCTGCCGCTCGCTCTCGCCCATCGTAGACGAGGTTGCCGACGAGCTGGCCGGCAAGTTGGCTGTGGCCAAGTGCAACGTCGACGACAACCAGGACCTGGCCATGAAGTTTGGCGTCATGAGCATCCCCACGCTGATCGTCTTTAAGAACGGCGAGGAGGTCGACCGCTCGGT
>JAHYYO010000091.1:0-2649 GCA_019424925.1 Collinsella sp.
CCTCGCCGATGACCGTATCGTAGCCGCCTGGCAGCTGCACGATAAACTTGTGCGCATGCGCGCGCTTGGCAGCTTCGATAACCTGCTCGCGCGTGGCGTCGGGACAGCCGTAGGCGATGTTTTCCGCCACCGTGCCCTCGAACAGCCAGGTGTCCTGCAGTACCATGCCAAAGGCGCGGCGCAGGCTTGCGCGCGTGTAGTCACGCGAGGAACGGCCATCGACCGCAATGCGACCGGCATCGATATCGTAAAAACGCAGTAGCAAATTGATGAGCGTTGTCTTGCCGCAGCCCGTGGGGCCGACCAGGGCAAAGCGCATGCCGGGCTTGGCCTCGATGCAGATATCCTGCAGCAGCTTGCGATCGGGCACGTAGCTAAAGTCCACATGCTCAAAGGTCACCTCACCCTGCGGGGCGGCAAGTTCCACGGCATCCGCCGCATCGGGCTCCTGCTCGCGCGCATCGAGCAGCGCAAACATGCGGCGCGCCGAAGCATACGCCGTCTGGATCTGCGTAATGACGTTGGTGACCTCGTTGAACGGCTTGGTGTACTGGTTGGCATAGGACAAGAAAATCTGCACGCCGCCCACCGTGAGCGCAGCGGGCACGCCCGTGATCACGCCCACGCAGCCAATCACGGCAACCACGGCGTAGATGATGTTGTTGATGAAGCGCGTACCGGGGTTGGAAAGCGAGCCCATAAACTGCGCGCGTTCACCTGCCGTATAGAGCTCAGCGTTGAGCGCGTCGAAGCGCGCTTGGGCGTTCGGGCCGTAGGCAAACGCATCCACCAGCTTTTGCTCGCCTACGTACTCCTCGATATGACCACCGAGCTGCCCTTGAATACGCTGCTGTGCCGTAAAGCTCTTGTTGGAGAGCTTGGCGATGGCGCCGGCTGCAAAAATGGAAAGCGGCGTGACGAGCACCACCACGAGCGTCATGGTCAGGTTAATGGAGAGCATAAACGCGAGCGTGCCAACGATGGTGATGACGCCGGTAAAGAGCTGGGTAAAGCCCTGCAGCAGACCATCGCCCACCTGGTCGACGTCGTTGACTACGCGGCTCATAAGGTCGCCGTGGGCATGACTGTCGATAAAGCTGAGCGGCATACGGCTGAGCTTGTCGCTCGCCTCCACGCGCATGTCACGCACCGTCTCGTAGGACAGGCGGTTGACGCAGTAGCCCTGCAGCCACTGGAAGGCCGCGGCTCCCACCACGACGAGCGCGAGTTTGGTGACAAGCGGCAGCAGCGCATCGAAGTCCACCTGGCCCGCCGCGACGATCAGGTCGATGCCCTCGCCGATAAGGATAGGCGTGTAGAGCTGCAGAATCACCGAGATGGCGGCGCTCACAAACGACGCCGTAAACGAGACGCGGTGCGGACGAACATAGCCCAGCAGGCGGCGGGTCACCGCACCCACGGGATAGCGCTCGGGATCGCCGGGCTGGCGCGGACCGTCACCCAAGTCGTTGAGGTTATCGTTGCCGGACACGTTGGCCGTCATCGTAGCGACCGAGCCGGAAGAAGTGTACGGGTTCATTTAGCAGCCCTCCTTTGCGCAGGCGGATGTGGAGGCGATCGGGGCGCTTGGGACGGACGCGGGCGCCGCACTCCCCTGCTGACCCTCGAGCTCCTCGCGGCGAAGCTGCGACTGACAGATCTCGCGGTAGAGCTGGCAGCTTGCGTAGAGCTCGTCGTGCGTGCCCAGGCCCGCAACCGATCCGTGGTCGAGCACGCAGATCATGTCGGCATCGCGCACGGTCGAGACGCGCTGGCTCACGATGACCGTCGTGAGCGGCAGCCCGCCCTCGGCGGCACCGCGCACGCTGCGCTCGCGGATGGCATGGCGAAGCGCCGCGTCGGTCTTAAAATCGAGCGCCGAGGCGGAGTCGTCCATGATCAATATCTGAGGCGAGCCCACCAGGGCGCGCGCGATGGTCAGGCGCTGGCGTTGGCCACCGCTGAAGTTCTTACCGCCCGCCTCGACCGGAGCATCTAAGCCCTGCTGCTTGTTACGCACGAACTCGCTGGCCTGCGCCATATCGAGCGCCGCCCAGAGCTCCTCGTCGGTCGCCGACTCGTCACGCCAGGTCAGGTTGCTGCGGATCGTGCCGCTCACCAGCGACGCGCGTTGCGGGACGGTCGCGACCACATGGCGCAGCTGATCGAGCGGCCAGGCACGCACGTCGGAGCCCATCACGCTCACGCTGCCGGTGCTCGCATCGTACAGGCGCGAGATAAGCGAGGCGAGTGTGGACTTGCCGCTGCCCGTGCCGCCGATAATGCCGAGCGTCTTGCCCAGTGGGAGCTCCAGGGTCACATCGTTGACGGCATTTGCCGCGCCCGCGCCAAAGGAGAAGCTCGCATGGCTCAAGCTCAGCGCAGGAACGGGAGCGACATTGCCCGGCTTGGGCAGCGCGACCGGCTGGTTGCCCTCGTCGGTGATGCTCGGCTCGCAATTGAGCACCTCGTTGATACGCGAAGCGCTCGCGCTTGCCTTGGTAAAGACCACAACCAGGTTGGCGACGTACACGATGGAGGTCAGGGTCTGCGTCATGTAGTTCACAAACGCCATGACCTGACCCTGCGTGAGATCGCCCACGTTGACCTGGATGCCGCCCACCCACAGGATGGCGCACACGCCCAGGT
>JAHYYO010000092.1:0-2573 GCA_019424925.1 Collinsella sp.
GTTGACCATGCCGAGAATCCGAGCGGTATCGAGCGCTATGCCGCCGCCCTTATGAGTGAAATTGACTTGCCCCGCCTGCGCACCATCGCTGCCAAGTCCGAGATGAGCCTGGCTCGCATTGATCGTTCAAAGCTTTTCTATCTCAATTTTGATCGTAGCCTGCTGGACCAGGACGAGATTGACATGCTGCTTGCCATCGAGTGCCGTCTCAACCGCCTCTCTGGCATCCTCGAGCGCATCGGGGCCGGATTGGCCCCTGCGGCATCCTCGCCGAGCCTTGAGGGCTGCGCGCTCTTTGATGCGTGGCATATCGCCAAGACGACCAACGATGTTCCCCGACTGCTCGATACGGCCTCGAGCGATAACCCGTGGGGCAAACCGGGTACGGTGGCTTGCCAGCCGGGCGGTGAGTGGGATGTGCGTACCCGCTTCGCGCGTATTGTCGAGGCGCTTAACGTGGTCACACGGCTCGACTATACCTATCGGGCAAACGTTGCCGAGGGGATTATGCTCGTTCGGTTTGGGCGGTCTGTCGTTGATGCCATGCCGCAACGTGAATACGACGCTCAGGATGACGCCTGGCGCGAGCTGGACGAGGACATGCGCGCGATCTGGGCCGCGGAGCACGATGCGCGCGTGGCACTTACGCTTGCGGCAGCGTGTTTTGCCGCGGGCACCTGCATCACGCGCTGCTATGTGCAGATTGCTGCTCCCGACAGTGAGCAGGGCGAGCGCGTTGTCGCAACGTATTTCTTTGGGCGCGCGGCCTATCTGGCCGATTGCGTGCCTGTCGCCAAGGATCTTGAGAGCATGGACATGGACGATATGCCGTGCAAGCGTGTGCTTGAGGCGTATGAGTCAACCGCTCCGGAGACGATTGAGCCTGCGGAGGTTCATGCTCGTCCGCGTGATGACCATCGCACACTGCCGCCGGCGCTGCGCGATCTGCTGCTTGCCGATACGGCTGACGAGTTGGAGGTCATGGAAGAGGACGACGACCCATACGTGGCCCGCGTTGTTGAATTGCGCGAGCAGGCAAAAGTCGACCGTACAGGTGCCTTTGAAGGCTTTTCCCGTCTTGTCGAGGAGTTGGAGGCTAAGTGCGCCGTCGCCGAGCTTTTGGCGACAGGTCCGGTTCAAACGCAGTTTTGCGATAACCAGCTGGTACGCATGGTGCTACCGGTGTTGGAAGAAGACCGCTCTGTGCGAATCCTTCGTGCGCCCGATGCGCTGTACTTTGCCCAGCACGAGATCTGCAGCTTTTACGCCGAGCAAGAGGACTTTGAACGGGCACTGCCCGAGGTGCGCCATCTTTACGATCTGGCACGCTCGTCCATGCAATCGCACTTTGCGCTCATCAACGTGCTTGCGCGTCTGGAGCGCTTTGACGAGATTATCGAGGTGGCGCGCCACGGCCTACGTATTGCCAGCGATCGTTCTGCAATCGGCTACCTGTTCTATCGCTTGGCGTTTGCCTATTGGAATTGCGATCAGCTCGACCTGGCGCTGGCTTGTTACCGTCTGGTGCCGCGCGGCGAGGAGTCGGGCAGTAGCGCGCTGGAAGAAATGCAGGGCCTTATGAATGAGATGGGCGTCAGCGAGCCTCCGACGTTCGAGGAGGCGGTCGAGACCATCCGCAAGGCTGGACTCGAGCTGCCGCCAGTGTCCGCCGTGACGAATCAGCTGGCAGATGCCGCTGTGCAACTGGTCGACAACGGCTTCTTTTTCCTGGCACGCGGTTGCATCTTCCAAATGTGGCGCACCATGGGCAACGACGAGCTCGGCTCCCTCAACCGCTCGCTGGGGTAGGCGAAGCCTCCAAGGAGGAAAGGATGCTAGGCAATTAGAAAATTTCCTCTTGCCCATCCTTGGCTGTTTGGTTACTATAGAACGGCTGTTACGGAGAGCTGACCGAGAGGCCGAAGGTGCTCGCCTGCTAAGCGAGTATGCCCCAAAAGGGCATCTGGGGTTCGAATCCCCAGCTCTCCGCCAGTATGAATTTGAAGAAGGGTCCCATTTGGGACCCTTTTTAGTGCGGAGAAAGGAGGCTGGGGATTCGAACCCGAGAGGGCACGGGCGTTAAGCAAACGCGAAAGCGTTTGTAGCCCGTGGGCGAAAAGCCGCCAGGCTTTGAAGCCGGAGGGCATGCGCAGCATGCCCGGACATCCCCAGCTCTCCGCCAGTATGAATTTGAAGAAGGGTCCCATTTGGGGCCCTTTTTTATTATCAAGAATGGCGGCTGGGGATTCGAACCCTCAAAAAAAGGAGGCATCCTTTCGGACACCTCCTTTCAACGAGTGTGTTGTTCTTCGACCTTACACCTCGGGCGCCTTGGCGACGGTCTCGCTTTCTGCCGTGAGTGGGCGGTTGTCGATGCGACGACCCAGGCGGTCGAGCTTCACGAGTAGCCACTCAATGGGATTCGGCCCCGAGCCTTCCTCGTCGGCAACCAGGTCCATAACGGCGATTTTGGTGCCGTCCTGCTTGAGTGTAACGCTGCCCACCTTGTCGCCCACATGCACCGTGCCCGAAAGATCGTCGTAGCTAACCTTTTCGGTCACCTCGCCGGCAAG
>JAHYYO010000093.1:0-2560 GCA_019424925.1 Collinsella sp.
TCAACATCGCCCGTACCAAGAACCTGGGCAACCAGCGTTCCTCGACCTCCGATATTTCCGTGCAGCTGGTGCCGCCCCGCACCTTCTCGCTGGAGGAGGCGCTGGAGTACATCGCCGATGACGAGCTGGTGGAGATCACTCCCAAGAATATTCGCCTGCGCAAGCGTCTGCTCAATGCCACCGACCGCAAGAAGGCCGCCGTCCGTGCCGGTCAGGTCAACAAATAAGCGCCGGGCTTTATAGCTTTAATGAGAAAGGGCGTCGACCGCAATGGTCGGCGCCCTTTTTGGTCCAAGGGGAACAGGTTCGTTTGCACCACCACAAAGGTGCCTGTCCCCCTTGTGGTGGTTGGCGGCTAAGCGGTGGGGAGTTCCGGCGTATTAGCCGGCTGTTGCGACTTGAGGTGGGCGTTGCGCCAGATGATCTGGATAACGTAGCCGAGCGTGAAGACAAAGGCCACGCCGCTGATGAAATCGCCTACGAGGGGGATTGCCGTAAGCACGCCCGCGGCGATACCGCCCACGGCTGCCATGGCGTAGCGGTTCTGGTTGTGTCCGACCATGCGGGCGATCGCGCACCCCGCAAAGGCACTCGACACCAATGCGATGCCGATAACGCCGCACAAGAGGGTTCCGGCAAGCGACAGACCAGCGATAGAGATAATCAGCAGTAGGACGGCGGGGGCGATAGCAATCGTAGCCAGAAGACCGCTCACCCACAGAGGCGTGGGGTGCTGGTGGAGCATGCCGGCGGCGCCGGCGGTCGCGCGCGGAAAGACGAGCTCGAGCAGCAGAGCGACAAAGCAGGTCGAGAGTGCCGCGGCGACGATGCCGCCGATGACATCGTTAACGGTGGAAGTATCCTCGTTCTCGGTGCGGTCGATCTTGAGCGCGCCGACCTCGGCTCCCGCGGCGCGCTCGGGGTCCTCGGAGACGTGCGCGTTCACGGTGCCGGTGATGTGGGCGTTCTTGCCCAGGATGAGCTTGTCGGCCCAAACCTCGACATCGCCCTCGACGGTGCCATCGATGGTCACCGTATCGCCCGCAAGCGCTGCCGACTTGGTGGAGCCGCGCAGGGCAACCGTCTCGCCTATCGCATAGAAACAGTTGGCGGTGCTGTCGGAATTGAGCACGACATGCTGACCGGCTACCGTCACACTGCCATCAACCGTGGTCTTGGCAACGTCGATGGTGCGCGCCGCAAGACGAATGGCGCCGCCCACCGTGCAGTCGCGGATCGAGAGAGTATCGCCCGCGGCGATGATATCGCGGTCGATGGACGTGTCGTCCAAGTTGAGGGCCTGACCTACCCAGTACAGGTCACCTTCGACGCCGGACGGATTGGCGTCATTGTCGGTCGCAAGTACGTTGCCTGCGGTGTCCGTGTCGGCGAACGACGCCGTGGGAAGCACGGTGATCGCCAGCGCGATGAGCGCGAATAGGATGGTGATGCGGCCCCACGCTTTACGGCGCCGGGTCGACGGGAATTGATTGCGGGACATAGTGAATCCTTCGTCAGATGCTCGATATGCACTTAACAGGGTACCCAACGCGCGGGTGCTCTAAAAGAACCTCTCGGTTGCATTTCGAAGGGTCGTGCCGTGCTGTCTACTTTTTACGGTGCAAGAAGCGCGCTATGTCTTCTTCGGTGGGGCTTTTGATGTCAAAGCGCAGCGAGAGCCAGCGCAGACCCATGGTCACGACAACGCATACGACCAGCGCGGCGACATTGCTCATGATGCCGCTCATAACGAGACACACATAGCTTGTCGATCCGGCGATGGCCGCGATGGCATAAAAGTTAGTACGTTGGAAAATGCCCGGAACCACGCCCATAAAGCCGTCGCGCAGCATGCCGCCACCTACCGCGGTGAAGAAGCCCATCATGATGCACACCGCCGGCGCAAAGCCGTAGACCAGCGCCTTGTCTGCTCCAGTGGCGGCGTAGATGCCGACCGAGATGATGTCGAGCAGGGGAATGAGTTTTTCGGGCTTGTCGACGATTGCCGGGAAAATATAGATGATGGCTGCCGTGGCAATGGAAAGCGGCAGCGCCATCGGCTGGTTGAGGATGTAGACGTTGCCCACCTGCAGCGTCATGTCGCGCAAGAGACCGCCGCCCAGACCGCAGACCACCGCGAGCGCGACCGCGCCCACCAGGTCGAGCTTGTGCTCGCGCGCAACCAGCACACCCGAGATTGAAGCCGCGACGACGGCGAACATTTCGAGCCAAAACGGGATGGCGACCATGGCATCCGTGGCGTGTGAGGTAACGGTCATAGCGGCGACGACGGGCAAGATGGGGTCCTTCTGATTGCGAGTTTAGACAATGCCCGTACATAGTACATGCTTGGCGGGCGTGGCGACCCTATTGCTCGGTAAACGGTTGGGACCGGGTGCGGGCGTGGCATTGCCAGAATGCCAGGGGTCCAGAACATGTACGTCACCCTCCAAAAACGACATTTTCCGACATCTTTGGAGGCTGACGTACATGTTTGGATTGAGCTCACAGCATGAGTGAGTTGATTTACTCACATCCGGTATATTTCCCCACTTCAACG
>JAHYYO010000094.1:0-2442 GCA_019424925.1 Collinsella sp.
CCGACGAGGGCTATCAACATATTGAGCATGGGTTTGAACCCGTGTTTGACGAGCGCTCGCGCGTTTTGGTGCTCGGATCGTTTCCCTCGGTGCTTTCGCGCGCCAACGCCTTTTATTACGGCAACCCTCAGAATCGCTTTTGGCGTGTGATGGCCGTGTGCCTCGGTGCGCCCGTGCCGCCCAACGAGGGAGACTCTTTGGCGAGCGGCGAGCCCGCGACGCTCGACGCCTCGGTTGCTGCCAAGCGATCCATGCTGCTTAACGGTGGCGTAGCCCTGTGGGATGTGATCGAGAGCTGCGACATTAAGGGCTCGAGTGACGCTAGCATCAAAAACGTTGTGCCGGCACATATTGAACGCATTGTGGATGCCACGCCGATCGAGATCGTTGTCTGCAACGGCGGCACGGCCGGACGGCTCTACAAACGCTATCTACAAGAGCGGACGGGGCTACCCGCCATCGTGCTGCCGTCGACGAGTCCTGCCAACGCGGCGTGGCGTTTGGAGCGGCTTGTCGAGCGTTGGAGTGAAGCCGTTGACTGGGCAGCTCATTAATTTAGATTATTGATTGAGTGCGGGCGCCGAGGTGTTTCAGAACGCCTCGCCAGATCGGCACGGGCACGGCTGGCTCGGCGCAAGCCATGCCGTCGGCGTCGACGTCCTCGGCATTACCACCACCAAGTCGCTGCGCATGCTCAACCGAACAGCCCATACGAACGGCGCCTACGAGCTTGTCCATCGCTTCCGAAAACGGTCGCCGCAAGAGTCCCATGCGCGGTGAGTGACGAAGCGCCGCGAAGCCGCTGCCGGTACAGGCGACAACGCCGCCGCACCATGACAGCCCACGAAGGTCGCACGCCGCTCGCAGACGCACGACGAGCCCGTGTGCTCGCTCCAGGCCGCCGATGTCGGCCTGGACAACAACGTAGGCACGCGTCCCTGCGCCGCCAAAGCGGTCGAGCACCTGCTCAATGGGCGCCATCGCTTCATCATTGGGTGCATCTTCAACGGCGAACACAATGCCATCGGCGGTACCGGCAACGCTGCCGGCATCATCCGCCTCCAAGTCGACTGGATGGGGGAGTGCGGTGCCGGAAATCTGTGCATAGGCGGCGATGGCATCCTGCAGGTCCCAGAGCAAAAACTCAAGATCGGCGCTCTTGGGAATACTGATATACGCAATGGTTTGCAGCGTTTTTGGTACATCGCCGCGTGCGGTCGTCTCCATGCCGCCTTCTTTCCGGTTGGTTTCCGTTTAGGTTACACCGTCCGGCGGCGTCCCGCCGCGCTATCCTAGTGCAACCCTTACGAAAGGAACGTCATGCGTCTGCCCATGAACACCTCGCTTGCCACGCTTAAGCCCTCCGGTATCCGCCGGATCAACGCGCTCGCCGCCCAGCATCCGGGGTGCATCGCGCTCGCGCTAGGTGAGCCCGATTTTCCCACGCCCGATGTGATTAGCGCCGAGGTGACTGCTTCGTTGGACCGCGGCGACACGCACTATCCGCCCAACAACGGTCGCCCCGCCCTGCGTGAGGCGTTATCTGCCTACATGGGGGACGCGGGCCTTATGTTTTCGGCCGACGAGGTCATCCTGACCGACGGCGCGACCGAGGCCCTGTCGGCAACATTTATGGCTATGCTCAACCCCGGCGACGAGGTCATTATTCCCACGCCGGCCTTTGGCCTGTACGAAAGCATCGTTGTGGCCAATCACGCCAAAGCGGTCTTTTTGGATACGGGGCCTGCGCAATTTCAGATTGACGAGGATGCGCTTCGCGCCTGTGTGACCCCGGCGACCAAGGCCATCGTTATCTGCTCGCCCAACAATCCCACGGGCTGCATTCTCAACGCGGCATCGCTCAACGCCGTGGCGCGCGTAGCGGAGCAGTCGGGCATCTACGTGGTCTGCGACGACGTGTACAACCGTTTGGTCTATGTGGATGGTTACGAGCGTTTTGCCCAGCGACACCCGGAGCTGCGCGAGCAGACGGTGATCATCGAGAGCTTCTCCAAGCCCTGGGCCATGACCGGCTGGCGCCTGGGCTGGCTCGCAGCAGCGGCACCCGTCATCGCCGAGATCGCAAAAGCTCACCAATACCTAGTATCGAGCGCCGTCTCCTTCGAGATGGACGCCGCAGCTCGAGCCCTGACCGTCGACCCAACCCCCATGCTCAAAGTCTACCGAGCCCGCCGCGAACGCGTACTCGCAGCCTTATACGCCATGGATCTCGACGTAGTGGAACCAGCCGGCGCCTTCTACGCCTTCCCCAGCATCAAACAGTACGGCCTGACAAGCGAAGACTTCTGCATCAAAGCCATCAAAGAGGCCAACGTAGCCCTAGTCCCGGGCGACTGCTTCGGCACCGAAGGCCACGTCCGCCTCAGCTATTGCGTTTCCGATAAAGACCTGGACGAAGGCCTCCGCCGCCTGTCCACCTTC
>JAHYYO010000095.1:0-2413 GCA_019424925.1 Collinsella sp.
TCGCTGGGCGATTTGGACGGATATATCGAAGAGATGGTCTCGGGCCAAAAGGTCATCAAGGTCTTTAATCACGAGCAAGCCAACGTGGCTGGTTTTGACGCGCGCAACCAAGAGCTGCGCCGCACCGGTGGTGCCGCGCAGGCCTACGCCAACTCGATGGTGCCCATGACCGTGGTGATCGGCTATGCCAACTACGCCATCGTCGCCGTGGCGGGCGGCATGCTCTGCATCAAGGGGCTCGCCGACGTGGGCGCGCTTGCAAGTTACCTGGTCTTTGTACGCCAGGCCGCCATGCCCATCAACCAGTTTACGCAGCTGGGCAACTTTTTGCTCAACGCGCTGGCCGGTGCCGAGCGCCTGTTTGCCGCCATGGATCTTGAGCCCGAGGTGGACGAGGGCTGCGTGGAGCTGGTGCAGACGGGCGACGCCGCGTGGACATGGAAGATTCCCGAGGGCCAGGGCGTGGGCGCGTACGGGCACCTGCATGATGTGGCTGCCGTTGATGAGTCGGGCCGTGCGGTGGCTGCCGACGGCACCGAGCTCACGTGCGGCTTGGTCCCACTTGCCGGCGACGTGCGCTTCCATGCCGTGGACTTTTCCTACGTGCCGGGCACCCGTGTGCTCACGGACCTCAACCTGTTTGCCAAGCCGGGGCAAAAGATCGCGTTTGTGGGCTCGACAGGCGCCGGAAAGACGACCATCACCAACCTCATCAACCGCTTCTACGAGGTCGATGACGGCGAGATCACGTACGACGGCATCGACGTCAAGCACATTGCCAAGGCCAGCCTGCGCGGGTCGCTCGGCATTGTGCTGCAGGACACGCACCTGTTTAGCGGCACCATTGCGCAGAACATCCGCTTTGGCAAGCTCGACGCGACCGACGAGGAGGTGCGCGCCGCTGCCGAGGCAGCCTGCGCCGACTCGTTTATCCGCCGCCTGCCTAGAGGCTACGACACGCCGGTCACGGCCGACGGCGCCAACCTGTCGCAGGGCCAGCGCCAACTGCTCGCCATCGCGCGCGTGGCCGTTGCCGACCCGCCGGTGCTCATCTTGGACGAGGCCACGAGCTCCATCGACACGCGTACCGAAAAGCTCATCGAGCGCGGTATGGACCGCATCATGCGCGGACGCACCACGTTTATGATCGCGCACCGCCTGTCCACCGTCCGCGACGCCGACGCCATCATGGTCCTCGAACACGGCCGCATCATCGAGCGCGGCACGCACGAAGAGCTGCTCGCTCAGCACGGCGAGTACTGGCAGCTGGCGCATGGCTTAAAAGAGTTGGATTAACCCGTTCGAGCACGATGCTTTGACCCCTCCGTGCTCCTCACCTCGCCTTAAACCATCACAACATTCGGCGTTTTTTGCCAAAATCGGGAAAAGCATCGAATGTTGTGATGGTTTTTCTGCCACTTGATCGGGTGGAATCGCTTTCTTGCGCACGAAGGTGTGCGGACCCGTGGGCAGGGGAATAAGGTTGGTTATCCGACTCCATTGGAGGGCTCATGGACCTGCCGATCGTCCTGTCCCATAAGACTGCCTGGCTGTATCACAACGTGGCGCGCCCGTGCGAGCCGCTCTCGCGGGCGAGCAGCCTATACGATGAGGATTCGTTTGCTAACGAGGCGGAGCCGACTGCTGACCTGCTCAAATTGGGACTCGATGCCAAGGGGCTGAGGGCTTCAACGGCAGTTGGGATCGTTACCGACTATCTGGTTTCGCTTGGTATTCCACGAGAAGAGCTCGATCATATCGATACGCTCGTCAACTTCGATTTTGAGCGCTCGACGCCGGCTGGATTTAGGTGTCACGTGTTTGGAGCGCCTATACCTTCGGATCATCTTATCGAGGTGGCAGAAGGTCTCTTGGTGGTTGATGAGGCCATGTGCTTTGTCCAGGCGGGCTCGTGGATGAGCGAGCTCGAGCAGCTGGAATATGGCTACGAAATCTGCGCCCGATACCATTTGAATCATCTGTCGACAGGCGATTATATCGAGATGGGGCAGAGGTATACCGTTGCCGACTTGATTGCCTATTGCAATGAGAACCGATCTCGTCAGGGGGCTATACGCGCGGCCGCCGTGCTCAGGCGCGTGCACGATGGCGCGCGGTCGCCCATGGAGACGGCCACCGCAATCATGGTCGTAGCAAAACGTTCCCAGGGAGGGCTGGGATACGCCAAGGTCGAGCTCAACCATCGGGTGGATGTTCCCAACGAGTTCAAATACCTCGCTAAGGCCGGGTATTTCGAGATCGACGTATATGCACCTGCGAGCGGAACGGGGGTTGAATACAACGGCTCGGACCATCTTGATAAACAGCGCAGCGCGTCGGATGCGGAGCGTATGACCGTGCTGAGCGCGCTGGGCTTTAGGATGATCGTCCTCACCGGGACTCAGTTTGCCCA
>JAHYYO010000096.1:0-2392 GCA_019424925.1 Collinsella sp.
GTAACGATCAAGGCTTACGCCGCACGGAAAGGAGACATTATGGGCATCTTTAAGAATGATGACCAAAAATCGAGCCAGTTTGGATTTGACGAGAAAAGCATGGCAGGCAAGGCCGTCAAGGCCGTGCGCTGGATTTACGCCATCACGGGCGTCTTGGCGCTCGTCGCCGGCACCGCACTGCTGTTTGCGCCCGCCAAGTCCCTCGTCTTCCTAACGACCGTCTTGGGCTTCTACTTTGTGATCACGGCCGCGATCAGGCTGTTTACCGCTGTTTTCGAGCCACTGCTGCCCACCGGCTGGCGCGTGACGAGCATCATCTCCAACCTACTCATTATCTTGGGCGGCGTCATAATCCTGCGCAACCAGGCCTTCTCGACCGCGACGCTCACCACGCTCGTGGTGGTCGTGGCCGGCTTTGGCTGGATCGTCGAAGGTGTCATGTCCATTCTGGAGTCCGAGCTTTCGTCCAACCGTGCCCTCGCCATCCTGAGCGGCGCGCTCTCCATCATCGCCGGCATGTTCGTGTTTATCTATCCGCTGTGGTCGGCCAAGATGCTCGTCATCTTTAGCGGCGCCGCACTGCTGGTGTTTGGCGTAACGCTGATTGTCCGCGCCATTCAGTTTGGCAAACTGGTGCACTAGATGCCAAGGACGCTCTTTATTGATGCCGACGCCTGCCCGATCACGCGCGAGTCGATTGACTGCGCGCGGCGGGCGGGCGTCGCCGTTGTTATCGCCGGCAACAGCACGCAAAACCTGGAACGGCACATTCGCCGCGACGACCCGCGCGATGCCGAGCACGCGCGACGCGGCTTTTGGGTCACGACGCTCGATGTGAGCGTGGGCGCCGACAGCGCCGACTTTGCCATTGTCGAACGCCTGCAGGCGGGCGACGTAGTCGTGACGCAGGACATTGGCTTGGCGAGCATGGCGCTCGGGCGCGATGCCGCCGCCATCGGCGTGCGCGGGCGCGTCTACGACAAAGCGACCATCGACATGCAGTTGTTTATTCGCCACGAGGAAAAGAAGGTACGCCGCGCCGGGGGACGCACTCGCGGACCGGCGGCATTTACCAGCGAAGACCGGGCCCGCTTTAAACGCAACCTCACCGAGCTGCTGCGCTAACCAAGGTAGATTTTCGGGACATGCCCGGAAATCTACCTTTTTGTTTTGAGCGGTGTGAGCGCTCGGAATCCATGGCTCAACAAAAAAACGGGCTTCAAAATGCCATGCGTCGCCGCATTGCGCAGGCGCCGAGCATGGCTATTTGAAGCCCATTTTTTAGGCCTACTTAGAGGCCGAAGGCGGATAGGATAAGGCCCCAGCCGGCGCCGATGACGTACATCATGACCAGGAACACGGCGTTTTCACGAGCGCTGCGGTTGGTGCGGAACAGGACAAGATAGCCCACGCCGGCGGAAATGAGCGTGCCGGCGAGCATCGGCGCCAGCTGTAGCGCGCCCTCCAGGTACAGCTGCGTAATGACCACGCTGGCCGAGCAGTTGGGGATCAGGCCGACGAGTGCCGAGCCCAAGACGGCGAGCGTCTCGTTGCCACGCAGGAACTGCTCGATCGCGGACTCTCCGAAGGTCTCGAGCACGGCAACTAGAATCAGCGTCACCAGGAAAATAAAAACCGAAACCTGCACGGTGTGCGAGATCGCGCTGCGGATAATCGACAGGACGGGCGCACCTTCGTGGGAGTGACCGTGGTCGTGCCCATGGCCGTGGTGGTGCTCATGCTCGCCTGCGTGACCGTGGTCATGGCTGTGTCCGTGGTCGCGCTCGTGTTCATCTTCATCATCATCGCAACCGCAATGGTCGCGCTCGCACAACTCGTGGATGTGGTCGGCGCTCACGCCCGCCTCGGCCACTTCATCAATGATGTCGCCCCCGGTATGGTCGTCGTGCGCGCAGTTCACATGAGCCGGATTGGCAGCGGTCCCCAGCACGGTACGGCGAATCGCCGCATGCGCGCGGGCATTACGACGAAGGCCGCGGATAGCCGCGTCCACGATAAAGCCCGTGACCAGCGCGATCAGTGCCTTCGAAGCCAAAAGCATCGCCATGGTCTGCACGGGCACCTGCTCGGCGAGCAACAGCGGCAGCATCTCATCGGAGGTCGAGAGGAACACGGCGACCAGCGTGCCCAGCGTCACGACACGGCCGGCGTACAGCGTTGCTGCCATGGCCGAAAATCCGCACTGCGGCACAATGCCCAGCAGCGAGCCAGCCACGGGACCCGCAGCGCCGGCGCGCTTGATAGCGCCGTTGACGCGGTCGCCCGCAACGTGCTCAAGTGTCTCGAGAGCAAGATACGTCACCAACAAAAACGGCGCCAGCGAGAGCGTGTCCTTGCCGGCGTCGAGCAGAATATCAATCAGCAAATCCAT
>JAHYYO010000097.1:0-2376 GCA_019424925.1 Collinsella sp.
ACGATCGACGACCTGCACCTGCTCGAGGACGGCACCGCCATCATCAAGGGCGCCCAGGGCGCCTCGGGCGTGTCGACGTACTCGACCTTCCTCGCCGGTGCCATCCTGGTTATGGTCGCACTCGTGATCGTGCTCAACCTGGTTCGCAGCCGTACCGGCCGTGCCATTATGGCCGTGCGCGACAACAAGATCGCTGCCGAGTCCGTGGGCATCTCTGTCACCGAGTACCGCATGATCGCCTTCGTGGTTTCCGCCGCTCTCGCCGGCGCTGCCGGAGCCCTCTTCGGCGGTAACTTCTCGCAGCTTTCCGCTACCAAGTTCGACTTCAACACGTCCATCCTCATCCTGGTGTTCGTGGTCCTGGGCGGTCTGGGCAATATGCGCGGCTCCGTCATCGCGGCGGCGTTGCTCACGGTGCTTCCCGAGCTGCTCCGTCAGTTCTCGGACTACCGCATGCTCATCTACGCCATCGTGCTGATCCTGGTCATGATCTTTACCAACAACCCGCAGCTCAAGGCGTTCTTCGCACGCATTAAGGACCGCTTTGCTTCCAAGAAGGAGGTGGCAGCCGATGCCCAGTAAATTTGAGTTCAACAAGGGCAAGATGGTCCCGTATCCTTCTGGCGCCATCGTTCCCGACCGCGACCTGGGCCAGCGCCCGGCGCTCGAGTGCATCCACTTGGGCATTGAATTTGGCGGCCTTAAGGCAGTCGACGACTTTAGCCTGACCATCGGTAAGACCGAGATCGCCGGTCTGATCGGTCCCAACGGTGCCGGTAAGACCACGGTCTTCAACCTGCTCACCAAGGTGTACCAGCCCACGCACGGTACCATCCTGCTCGACGGTGAGGACACCTCGGGCAAGTCGGTCTATCAGGTCAACCGCATGGGTATTGCCCGCACCTTCCAGAACATTCGCCTGTTCAACACCATGACGGTGGAGGACAACGTCAAGGTCGGTCTGCACAACCAGGAGCGCTACTCCGGCTTTGAGGGCGTGCTGCGCCTGCCGACGTATTGGAAGCACGAGAAGGCCGCCCACGAGCGCGCCATGGAGCTGCTGTCCATTTTTGATATGGAGCACCTGGCAAACGAGCAGGCCGGCTCGCTGCCTTACGGCGCCCAGCGTCGTCTGGAGATCGTCCGCGCGCTTGCCACCAACCCCAAACTGCTGCTGCTCGACGAGCCTGCTGCCGGCATGAACCCGTCCGAGACCGCCGAGCTCATGGAGAACATCGTCAAGATCCGCGACACCTTTGGCATTGCCATCATGCTTATCGAGCATGATATGTCGCTCGTCATGAACATTTGCGAGGGCATTTGCGTGCTTAATTTTGGCAAGGTCATCGCCAAGGGCACGGCCGAGGAGATTCAGAACAACGACGCCGTTATCGAGGCATATCTGGGCAAGCAGGATAAGGGGGAGAACTAAATGGCAGAGCCGATGCTTTCCGTCTACAACATCAACGTCTGGTACGGCGCTATCCACGCCATCAAGGACATCTCCTTTAACGTCAACGAGGGCGAGATCGTGGCCCTGATCGGCGCGAACGGCGCCGGTAAGTCCACGACGCTTAAAACCATCTCGGGCCTGCTGCGTTCCAAGACCGGCTCCATCAAGTTTATGGGCGAGGACATTACCCATACGCCTGCCGATAAACTGGTGGGCAAGGGCCTGGCCCAGGTTCCCGAGGGCCGTCGCGCCTTTTTGCAGATGACGGTCGAGGAGAACCTGGAGATGGGCGCCTACACGCAGCCCAAGTCCACGGTGGCTCCGGGCCTTGAGCGCGTCTACGAGCAGTTCCCGCGCCTTAAGGAGCGCCGTCGCCAGGTCGCCGGCACCCTTTCGGGCGGCGAACAGCAGATGCTCGTTATGGGGCGCGCCCTTATGAGCAACCCCAAGCTGCTCATGCTCGATGAGCCTTCCATGGGTCTGGCGCCGATTCTGATTGAGCAGATCTTCCAGATTGTCGAGGACCTGCACAAGGCCGGTACCACGGTGCTTCTGGTCGAGCAGAACGCCCAGATGGCGCTTTCAATCGCCACGCGCGGCTACGTGCTCGAGACCGGCAAGATCACCATGACCGGCACCGGCCAAGAGCTCCTGCACGACGACAACGTCCGCAAGGCTTACCTGGGCGGCTAACTAGTTACGCGGTTTTACCAAACCGCGTAACGGCTCGACGCTGCAAGCCCGCCAGAGCGGCAATCTGCCTTTCAACTTCGGCGGCATGACCAGAAGGTCAATGCCGCCTTGTTTCAAGGCACCTTGCTCGCTCTGGCGGGTTTTCGCTGTCGTTGCCAAAACATCGACGTTGGGGGTAGTCGTTGGGTGTTCCTATAGTTTTGTCAACCGTCGGGGCTACTCCCTGTAGG
>JAHYYO010000098.1:0-2149 GCA_019424925.1 Collinsella sp.
CAGGATGCCGCCGGCGAAAAGGATGGCAAAACCGGTGCGGGTGCCAAACAAAAAGGAAAAAACTGCGTCCATTGGGTGCCTTCTTGCGTAGTTGAGTTGGGTCGTAAACGCTCATAAGTATATACTTGCCCATACATGTACAAGGTTGCAACCTAAATGGAATGTATATCGCCGGAGGATCTAATGCTTGATATCAAGTTTGTTCGCGAGAACCCCGATGCCATCGATGTCGCCATGGCTAACCGTCAGACGTCTTGGGACCGCGAGAAGTTCTTTGAGCTCGACGACGAGCGCCGTGCCGTCATCACCGAGGTCGAGGAGCTCCAGGCCACGCGCAACGCCGAGTCCAAGAAAATCGGCGCCCTGATGAAGGAGGGCAAGAAGGAGGAGGCCGAGGCCGCCAAGGAGGCCGTGCGCGCCGTCAACGAGAAGATTGACGGTCTGGCCGAGCGCCGCACCGCCCTCGAGCAGGAGCAGTACGACTTCATGGCTCACCTGCCCAACATTCCGTGCGATGCCACTCCGTACGGTAAGGACGAGGACGAGAACATCGAGCGTCGCCGCTGGGGCACCCCGCGCGAGTTCGACTTCGACTTTAAGCCGCACTGGGATCTGGGTACCGACCTCGACATTCTCGACTTCGAGCGTGGCAACAAGCTCTCCGGCAGCCGCTTCACCGTTCTCGGTGGCGCCGGCGCCCGCCTGGAGCGCGCCCTTATCAACTTCTTCCTGGACACGCACACGAGCCGTGGCTTCAAGGAGTGGTGGCCGCCCATCGTCGTCAAGCGTCAGACCATGTTCGGCACGGGTCAGCTGCCCAAGTTCGAGGACGACGCCTACCACGTCTCGGGCGACAACTTCCTGATCCCCACCGCCGAGGTCGTGCTCACCAACCTGCACGCCGGCGAGGTCCTCGATGCCGACACCCTGCCGCGCCGCTACACCGCCTTCACCCCCTGCTTCCGCGAGGAGGCCGGTTCCGCCGGTCGCGACACCCGCGGCATCATCCGTCAGCACGAGTTCGACAAGGTCGAGATGGTCAAGTTCGCTAAGCCGGAGGAGTCCGACGAGGAGCTCGAGAGCATGACCGCTGAGGCCGAGTACCTGCTGCAGCAGCTGGGCCTTCCGTATCGTGTGATTAGCCTGTGCACCGGCGACTTGGGCTTCTCTGCCCGTCAGACCTACGACGTCGAGGTCTGGCTGCCGAGCTACAACGCCTACAAGGAGATCAGCTCCTGCTCCAACTGCGGTGATTTCCAGGCTCGCCGCGCCAACATCAAGTATCGCGACCCCGAGAACTTCAAGGGTTCGCGCTACCTGCACACTCTCAACGGTTCCGGCCTGCCGGCCGGCCGCACCATG
This sequence comes from Collinsella sp., assembly GCA_019424925.1. Taxonomy (GTDB): domain Bacteria; phylum Actinomycetota; class Coriobacteriia; order Coriobacteriales; family Coriobacteriaceae; genus Collinsella. Next base: position 1,363 of record JAHYYO010000098.1, read on the forward strand.
GCCGCCATTCTGGAGAACTACCAGAACGCCGACGGCACCATCACGATCCCCGAGGTTCTGCGTCCCTACATGGGCGGCCTCGAGAAGATCGAGCCGGTCGCGTAGGTTGGCTGCATAAGCGATATGCAAGGGCGCTCCTTCGGGGGCGCCCTATTTCGTGCGCAGGTCCATACCATGCCGTGCGGACAGCTCAATAGAAAACACACGAACAACTGTTCTGTATACAGCAATCTACCTGCTATGCTTTTGCTAAATAAGAGCGAGAGAAAGGGGACGCGATGGAGCTGTTTGATGATCGGGTGGTTTTGTTTGAGAGCGACGAGGGCGGGGAGTACCTGCTTGTAACGTGTGAGCCGTCTGGCATGGGTGGCCTGGTGGTTCGACAGACGAGCGGGGGTCCGTTGACCCAATGGTGCTTTGAGGAGTCGCCTCATGTGGTTGAGACGTTTGTGGCGCACGAGGGGCTTGTGGCCCTGGAGCATTTCTATGGGGTCCGGACATCTAACCAGGTTGCTCGCATGTTGAGTATCTCGTTTGCCGATTATGATTGTGCCCAGCGGGTGAGATCGCTCCTGAGGGAACTTGATGCTAAGTTTGACGTGATCGAAAAGCCAATCGATCGTACGGGGAACGACGGTATATGCGGAGCAGCATGACAAGACTGCGTTCCACAAAAAAGTTTGAAATTGTGCTTGACTCCAATAAGCTAAAGTGGTTTTATATGTCTTGCGCTGCGGCGTTACCTCAGCTGGATAGAGGGTCTGACTACGAATCAGAACGTCATAGG
>JAHYYO010000099.1:0-2130 GCA_019424925.1 Collinsella sp.
GCCTTCCTAGCGGCCTCCTCAGCCTGGGCGGCAGCGAGGATCTCGGAATCGCGCTGAGCCATGAGTTCCTTGACGTCGTCGGAAAGACCGTTCAGCACGGTCTGGACTTCTTGCTGCTTGGCCTGCATGTCCTGCATCTGGGCAGTCTGCTGGTCCTTGAGCTTCTCTAAGTCGGCCTTCTGCGACTCGAGCTCGGTCTTTTGCGCATCGAGCTCTTCCTGGATGGTCTGGATATCCTCGATGGCATCGCGGTCGCTCTTGTTGATCTTCTCAACGTAATGCGCGTTGGCGACGAGTTCCTCAAACGAGCCAGAGGCCAGCAGCAGCGACAGGATATTCGTACCGCCGGACTTGTAGCTGGCGGCCACGCGATCGGAAAGGTCGTTGCGCTTCTTCTTGAGCTCGGCCTTCTTTTCATCGATCTGGGCCTGCGTGTCGTCAATCTTGCCCTGGACATTCTCGATGTCGTTGAGGGTCTGGGCATTCTTGTTGGCCAGCGCCGCATACTCATTTGCGATGCTGTCGAGCTGGGCCTGAACCTCGTCGAGTTGGGCCTGGGCGGCATTCAATTTATCGGTGGTTTCTTTGGAAGCCTCCGCCGCATGGGCGCGAGTGGGCAGGCCAAAAAGAACTGCCGCAGAAGCGGCGCCGAACAGGGCCTTAAGGGCAGTGCGGCGCGAGAGCTCCTGGGAAAGGATGGAATCGCTGTTTGGTGACATATGTACTCCGTTACATGCTTATTTATATGTCGCTCAACTCATACATATTAGCGTACATATGGCGCGTCCCAACGATTTCCACGAACGGCAGGAAACTACAAGGTCGGCGGCTCGTAAGCAATTGTCAAATTTGAGGTAACAATTGAGCAAGCTCTTATATGAGTACGTTAACATAATCCTCTGCTTTTCCTACAGTGCACCATTTGGGCGTCCCCGCCTGCGCTATACTCCCCTCTAGAAGTGTTCCTGATTCGATAGGAGACTACATGTCCAAAGCACTCGGCCCCAAAGACACCTGCGTCCTCGTTACCGGTGGCGCCGGCTTTATCGGCTCGCACACCGTCGTTCAGCTGCTCGAGGGTGGCTACCAGGTCGTCATCGTCGATGATCTCTCCAACTCCAGCGCCGTCGCCGTCGACCGCGTCAAGACCATCGTGGGCGACGAGGCCGCCAAGAACCTCACCTTCTACGAGGCCAACGTGCTCGACCGCGATGCGATGAACAAGATCTTCGATACCCATCAGATCGACCGCGTCATCCACTTTGCCGGCTTTAAGGCCGTCGGCGAGTCGGTGAGCAAGCCCGTCGAGTACTACCACAACAACATCGAGAACACCTTGGTGCTCATCGACGTCATGCGCAACCATGGCTGCAAGTCCATCATCTTCTCGAGCTCCTCGACCGTCTACGGCGACCCGGACAACCCGCCCGTCACCGAGGAAGACCCCAAGAAGCCCGCGACCAACCCCTATGGTTGGACCAAGTGGATGATCGAGCAGATCCTTATGGACGTCCACACCGCCGACCCCGAGTGGGACGTCGTGCTGCTCCGTTACTTCAACCCCATCGGCGCTCATCCGTCGGGCCTGATCGGCGAGGACCCCAAGGGCATCCCCAACAACCTGGTGCCCTATGTCGCCCAGGTCGCCGTGGGCAAGCTCGAGGCCGTTCAGGTCTATGGCAACGACTACCCCACCCCCGACGGCACCGGCGTGCGCGACTACATCCACGTGTGCGATCTGGCCTCTGGTCACGTTGCCGCCCTTAACTGGATGAACGGCAAAACCGGCGTCGAGATCTTTAACCTGGGCACCGGCACCGGCACCTCGGTACTCGAGGTCGTCGCCGCCTTCTCCAAGGCCTGTGGCAAGGAGCTGCCCTACGTGATCCGCGAGCGCCGCGCCGGCGACATCGCTGCCAACTGGTGCGATGCCTCCAAGGCCGAGCGCATGATGGGCTGGAAGGCCCAGTACGACATCGCGGACATGTGCCGCGATAGCTGGAACTGGCAGAGCCACAACCCCAACGGCTTCGCCGACGCCGAGTAGCAAAAACCTACATACCGCTCTTGCCCCGATCTCACGTTGTGAGGTCGGGGCTTTTTCATGGCATGTAACCATTCGCCGAAAAT